>JAITGN010000114.1 GCA_031280565.1 Accumulibacter sp. | reverse complement strand
AGGACAGGCAGGGCAAACGGATTGGAAAGGCATTCTCCGGACAAGTGTCTTCTGGATTTAAAAACAGCTTAAGGGCGTTGTTTTGACAAGCATCCTTCGACAAGCTCAGGATGAACGGGTAGGGAAAATCCGTTCCTGCCAAGATTGTAGTGAACGTCGACAACATATCCTCCGTTCGTGCTGAGCCTGTCGAAGTATGAACGGACGCTCCAGATCATGAATGGTTTTTCCAATCCCGATTCTTTCTTCGAATCGTTTTTCAATCCTTACCCTTCGATAAACTCAGGGCGAACGGATTGAAAAACGAGCCTCTGACGTGCTTCCTTCGTCAAACTCAGAACGGAGCAGGGCGAACGGACTGGAAAGGCGCTCTTCGACGCACTTTCTTCGTCAAGCCCGGGACAGCTCATGGCATTATTTCAAAAACAGTCAAAATATTCCCGAATCATTCCTCTGTAATGACTGCTATTCCTGTATTTTGTTCTTTATTTTTGTGAAAACATGTTAAATTAAAAAAAGCGATTACGTTTTCAAGCCATTTTATTCGATTTTACAGAGCAAAAAATGCCTATTCTAAAAATTGATATAACGGCATCAAGCGGTTTTATATCATTTTCACCCAAATAATCGTTTGAAAACGTATTGTATTTATATCTTCCGGAAGCGCCTGCGGAAACGGCTTGCGATTGCAATTATCCAGCGGATCGGGCAGGATTCGCGCTTCGATCCAACGCCATTTTATGCGCGCCGTCCGGTTTTGACGGGCGCGAATCGAATCACATGTCCTCACGCCCTTCTGACCACTATTCCAACCACCGTTCCGGCCGCCCTTCCGGCCACCGCTTCGGCACGCCTTCCGTTCTTGTTCCGGGCGCCACTGTCCGGCTGGCGTGGAGTCTCATTCCGCTTTTGCTCGTCTGGGCGGCGGTTTTCTGGGCGATCACCTGATGCGCGCGCCTTCCCTTGTTTTCGATAACGTGACGCTGGGCTACAACCGTCATCCGGCGGTTCATCATTTGAGCGGTGAAGTCGCGCCAGGAAGCCTGCTCGCCGTCGTCGGCCCCAACGGGACGGGAAAATCGACGCTGCTCAAGGGAATCGCCGGCGAACTGCGCCCGATGGAAGGCGAAATCCGACTACCGGATTCGTGGGACGGGACGCTGGCTTATCTTCCCCAGACGCCTGGTTTCGATGCGGATTTCCCCATTCCGGTCTACGATTTCGTTTCGATGGGGCTATGGCGCGAATTCGGCGCGTTTCGCGGTTTTTCGCGTGACGCCCGCGAACGCCTCGATGATGCGATCGTCGCCGTGGGACTCGGCGGATTCGAAAGCCGTCCGGTGGGTCAGCTTTCCGGCGGGCAGTTTCAGCGCGCGCGCTTCGCGCGGCTGATTCTTCAGGACGCTTCGCTGATCGTGCTTGACGAGCCTTATAACGCGCTCGACGAACCCACGGCATGCGATCTGGCGGCGCTTGTCCGGCGCTGGCATGAGGAAGGACGTACCATCGTAAGCGTTCTGCATGATCTGGCGCGCGTCCGGCAGGAATATCCGCTCACGCTTCTTCTCGCCTGTGAAAGGCTCGCGTATGGGCCAACCGCCGAGGTTCTGACCGAAGAAAATCTGGCACGCGCCCGTGAACTCATGGAAATGCGCGGCTGCGCAAAAACCGCCGTGTGCCCCGTCAAACCGGAGCGGTCACATTGAGCGCCTTTTTCGACACGCTCGCCGCCTTCCCGCCGTTTTCGCCTTTTGTCGAATTTGGCTTCATGCGCCGCGCGCTCGCGGGTTGCCTCGCACTGTCATTTGGCGCAACGCCGGTCGGCGTTTTTTTGATGCTGCGCCGGATGAGTCTGTCGGCCGACGCGATTTCCCACGCGATTCTGCCGGGCGCGGCCGCCGCATACCTTATCGCGGGACTTTCGCTGCCCGCGATGACCTTCGGCGGCCTGCTGGCCGGAATCGCCGTCGCCCTGCTGGCCGGCGGCGTCGCCCGCAATTCCATCATCCGCGAGGATACGAGTTTCGCGGCGCTTTACCTGATTTCGTTGTCCACGGGCGTCTCGCTCATCTCCCTGCGCGGCAGCAACGTCGATCTTCTGCACGTCCTGTTCGGCAGCGTGCTCGCGCTGGATGACGCTTCCTTGTTCCTCCTGGCCGCGTTTGCCTCGCTTTCGATTCTTGCGCTCGCCGCCGGTTTGCGCCTGCTCGTTTTCGAATGCTGTGATCCGTCCCATCTCGCCCGCGTCAGCCGTCTCGGCCCGCTGGCGCATTACGGTTTCATGACGCTCGTCGTCGTTAATCTGATCGGCGGTTTTCACGCGCTTGGCACGCTGATGGCGGCTGGAATCATGATTCTGCCCTCCGCTTCGGCGCGTCTCTGGGCGAATTCGATTCCGGCGCTTCTGGCAATCGCGCCGCTTCTGGCGTTTGCCGGTTCGGTTTGCGGCCTGCTTCTTTCCTTTTACCTGGATTTTCCGGCCGGCCCGGCTGTCGTTTTGACGCTCGGCGCTCTTTATCTGTTTTCGATGGCCGCGGGACCTTTCGGCCCTCTCGTCCGCCGCCTGCGGCCGCGCTGGCATTTCGAGCATTGAGCCGATGTTCCGCTTTGCCGCGCCCTCCCCGCGCCCCGCGAAATCCGCACGAAAACGCGGGTTTTCGCCGTTTGCCGCCTTCTTTTTTTTCATGCTTCTTTTAGCCCCTGCCCTGGCGGACGCGGCGGAAAAACTCCGCGTCGTCGCCACATTCAGCATCCTCGCCGATATGGCGCGAACCGTCGGCGGAGAAAGAGTCGACGTCCACGCGCTGATCGGTGCGGACTCCAGTGCTCACGGCTGGCAGCCGTCCCCTGCAGACGCGCGCGCGCTGGCGGCAGCGCGGCTGGTAATCATCAACGGACTGGGATTCGAAGCCTGGATCGACCGCCTTGCCGGGCCGTCGGGTTTCTCCGGCGAACTTCTCGTCGCCAGCCGCGGCGTCCAGCCCATCACGTCCAGCGGGATGGAAACCGATCCGCATGCCTGGCTCGACCTTTCCAACGCAGATCATTACATCGGTAATATCGCAAATGTCCTGGCCGCGCTGGATCCCGCCGGAAAAAACACTTATTTCGGGAACGCATCGCGCTATAAAAAGGTGGCACTCGAACTCGACGCGGAAATCCGGAAAACCTTCAGCGCCATCCCCAGAGCGCGACGGAAAGCCATTACGACCCACGATGCCTTTGCCTATTTCGCCCGCGCGTATGGCATCGATTTCATTTCGCCGTCAAATATCGCCGCGTCCGAGCCGTCAGCCCGCGATATCGGACGAATCATTCGCTTGATCCGCAGCGAGAAAATCCCGGCGGTATTCCTTGAGAATATCTCCGGCCAGCGCGCGCTTGAACGGATTCGCGGAGAATCCGGCGCGAAAATCGGCGGGACGCTTTATTCCGACTCGCTGTCGGGCAAGGACGGGCCGGCGGCGACTTACCTCAATATGATGCGCCACAATGCCGCGACTGTTGCGCGCGCGCTGGCTGATTGACCCGCTTCCCGGCACTTCCGCCCGCGCCGCGCGAGGAAAAATCGCGGCGCTCTCAGGAAAGATCGCCCGGCGGTTTCACGACAGGATAGAATGGTTTTTTTAATCTCTGAAACGGTTGGTGGCGCGATGGTCTGAAGAGAGGCCGCGCCTCTTCCGCGACCGGCGGCGCCGTGAAGGGAAAGTTTCCGGAGTTTTCAATCGATGAATCCGCTAAAAAGGATTTTCAAGCGCATCGCCATTTTTCTGATGATTTTGGCCGCCATCGCCGCCCTTCCGGCGTGTCATCTGCTCCAGACCCTCGGCCATACGCCGTCCGAGAGCGACCTGGCGAAGTATGAGCGCCTCCCGTATTTCAGGGACGGCCAGTTTCAAAGCCCCGAGAAACTGCCGTTTTTTCCGGATCGCGTGACAGGCGGCGGACGGCGCGGCTGGGAGCGTTTCATCCTTCCAGGCAACCCGAACGCGCCCAAGGGACGCCTGCCTCAAATGCCTCTGGAGAGGGCATCGTTTTCAGCGGCGCCATCCGGACTCGCCGCGTACTGGCTCGGACATTCTTCTCTCATTATCGAGCTTGAGGGTAAGCGCTTGCTCGTCGATCCGGTTTTCGGCAACGCGGGGCCGCTCCCCGGAATCGTCCGGCGCTTCGTCGATCCGCCTCTGGCGCGCAGCCAGATTCCGCCGCTGGATTTTGTTCTCATCACCCATGACCATTACGATCATCTCGAATACGCCACGATGCGGGAACTGCGGAACACGGATACGCGTTTCGTCGTTCCGTTCGGCGTCGGCGCGCATTTGCGCAAGTGGGGCATTCCCGCGGAGCATATTCATGAACTTGGCTGGGGCGAAACCCTGACCCAGTCCGGGTTGACCATCGCATCCGAAAGAACCGTTCATTATTCCGGACGGACGTTCGGCAACCGGAACAAAACGCTCTGGACCTCTTTTTCACTGAAAGGAGAAAAATTCCGGGTCTTCATCAGCGGTGATTCCGGTTATGGCGCTCATTTCAAGGATATTGGCGCAAAACATGGCCCATTCGACCTGGCTTTCGTTGAAATCGACGGATGGAATCCGGGATGGCCCAAAACCCATCTTTTTCCCGAAGAGGTCATTCAGGTTTATCGGGATATCGGCGCGCGCGCGCTCGTCCCCGTGCACTGGGGCGTTTTCGACCTGGCGCGCCATCCCTGGGATGAATCAATCGGCCTGCTTTCCGGCCTGGCCGCGCAGGCGGGCGATGTTACTCTCCTCACCCCGCTTATGGGCGAAAAACTGATTCCCGGGAAAAGCGTTACAAAAGCCTGGTGGAAAGAGCCGTTGAAAGAATGATTATCGTGCCGCCGCGCTTTCCCGGAAATTTCCCGGAAAGCCGGCGGCCGGGGTCAATCCAGAAGGAAAATAGTAGCGCTTGACGCCTTTTTCGTGCCCGCCTTGCGTCCCCGCGCGGGCATCGGCAAATCGCAGGAAAGACGGCAACTCAACCCTTCGATCTTTTTACCTTCGAGATAGCGCGTCACTTTGCAGCAGATGATGTCTCCCTGCGCTGAAAGCTCGGCGACTTTTTTCCGGAGTTCCTCGACCGGAATATGCAACACTTCGGCAAGATCCTTGTCGAATTGTTCGCCGTTGTCTTTCAAGTATTTGATAATCGCGTCATTCATTTCATCCATCGCGTTCCGGCATGTTTCGTGAAGAAAAGGCACTCAAAGTTTCCCGCCGGGTTCGGAACGACCAGCGGAACGGGAGAGTATGCGCTTTCATTACGTATAAATCAAGCCATCGCCGCTTTCTCCTCCTCGCGTCGAATCCGTTTATAACCGCCCGTCTCGCGCCGTCGCTGCTGCCGTAATACGGCAGCAGCGGTGAATTCAAACGATCGGCGGCCAGGTCATGGGGAAACGTAACAACGCGCGAATCCGGCGCCAGAGGCAGACACTGGACAGTCCATCAGTGACACGGGAGCTTTTCTCTACTGATCTGCACAGGTCTTCTGTCACGGCCACTCGTGATGTCAGCGACTCTCAGGTTGCATGAACTACGCCCGGCAATAGGATTATGACCGGAATAACCTATGGTAAATTCATAATCCCTGTTTTTCTCCGGCTTGAAATAGGAGACAGCCTCACAGTTGCTCCTGCCGGCAGCATAGTTTGCCGTTACCTGGACCTGCCGGTCAGCCCTGATATACATTTCCCCCCAGACTGGCGTAGACATCGCGCCGCGCGGCATACCGATCGATCTCTGCCAAAATGGCGAATTCAAGTACACAAACATGCCATTGGCAAGGTCGGGACGGTCGCCGCAAACGTTTTGGTCAACGAAGAAGGTACCGCCAACCCCCCTCAATCTGGCCCTTTCGCCATCTTTTGGTTCAGAAGCAGGGGTAAACATGCTGGCGCATCCGGACACAGCCACCGCGCTTATCAAAATAAATAAATGCTTGAACATGACGCTCTCCCGGTTTGAAATTCGGGCTGCCCCCGGCCGTGTGCCGCCAGGCCCGCCCAGGCGCTGATAATGGCACAATTCCATCTGGAAATCCATATAGCCGGAAGACGCAATCGTTGCGCGGCTCTAGCGCACAATCGCATGGCGAATCCGTTTATCCGGCTCAATCGTCTGTCCACGTTCCAGGCCAGCATGATTTTAGGCGCAACAATTCATCCGGCAATGGCTTCAACGGCCGCGATACAGAATCGAAACTGGATAAAATCGCTTGAAGACGCGCTTCTGGCATCGGATGCGTGCCAAAAAAAACGGGAAGGGACGGCGTTTCCGAGCGTTTTTTGATGATGTAGACAAAAAACTCGTCCGCGCCGTTGCTGTAACCATAATACGTTTTCAGCGCCGCGAGCGCCGCGCTATCCGCTTTGTCTTCCTGTGCGCGCGAAAAAGACATCCGGGTGGAATCGGCGACCCACGCAGCCAGAAGACCGCCATCGGCGTTGCCGGTGAAAGCGCTTAAAAGCAGGGCGACGGCCGCGCCTCCCCCCAGGGAAACGATGGGATCGCGATGCCGGATATGGGCGATTTCGTGCGCCAGCACCATTGCCAGACCGTTTTCCGTATGGATATTTTTGAGCAGAGCGCGGCTGATCGCCACGTTGCCGCCCAGCGTAGCAAAGGCATTCGGGTCGCGGCCGCCGAAGAAACGCACATGGATATTCATCTCTTCCGGCAAATCCATCGCCACGGAAAGGCCTTCCGCCATCGATTGCAAGGTTTGCAAGGCGATTTTTTCTTCCGCCGCGCACAAAAACGCAGGATGTTTGCCGAAAAGATGGCTCCCTTTTAAAAGGGATTCGTTAAATGCGCCCTCATACCTGAAAGGAATTTTCGGCGCGAAAAAACGCGCGCCGAAATAAACGAGAGAAACGACCGCTGCCAGCACCAGACAAAGCCCTGACAACAGCCGCAAAAAATCCAGAATGGGGCGGCTTTTGCCAACATTGACCTCATGCGGGACTTCCGGATTGGAATACTCCGTCATTTTAATTTCAGGAGGCGTTCATCGGGATGTACAAGGCAGTGCCGTACGCGAGAAACTCCGCGCAGAAAAGCTTTTGCTGCCTGCCATCCGTCGTCTGATTCCCGGCCAGCATGCTCGTTTCCAGGCGAACGTTGAAAACGGCTTTGGCCCCCATGCGCGCCGCTTCTTCCTTCATCCGGAGAATGGCTTCGCGCCGCCCCCTGTCCAGCACGGATTCCAGACTGGTCAAGCGTCCGCCGAAAATCTTTTTCAACCAGGCGAGCACTTGCCGGAAATAGTCGCTGCCCATGACGACCGACCCGGCAACCAGCGTGAATTCGTGCTTGAGATAGGCCGCCGGCGGCATTTTCTCGTTAAAAACAAGGATGTTTTTCAAACGCCCCTCGCGTTCGCGAATTGAACGGTAATGCCGTTTTTCACCGATCGTGCCACAGATATAGGTGACAACGCTCATCAGAAAAACAACGGCAAGAGCGATGATATTTTCCATCTCATTCCTTTCGCGTCAAAGAAACAGCGGTGCCATAGGCGAGTATTTCCGCCGCGCCCGAGGCGATGTTCGCGGTGCTGAAACGCACATTGATCACGGCATTCGCGCCAACTCCAACCGCCTGGGCGATCATCCGGTCGGTCGCTTCCTGGCGCGATTCATTCAGGAGTTCGGTATAACCGGCAAGCTCGCCGCCCACCATATTCTTGAGACCCGCCATAAAATCACGGCCAATGTGTTTCGCCCGTACTGTGCTTCCCTGTACCAGCCCAAGATGCCGGGTAATCGTATAACCGGGAAGATATTCAATATTGCTGAGCATGATTTTTTCGTTTTTCACGTGATGTCCTTTCCATGTATTCGCGCTGCGATGATGTTGATTGATTTTTTAAAACACGCTTGCCTTGAAAACAGCCTCGCAATTCTATCGCGCTCGCGCGCCTTTTCATTCCATTATTCTTTACGTCTCCCGAAAACCGCTTTTTCCGTTGAAGCGGCTTTTACCGGATGGACGGCAAAAATCCTCGCCTCTCGAAAGAAAAGCGTCCTATTTTTCTTCCACCCAGCGCAGGCGCGGATATCCGTCCGGGAGGCCATAGACGAAAGCGAGCTGCGAAAACCGCCTGGCCAGAAGGTGCAGTGTTCCGGGCGGCGCATTGAAAACGCAAAACCCCTGTTCTACCGGCCAACTCTCCTGATCGGCATGATGACTCGCCGGATGAAAGCGCCAGCCGCCTGTTTCAATTTCACGCTTCAGCGCTGTCGCACGCGCTTCATTCTTCGCCGGGCTGTCAAGACGGCCGCATGGATTCCAGGCTGTGACCAATCCCCATCCGGAATAGCCGGAAACAGCCAGAAAACGCGAAAACCCGGCATGCGGAACATCAATCCGCAAATTGAAATACTCATTGGGCGCTTCAACACGGTAAACCGTCGCCATAAACGCCGCTTCGAGTTCCGGGGACTTCATTCTTCTTCGGCAGGGACGGCTTCTTCGGCTTCCTCGATTTCTTCGAGATTGCCGAGACAGGCCAGCGATTCGCCGGCGGGCAACGCTTCGACGCCTTTCAGCTTGCGCTCGATCTGGCGGGTACGCTTTCCCGCCGATTCGATGCTTCGCGTCGCCTGCTCGAGTTTTTTCCTCGTCGCTTCGAGCGCATCGCCGAATTTGGCAAACTCTGTCTTGACGGCTCCGAGCACCTCCCAGACCTCGGACGAGCGTTTTTCGATCGCCAGCGTCCGGAAGCCCATTTGCAGACTGTTCAGCAAAGCGGCCAGCGTTGTCGGCCCTGCCAGAGTGACGCGGAAATCGCGTTGCAGCAATTCGGCCAGTCCGGGACGGCGCAAGACTTCGGCATACAGCCCTTCGATCGGCAAATACAGAATGGCGAAATCGGTCGTATAGGGCGGCTCAATATATTTGTCCCGGATTTTTTTCGCTTCGTCACGCAAACGGGTTTCCAGCCCGCGCGCCGCCGCCTCCACGGCCGCCGGATCCGCGAGCTCCTGCGCCTCGACAAGACGCTGGTAGTCTTCAAGCGGAAATTTCGCGTCAACCGGCAGCCAGACCGGACGGCCGCCGGTTTCGCTTCCAGGCAGCCGAATGGCGAATTCGACCCTTTCCGCTCCACGCGGACGGGTCGCCACATTTTTTTCGTATTGTTCCGACATCAAAATCTGGTCGAGCAAGGCCTGAAGCTGGACTTCGCCCCAGGTTCCACGCGTTCTGATGTTGGTCAAAACTTTTTTCAGGTCGCCCACGCCGGACGCGAGCGCCTGCATTTCCCCCAGGCCTTTGTGTACCCGCTCAAGCCGCTCGCTGACCAGCCTGAACGAGTCGCCAAGCCGCTGCTCAAGTGTCGCGTGCAGTCTTTCATCGACGGTTTTTCTCATTTCCTCGAGCCGGACGGCGCTTTCCGTCTGAATCGCTTCGAGACGCGCATCGACCGCGCCGCGCAACTGTTCGAAACGCTGTTCATTGCTCTGTGTCATCCGGAAAAGCTGCTGCGCGAAGGCATCGAGCTGATTCGCCTGTTGCTGGCAAAGCTGTCCAAATTGTTCCGAAAGCGTTTTCGCAAACTGCTCCAGCGCGCGTGATTGCTCTTCGCGGCCGTCACGGGCCGACGACGACGCTTCAATCCGGGCGCGCGCCATTTCTTCCCGAAATTCGCGCTCAAGCCGCTCCAGTCCCGATTCCAGCGAACGAAAAGCACTTCCGGCAGACGATCCACGGCGCATAAAAATAAAAACGGCAATAAAAGCGACGGCAACACAAACGGCGGCAGCGCAAAAAAAATAAAGCATGAAATTTTCCATATTTTTAACGTTTCAATTCATCGTAAAACCAACTCCGGTTTGAAACCCCGCCCGCAAGAAAGGTGCGGAGGTTGGAACCCCGTTCTTACGGCCGGGGTTTCGACCGTAGCCATTGGCAAGGGGATGCAAACCCCTTGCCAATGATGTTAGAGCGACAGCGCCTTCCGGGCTGTCGCTAATTTCTTGCTGTCAGGCACGACAGCGCGGAAGAAAATCGCGCTTCTCCCGCGTCCAGCAGGCTTGCTGAAGGAGAAAACCCGGCGAATTTCGATGATAACCGGACGCTTCGGGACAAGCGTGTCTTCCCCGCCCGCGTGACAGGTGACGCTCCCGCGCGGCCGGCGGATTCAATTGTTCGGAATAGCGTCCGTGGGCCGCAGAAATATTTTCCACATATCATGTCTCATGGGGCGGTTGAACTCCACGCCGGTCGAAGGAAGATATTTCATGAACCATTTGTTGTAAATCGCCTCGACCTGCCCCGAAGTCATCAGGTCCGAAAGCGACTTGTCAACAAATTTCTTCATCATTTCATCCCCTTTCCGGAACAGGATGACATAATATTTCTTTCCGAACGAGATATCGGAGATCTTGTAAGCGTTCGGATCTCTCGATGTCTTGATCAGCCCTTCAAGAACAACGTCGTCAAGAAAAAAAGCAACGGCATAACCTGTCTTCAGCATCAGCAACGATTCGTTATGGTCGTACCCGTAGTACACGTTTATTTTTCTTTGAGTGATATCCAGATTTTTCGCGAAAAAGTCATGCGTCAGACTGCCGACCGTCGTCACCACTGTTTGTTCATTGAGATCATCAAGCGTGTTGATGTTCGAATCGTAACGTGAAAGCATCCGGATGTCGGAAACAAAATAATTGACGGAAAAAGAAACGTCATAGTTACGCGCAACGCTATTGCCCGTCGTTCCGCACTCCATGTCAATCACGCCCTCCTTCAGCATGGAGAGATGATTTTGCGGCGTCACCATGAGATAGTCGACTTTCAGTCCGGACATTTCAAGCCGGGCTTTAAGGTCGTCCATGATTTTGTCGCACAGATCCTTGGTATAGCCTTCAGGCTGGAACCGGGAGTTCACATAGGAAAACGGAAACGATGCCTTCCTGTATCCCAATACGATACTCCCGGTTTCCCTCACTTTCGCGAGCGTTCCGGTCAGATCGTTAGCAGGGTCTTCGGCTCTCGCCGCGAAGGCGGATATGATCGATACCCCTATAAAAACAAGGATTTTTTTGTCCATGACATCCCCCTGTATGGTTTTCCGGACTTTCATTGCCCCGATGTCTGGCGGCTTGCCATGGCGACTTCCTCAAAGCGGCCGGAGATGCCGGAAAAAACGTCCACAATCGCCGGATCGAAATGCTTTCCGCTCTCTTCCACAATGATGGATTTCGCCATGTCAAACGGCATGGGTTCTTTATAAGGACGCGCCGAAACCAGGGCGTCGTAAACGTCGACAAGCGCCATGATCCGGCCCTGAAGCGGAATATCCGCGCCGGAAAGACCGTTTGGATACCCCGATCCATCCCATTTTTCGTGGTGATATCCCGCGAAATTTTTCGCGTAAGAAAGAAAATAATCCTTTTTGGTCTCCCGCTCTATTCTCTCGATGATCTGAACACCGATCGCCACGTGTGTCTTGATTATCTCGAATTCTTCCCGCGTCAGTTTCCCCGGCTTGTTCAGGATGGCATCGCTGATTGAAACCTTTCCGATATCGTGAAGCTGTGCCGACGGAATCAGAAAAGCTGTATTCCACCCGCCCACCTCCTCCTTGTAGACGCCGAGTTCCAGCATTCTGTCGATCAGGATTTTCAGATATTTCTGGGTACGGTCGATATGCTCGCCCGTAACGCTGTCCCGGAATTCGACCATTTCCGCGAGAATGGTCAGAAGACGTTCCTGCATCCTGAAGATATGTTCCGTTTTTTCCTCCACCATGACTTCGAGGTTTTTATTGTAGTTTTCAAGCTTCTTCTTCTGCGAGCCGATCAGAAGATGATTCTCGATGCGTTTCAGCAAAAGCGGCGGAGAGAAGGGCTTTGAAACATAATCAACCGCGCCGAGCGAAAGCCCTTCCAGTTCGCTTGCCTCATCCTCGTGCGATGTCAGAAAAATGACAGGAACATCATCAAAACGGCTGTCGGATTTCAGTTTTTCTATGACTTCGTATCCATCCATTTCGGGCATCTCGACATCCAGCAGGATCAGATCCGGGACCGCCTTGTTCAAATACTCGAACAGAATGCTCGCCGAAGGGATGGGAAAAACCTCATAACGGCCTTTCAGGAGGCTTCTCACGATCGTCAGGTTGGCTATATTGTCGTCAACAACAACGACTGTCTGTTTGTCCATTGCGTCCTCCCAACGTCCGAAAAATCATGCTTTCCTTCTTTGCGAGAGCCTGTCGCGAATTTCGGGGAACGCCATCATGTTGACACGATCCCTGAGCCAGACGATCAGTTCGTTTTCCGACTCATACCTGAAACGCTCAAGCTCAATCATGACTTCTTCCATGTCATCCAGCTTGAAATCGCTCGCGGCCTCAAGCATTCTCTCCAGCAGTTTTTCGTCGGGCGAACTCATGAGATCTTTACCGCTGCCATCGTCTCCACCCGCCGGAACGAGCGCGGCCGACAAATTTTCCAGCAGCTCTTCGAGCATCAGGATAAAGTGGGGATTGTTCTGGCGGACGAACTCGAAATCGCCCGCTTTCGATGACAATTCCAGCACCTCCGCTCTTTCGGCGATATCCACCGCCTCGACGCCATAGCTGCTCCCCTTGACTCCATGAACGATAATAGCATAATCCGGCAGGTCTTTCTCCTTCGGTTCGCGGATTCGCTCCAGGGCCTCTGTCGTGCTCGCCAGATAGGAACGCAAAATATTCACGTAGGTATCCTCGTCGCCGCTGAAACGCTCCAGGCCCTTTTCGAAGTTGATTCCCTTGATATGGCACGGCTTTCCGGGTAAATCCGGCGCATCCGCGGAAGACTTGTCTCCAGCGGACGGCTCCGCTTCCGCCTCACCGGAAAATTCATGTTTCTTTTCAAAATCCTTGTCCCTGACCCAGCGGTTGATGACCGAATCCATTCTCTGAATGTCAACAGGTTTTGAGAGAAACGCCTGGAAGCCATGCATCAGGAAAGATTCCTCGCTTCCGGCAACCGCGTTCGCGGTAAGCGCGATGATGGGAATCGTTTTTGCATATTCGGTGCCGATTTCCTCACGGATGATGCGCGTCGCCTCAATGCCATCCATTTCGGGCATCATGTGATCCATGAAAATGGCGTTGTACCTGATTTTTTCCTCGCGCATGAGCCTGACGGCCTCGGCGCCGCTTGTAACGCAATCAATGTGCATTCCATAGGGTTTCATGATGCCTTTCGCCACATCGAGATTGCTTTGCACATCGTCGACAACCAAGACCTTGGCATAAGGTATGTAGGCTCTTGAAATGCTTGAGTTTCTCAGGCGCTTGTTCGACGTGTAATCAAAGCGCTGCAATGCCTGGACAATGTCGTTTCCGATCTCCGCGTTCGCGGCCGCCTTTTGCTTGATGCGCACAGTAAAGATGCTGCCCTTGCCGAAAACGCTCTTGACGGATATCGAGCCATCCATCATTTCAACCATTTTCTTCGTAATCGAAAGCCCAAGCCCCGTTCCTTCGACGCTCCTGTTGCTCTTCACATTGACCTGGTTGTAATCCGAGAAGAGCTTGTCGATATCTTCCTGGCGAATCCCAATGCCGCTATCCTGAACCCTGCTGACCAGCCAGACGGTCTCCCCTTCCTTTTCGCAGGTAATGCGCCAGAAGACTTTCCCCCTTTCGGTATATTTGAACGCATTGCTCAGAAGATTGTTGAAAATCTGCTTGATTCTGAGTTCATCGCCAATCAGCCTGCCTGGAAGCGCGGGATCAATCTCCAGTTGAAATTCAATCGGCCTTTCGATGATCCGCACGATATTCAGGCTCGCCGTATCGTTGATAAGGCTTGGAAGATCATAATTGGTTGGGATCAATTCGAACTTGCCGGACTCTATTTTCGAAATATCGAGAATGTTATTGACGATCGACAGAAGAACCGCGCCGGAGTCGTATATCTTTTCGAGATTCTCCACCACTTCACCAGGAAGCTTTTCGCCGGAATTCAACGACAATTCGCTCAGGCCGATGATCGCGTTGAGGGGTGTCCGCATCTCGTGACTTGTGTTCGCGATGAAATTGCTTTTTGTTTCAGACGCGTCTTCGGCGATTTGCTTGAGCTTGGTCAGCGTTTCGTTCTGTTTGTTGACGACGAGTAATGGCTTGGCAATCGTTTTGGAAGCAAAAAAAGCCACGATGGCGCCCAGCCCGAGAACAAGCAGGGCAGAAAGCAGAAGCACGGTCCTGCCCTGAGCAATCGCGCTTTCCCCGAGCGGAATGGCGACAGCGATGGACCAGTGATCCGAACCCGTGATCGGCATATAGGCGGCAAGGCGCTCCTCCCCGCTGTACCGATAGAGTCCGACGCCTTTTTTTCCCTGGAGCATGGCGCCGAAAGCGCTGTCTATGTTTTTCAATGCCTTGTTGCTTCTTCCACGTTCGATGAGGTTGACCCGCTGCATGACGAGGGGCGGATGCACGCCCGCGATGATGACTCCCTTCTTGTCAAGAACAAATATATGGGCGGTCTGCAGAAACTTGAATTCGGAAACAAGGTCGCTCAGTATCAGGCCCGGCAGGGTCGCGATCAGTACCCCCTTGCTCAACGGGGTATACACCCGGATGACGACGCCCCTGTTCCTGAAAAAATCAGTTGTGGAAATGACTGTTTCGCCCCGAAAGGCGCGGGCGGCATATTCATCCTTCAGGGCGTTCAGATCAGGCAGATGACGGCCGGAAGAAGCGATGATCTCGTCGACATCGGCGATAGCCAGGGAAAGATAGTCATACTCCCTGGCTTTGGCTTCCAGAAAGAAATTCAGGCCCTCTGGATTGACATACAGCGCGGTTTTGTAATGTTGCTGAATCTCTTCGGAAATGCCGCGCAGCTCCCTTTTCAGAAAATCCAGCCTTTTTGTAGCCAGCTTGCTCGCGACGCTGCAGAGAAGGCTCGCATCGTCGCCGATCAGGGTTATCATCTGCCTGTACGTTAGAAAATATCCAACGCCATAACTCATGATCGTAATAACGATCACAATGACGAGCATGATACCGAAAACCTTCGCCCGGACATTTCTTCCAATGTATGACATGACTCCCTCCCAATGCTCAAGGCCCCGCCTGTATCTTGGCTACCGCGAAACGCCCCAAACCCTTAACACAACATTTAGCCTCTGATAATCACACTGTCAAGTGTTTCCTGCCGGCGTCAAAGCGGCATTGAAGATTCAAGTGCGTAAACGCAACATGTCATATTTGCACGAACGCCGATATCGTCTTGCCTCGAAGAACTCATCCGAATCCGTTTTTCCATTCGCGCAGAGTGGAAAAAACGACACATGGTTCAAGAGAGTATCCAGACTTTTCCAAAAGCGCCGGCTCCATGCGCCGCGCGGCGGAGTCGATCACTTCAGGCGCTTCGCACCGGAGAAAGGGATTGGTCGCTTTTTCAAGTGCCAGCGTGGAGGGCAAGGTCGCCCATCCCTTGGCGCGCGCGACGGCGGTCTCATTGACTCTCGCGCGCAGAAGACGGTTTCCAGGTTCAACCGCCATGGCAAAACGCAAATTCGCTTCCGTATATTCGTGCGCGCAATAAAGGGCGGTTTCATCAGGCAGGGCCGCAAGACGCCGCAAGGAATCAAACATCTGTTCCGGCGAACCGCCGAAAAGACGTCCGCAGCCGCCAGCGAAAAGCGTATCGCCGGAAAACAGGCAGCCGCTGCCATAGTAAGCCAGGTGTCCACGCGTATGCCCAGGGACGGAAATCACTTTGAATTCGCCTCCGTCCCAGTCCGGACAAACCGTTTCCCCTCCCCGCAAAGGGCGTGTCAGAGCTGTGATAGACTCCGCCGCGGGACCGAAAACATCCGCCGCGTGCCGCGTGAGCAAACCGGCGATGCCTCCCTGATGGTCAGCGTGCTCATGTGTCACAAACACCGCGCGCAGAGACAGTTTTTCGCGGAGAAGCGCGTTTTCTACAGGAGACGCTTCTCCAGGATCGATAACGATAGCCGTCTGGCCTTTGCGCAACAGCCAGATATAGTTATCCTTTAGCGCCGGAATCCGAATGATGTCGAACATGCCCTGATTGTGAAAGAACGTAAAAAAATGTCAATTCCCGACGCCGGAAAATGGCTGGAAACCCCTCAAGGACGTTATATTGTCGACTGGGAGCGCTCCAGAATCGACACGATGATCGCCGATCTTTTCGGTTACAACGCCCTTCAGCTCGGACTTCCGGAATGCCGTTTCCTGACCCGAAGCCGGATTCCGTTGCGCCAGACGGCGGGCAGGCCGGAATGCGCTGACATTCGCTGCGATTTGAACGAACTGCCATTCGCCTCATCCTGCGTCGATCTTGTCGTCATGCCGCATGTCCTGGAATTTCATGACAATCCTCATCAGATTCTCAGGGAAGTAGAGCGGATACTCATTCCGGAGGGACGGCTTTTCATCACGGGATTCAACCCGATTTCGCTGTGGGGGATGCGCCGTCGCGTTTGCCCGCGTCAATGCGAATTTCCGGAAAACGGAAACTATATTTCCGTGCTTCGTCTCAGGGACTGGCTACAGTTACTCAGTTTTGAAGTCGACCGGGGCAGTTTTGGCTGTTATGCTCCGCCCTGCCGTCAGGAAGTCTGGCTCAAACGCTGGCGCTTCATGGAGGCCGCGGGAGATCGCTGGTGGGGCTTTGCGGGAAGCGTATACATCGTGCGCGCGATAAAAAAAGTACGGGGTATGCGCCTGCTTCTGCCCGCATGGTCACAACAGAAAACATCGCGCGAAGTATTTGGCGCGGCGGCGAACAAAGGAACTGAAAAGCATGTCCGGAATCATTGACATTTATACCGACGGCGCATGCCGTAAAAACCCCGGCCCCGGAGGCTGGGGCGTTTTTATGGAGAAAAACGGCGCGGAAAAAGAGCTTTGGGGAGGCGAACCCCACACGACGAATAACCGGATGGAATTGACGGCTGTCATTCGCGCGCTTGAGGCGACTGCCGGAGCCTCGACAGTCCACCTGCATACCGACTCGAAATATGTACAGCAGGGCATTACCCAATGGATATTCAATTGGCAGCGCAACGGATGGAAAAACGCGGAAGGCAAACCGGTGAAAAACCAGGATCTGTGGCTGGCACTCGACCGCTTGGTCAAGGAACGCGTCATCGAATGGATCTGGGTCAGGGGACATTCCGGCAACTCCGGCAACGAACGCGCCGACCGCCTGGCAAATCGCGGCATCGATGAAATACTCTCCGCGCCATAAAAAACAAATGAACCGCCTGTTTCGCTTTTTCCACATCACATCCGCCGGTGTCCGGCGATGCCCGCGCCATGCGTAAAGTCTTTCTCGATACCGAAACTACGGGACTCAAACCGGAACAGGGGCACCGCGTTATCGAAATCGGCTGCCTTGAGATGCTCAATCGCCGCCTGACCGGCCGCCGTCTCCATCATTACCTGAACCCTGATCGCGACATCGACGCGGGTGCGCTTGACGTTCACGGAATCAATATCGAATTCCTGCAAGACAAACCGCGCTTCGCCAATATCGTCAACGAGTTTCTCGACTTCGTGCGCGACGCCGAACTTGTGATTCATAACGCGCCGTTCGATGTCGCCTTTCTGAACGCCGAACTCAAGCGGCTCGACAGGCCAGCCATCGAAACCGTATGCGGTAGCGTATGCGACACCTTGCGAATGGCCAAGGGGCTTTTCCCCGGAAAGAAAAACAACCTCGACGCGCTGTGCGTCCGCTATGGAATCAACAACTCGCATCGCACGCTTCACGGCGCCCTGCTCGACGCGGAACTCCTTTCGGACATTTATATCGCCATGACCCGCGGCCAGGCCAGTCTCGGCATGGAACTCAACGGCTCTGACGTTCTCGGCAAGCACGCCGCAGCGACGCGCCCGGCCAAGGCATTGCGAATCCTGCGCGCAATGCCGGATGAGCTGGAAGAACACCGGCAGCAGCTTGATCTGATACAAAAGGAAAGCGACGGGAAATGCCTTTGGCTTGAAACCGGGGCACGGGCCAGGATGCCCGGTTCATGACAAAATCGTTCCTTCCTCCCGCGCCGCCCGGCGAACGCTTCCCTGTTTCCGGGCTGGTTCTGCTCGCCGCGGTCACCCTGTTCTGGGGAATCAACTGGCCGATCACGAAAATCGTGCTGACCGACATTCCCCCGCTTTATTACCGCTCGACGACACTTGTCATCGCGGGAGCCGGTCTTCTTGCAATCGCGCGTCTCGGTGGTCACAGCATCACCATTCCAAGAAGCGCATGGCGCTCCCTGATATGGATAACCCTCTTCAACGTCACTGCCTGGAACATTTTTATGACATACGGCGTTTCCATGATCCCGTCGGGCCGCGCGGCGCTTCTCGGATATACGATGCCGCTCTGGGGAAGCCTGCTTTCCATATGGGTTCTCGGCGAACGCATCGTCCCCAGGCGTTTCGCCAGCCTGATTCTTGGTCTTTCCGGAATCGCCGTGCTCATGGGAAACAGCCTGGACGCGATTCTCGAAGCCTCGGCGGGAACGGCATGCATGATTGTCGGCGCCTGGAGCTGGGCCATCGGAATCGTCCTGTTCAAACGGCTCTCAATCCCCGCGCCGACCATCGTCGTCACCGCCTGGAGCCTGGCGCTCGGCGGATTGCCCATTCTCGCCGCCGCCATACCGTTCGAAACATCCCGCCTGGCCGTTCCCGGCGTCTTGCCGCTGCTTGGCGCAATCTACAACATCCTGTTCACTTTCATGCTCTGTTACTGGGCGTGGAATCGCATCGTCCTGATGCTCCCCGTTTCCATTTCATCGCTTTCCTCGCTGGGCGTCCCGCTCGTCGGCGTCATCAGCGGAGGGCTGTTACTGGACGAAACACTCGGATGGCGCGAAATGATTGCCGCGGCGCTGATTCTTTTCTCCGTGGCGAGCGTCTCGGCACGGCGTTAAATGTTTAACAACAACAGGAGACCACATGAAACAGAAAGCATTTCAATATATCGACGAAAACAAAGCCGGAATGCTCAAACTCTGGGAAGAAATCGTCAACATGGAAAGCGGTTCGGCTTGCCTTGAAGGTCTGGACATTCTGGCCGACAAATTACTTCGTGAATTTTCAGACGCGGGCGCGGTCACGCGGAAAATCGGGTTTGAAAAAGCGGGCGGTATCGCAATCGGCCTTTTCCCCGGAGGAGAAAAACCGCCGGTGCTTCTGAGCGGACACATGGATACCGTCTTCAAATCCGGAGAAGTTCAAAAACGCCCATTCACCCTCCGTGACGGACTCGCCTACGGGCCAGGCGTTCTGGACATGAAAGGCGGGATCGTCATCGCCCTTTTCGTCGCCAAGGCGCTCAAATCGGCAGGATTCAACGACCGTCCGATCAAATTGCTTTTCGCGGGGGACGAGGAAATCGGCCATCTTTATTCCGATGCCGCCAATGCCTTCATGGAGGAAGCCAAAGGCTGCGCCGCGGCATTCAATTGCGAAACAGGACTGATCGATAATTCGATTATCGTTGGCCGCAAGGGGATGGCCAATTTCAAGGCCGTTGTGCACGGCGTCGCTTCACACGCCGGAAACGACCCGAAGAGGGGCCGCAGCGCGATTCTCGAAATGGCTCACAAAGTCATCGACATACAGAACCTGACCAACTGGGACGAAGGATATACATTCAACGTTGGCACAATTGAGGGCGGTACCGTAGTCAACGCTGTTCCCGGTCGATGCGAAATAAGCGTCGACATCCGTTTCATCGATCCGGCGATTACACCGAAACTCAAAGCGATGGTCGAAGAGGTTCTGGCGAAAACCTATATTGAAGGCACAACGACCGAACTGCTGAGTTTCAATTCCGGCATACAGGCCATGAAAACAACCGAAGGCGTCGAGAAACTGTTCGCGCTCTGGAAAAAGACGAGCGAAGAAAATGGTTTTGGCGTCCCGCTGCCCACCCATTCAGGAGGCGCGTCGGACGCCGCCTATCTCGTTCTGGCAGACGTCCCGACGCTCTGCTCGACAGGCGTCAAAGGCGCAAACAACCATTCGCCCGAAGAATACGCCGTCGTCGATTCACTGTACGAGCGCGCGAAACTCATTATCGCCACGATCCTGAAACTTGATGAACTTTAAAACAACCCAAAGGAGAACAAATGACCGATACAAACGATCAAAACACGTATAAAGTCACCTGGAAAGGATGGTTATCGCTCATTTTCATATGCGTATCTTTTTCAGGACTGCTGGCAATGGACAAACTGGCGAACACGCCCTGGCGCGCCCTCGATTTCAGCGTCCTTGTCGGAAAGTTCGGCACGATCGCCGGAAGCAAGAACATCTTTCAAGGCGCGGGCGGCATTGGCGCGCGTGAAGGTTTTCTGTTTACGCTGACCCTGATTCCGACCGTCATGCTGGCGCTCGGATTCATTCAGGTATGCGAATCGCTTGGCGCGCTGCGCGCCGCCGAAAAACTCTTCCGCCCTTTCCTGCGCCCGTTTTTGAACGTACCGGGCGTCGCGGGACTGGCGTTCGTCAGCAGTTTCACCAGCTCCG
Organism: Accumulibacter sp.; assembly: GCA_031280565.1. Taxonomy (GTDB): domain Bacteria; phylum Pseudomonadota; class Gammaproteobacteria; order Burkholderiales; family Rhodocyclaceae; genus Propionivibrio. Next base: position 8,286 of record JAITGN010000114.1, on the reverse strand, counting down.
ACGTCGGCGCGGTCATGACAAAAGAACTGGTCGACAACAAAATGATGACTGATGACGAGCGGACGATTTTCGTCTCCTATCAGTACGCGGGTTCCGCGGTCGTCACCAACACCTTCGGCACGGGCGCGCCCTTGCTCCCGATCTCGGTGTTGCCGGTAGGCGTAATCATCGCGCTGATTTTTGTCTGCAAGGTTTTCGGCGCCATGCTGGTCAGGTGTTATATAAGCTATTACCGGAAGAAAAATCCTCTGGTTGAAGGAGGCGATCATGCAGGCCAATAACACAAACATTGTCGAAGAGTTCGTCAAAGGCGCCAAAAAAGGGCTTTACATTGGACTCGAAATGATCGCGCCCGCGATGGTGCTGGCTTACGCCCTGATCACGTTCCTGAAGATCACAGGGCTGATGAACTACATCGGCGACGCGCTCAATCCGGTCATGGGGCTGTTCGGTCTTCCGGGCGAATCGGCCGTCGCGCTGCTGGCGGCATTTTTCGCAAAAGCGGCGGGCTGCGCGGCGGCGGCCTCGCTCTTTGCCGAAGGGAAAATCGACGCCATTCAAGCGACGGTGCTTTTCCCCGCCTGCGTCACCATGGGCACGCTGATCGGACACTTCGCGCGCATCGTGCTGGTTTCCGGCGCAAACAAAAAATTCTATCCGCTTCTCTTCGCCGCGCCGATCATTGACGCGGTTGTCGTCATGTTTCTGACACGGATAATCATCGCGTTATTTCATTAAACACACCTCCCCCAAGGAGGAGGTTTCCGCAAAACCGTTTTCGCGCTTTCGGGCTTCCGTCCGAAAGCGCGATTCGTTTTTTAGCAACGCGCTTCAATGGCCTGATCTATATCCATCAGGAGATCATCAACCGGCTCGATTCCAACTGAAAACCGCAAAAGATCACCGGGACACAGCGTCCCCGGCCCCTCAATGCTGGCGCGATGCTCGACAAGGCTTTCGACCGAGCCGAGCGAGGTCGCGCGCTTGAATATCTTCAGGCGCGCGGCAACATCGCGGGCTTTTTTCTCCCCCACCCTGAACCGGACAGAAAGCATCCCGCCGAAACCACCTTCCATCTGCTTCAGCGCGACACCGTGGCCGGGGTGGGACGGCAGGCCAGGATAGAGAACATGCGAGATTCCGGAATAGCGGCCAAGCTCGCGCGCGATTCGCAAAGCGTTGCTGGACGCTGTCCTGACCCGGATGAACAGGGTGCGAAGCCCGCGCGTCAGCAGCCAGGCCTCGAACGCTCCCAGGACAGAACCTGCGTGTGTCCGCGCGAAACGTACCCGCTGCCAGAAATCGCTGTCTTCTTTCGCGATCAAGGCGCCCGCGACGAGATCGGAATGTCCGTTCATGTATTTCGTCGCCGAGTGCAGAACGAAGTCCGCGCCAAGCGAAAGCGGACGGGAGAGCGCCGGCGAAGCGATCGTCGAATCGACAAGCGCCAGCGCGCCATAATGGTGCGCGAGTTCGCTGGCGGCCTGGATATCGGTCACATCCCACGTGGGATTGGCCGGCGTTTCGATCCAGAGCAGCTTCGCCGGTTTCTTCGCAAGCTGCGCTTCGAGATCATTGAGGTCATCGTTGGCGTAGAACGCAAGCCCGATGCCGAATGCGGACGCGAAATGCACGATCCAGTTACGCATTCCCCAATACATCGCGCGGGGAACGACAAGACGCTCTCCGGCCCGGAGGGCTTGCAGAATCGCGCTGCCAGCCGCCATTCCGGAAGCGAAAACCTGGGCGTCGGCACCACCTTCGAGACGCCGCAACAAATCTTCCAGTTGTTCGTAGGCGGGCGTCGAAATCCGGGAATACATATGCTTTCCGGGATATGTGCCGTCTGCGGCGCGTTCAAACGTGCTTGCTGGATGGATCGGCGGCGCGAGATCACGCGTTGCCTGGGTGATTTCACCGCCGTGGACGACCCACGTTTCAGTCGATGCGTTTTTCATATAAAGTCTGCCTCGCGCCCTGCTCCCAGGTTAAATCCTGCTGGAATTGTATAAGAGAAAGCGCTTTCGCAAAAAGAATAGGACCTTGTGTCAAACAAAACAGGATGCGCCTTCAAACACCCGAAGAATGACGTTTTAAAGTCATTTTATAAAGGAAAGATTGAAAAGCACGATGAAATCGCGTGTTTATGAGTATTTTTAAAAGACTGTTTCTTTGATAAACAAGGACGTTTTTTTAAAAATGTCTTGAAAACGCGTTTTATTTCAAGTTCCTATGTGGATTTATTCGGATTCATGAAATTTACTCCGACAAGAATACTTTAAAAACGTTATTTTTTAATGGCGTCATAACAAGTTTTTTCAAGAAAAAACGCTTTCCGCAGGCAAGATTTCCACTCCGAATCCACGTATAATCCTAGATTCCCGATGTCTGGAAAAAGCAGGCCATGCGCCGTTTTTCTGGCGGATCAATCCTATGCGAATACTCCTGAGCAACGACGACGGTTATTTTTCACCAGGGATCGAAAGTCTCGCGGACACGCTTTCGTCCGTAGCGGAAATCACGGTCGTCGCGCCGGAACGGGATCGCAGCGGCGCAAGCAATTCGCTGACGCTGGACAGACCGCTTTCGCTCCGGCGCGTTTCGAACGGTTTCTATTATGTGAACGGAACGCCGACCGACTGTGTTCATCTCGCCGTGACGGGAATGCTCAACGTGCTTCCCGACATGGTCGTTTCCGGGATCAATCTGGGGCCGAACATGGGCGATGACACGTTGTATTCCGGAACCGTCGCAGCGGCGACCGAAGGTTATCTTCTTGGAATTCCGTCGGTGGCGGTTTCGCTGTGCAGCAAAACCGGCGGAAATTTCGATACAGCGGCGCGCGTCGCGCTGGAAATCGTCCGCCTGATTCAGGAGCAGGCTCAAAAAGAACCGCTCCTGCTCAACGTGAATGTTCCCGATGTGCCCTACGACAAGCTCCAGGGCAGGGAAGCGACGCGCCTTGGAAAACGCCACAAGGCTGAAGCGGTTATCCGTTCGATGACGCCGCGTAATGAAATCGTCTATTGGGTCGGCGCCGCGGGGTCGGCGCAGGACGCGGGCGAGGGCACGGATTTTTTCGCTGTGGCGCATAACAGGGTCTCTATCACGCCCTTGCAGATCGACCTGACCCACAATGCCCAGCTTCCACGAATCCGCCGCTGGTTCGCCAAATGAGCCAGGGAATTTCCGGCGTCGGAATGACATCGCAGCGCACGCGCGCGCGGATGGTCAAACGCCTGCGCGATCAGGGAATTCGCAATGAAAGCGTCTTGGCGGCGATCGAAACCGTCCCGCGCCATGTATTCGTCGAAGAAGCGCTCGCTTCTCGCGCCTATGAGGATACGGCGCTCCCGCTCGGGTATTCCCAGACAATTTCGCAGCCCTATAGCGTCGCGCGCATGCTTGAAATCCTGCTTGAAGGACGCGCGCTTGGAAAAACGCTGGAAATCGGGACAGGCAGCGGTTACCAGGCGGCCGTTCTGGCGCAACTGACGCCGGAAGTTTTTTCGGTCGAACGGATCGATGCGCTCCTGATAAAAGCCAAGCGCAACTTGAGAGCGGCCCGGCAATCCCGGATTCGCCTAAAACATGCCGACGGGCAATTCGGCCTCCCCGAAGCCGCGCCGTTCGACACGATCATTTTTGCGGCAGCGGCGCGGAATGTTCCAGAGAAGGTGCTTCAACAGCTCGCCATTGGCGGAAAAATGCTCTTCCCGCTGGAAGGCGAAAACCGCCAGACACTCCTCTTGATCGAGCGCTGCGGTGAAAAGAACTATACGGAAACGCGCCTCGAAAACGTGCGCTTTGTCCCGCTGCTCGCCGGAATCGAATAAACCGCAATACCGCGTCGCCATGCGGAACTCAATCAATGACGCAAGACGGGACTCAAAAAATACCTGAAAACGGGGCGACGCTCTCGTTTCACCGATGCGAACGGGTAGTGTCGAGCGCAATCAATGCGCGTTACAACGCCGACAAAACACTTTCCGGCGCGGCGCGAAGACCTTCCAGCGTGCCCCGCTGGATTTATATGCACAACTTGAGGCCAAGAAGAGCATCCGCAAATCCAGCCGCGAGAAAATCGCCAAGGCGCTCGGCATCCACGAATCTCAACTCAACTTCTGACCACCCAAACGCGAAAAGCGCGCCCAGCGACATGCACTCACTGAGCTAACCCATTGATTTTATTGGCGGAGTGGACGGGACTCGAACCCGCGACCCCCGGCGTGACAGGCCGATGCCTGAATGCCGTAACTGTGCGGGATTGTAGCAGGTTTTATATTCCAAAAACAGTGAAAACACACCAAGCAACCACGAGGGTTGCGAGACGGATATTCCAAAAATGCCCGCCTCGTTTTATTAGTTTTGCGCTTGACAAAGCTAATAAATAACGTATAATTCGCCACATGAACGAGGTCACCTACTCCAAGAAAGCCGCCAAGCAGTTGCGAAAGCTGCAACCGTCGGACAGCAAGACGGTTCGGGGCGAGTGCAACAAGCTGGCGAACATGCCGGATTGCACCAACGTCAAGGCGCTGGTCAATCACGAGCACCAATACCGGCTGCGGGTGGGTAACTTTCGGGTGTTTTTCGACTTTGACGGTGCGGCTCGCATCGTCTCGATTGAAGAGGTGAAAAAACGTGATGAACGCACTTACTGAAACCGTGCAAATTCTTCGCGACGCGGGCGGGCACCCTGCCTTTGCGGTGATTCCCTTTGCCGACTACCAGGCGCTCGTCAAGGGCAAGGCCAAGGTCGAGCCGGGAATTCCCGCTGCCGTGGTGGACTTGGCAATGGACAACGAATGGTCTGCCGCCCGTGCATGGCGCGAGCACAAGGAACTGACCCAAACCGAGGTCGCGCAGCGCATGGGTATCACCCAAGGGGCATACGCCCAGCTTGAGGCCAAGAAGAGCATCCGCAAGTCCAGCCGCGAGAAAATCGCCAAGGCGCTCGGCATCCACGAATCCCAACTCGACTTCTGACCGCACAAACGCAAAAAGCGCCCCCGCGCCCAGCGACACGGGGTCACTGAGAACGGGGGCGGTTGGGCTATTGGCAGGCGCGGACAGCGGCTTCCAATTCGGTTTCGTAGCCTTGGCGTTGCAGGCGTTCGGCGCGAAGGGCTGACATCTGTTCCCAGATGCCTGAGCCAAGCGGGAGCGCATCCACGGCAAAAGCTGGTCGCGTCGGTGATGGGGCTTTGCATGGCACCGGCACAGGAACGCGCACTTCAACAGGCTGGGCAATCGGCGGACTGCTGGCGCAGCCGGACAGAGTAAGCGAAACAATCAAGGCCAGAATGCCGGTAAACGAGATTCGCTCTGTGGGTTTCGTCATCGCGTCCCCCTCTCGGTTCGCAGCTCGTCGTCGAACGCTTTTTGTGCGGCTTCGCACGCGCTCTGGCCTGCTGGCGGTTTCGCAATCAGAACAGCTTGGGCGCGGGTTTGGTTCTTGGCGGATTGACTCCGCGCTGCGGCCACTGCCTGCGCTGCATCCTGCTCGCGCTGATTGGCCTGAGCCACCAACGCAGCAACAGCGTTGTTCTGCCGCTCGACCGATGCTCTCAGACCGGTGTTTGCTGTGGTGAGCGTGCCGATTTGCTTGTTGGCATCGGCCAGCAATGGTTCGTAGTGATTCCGCGCCATCGCGTGCCCACCAAAAGCACCGACGGCGAGCAGTGCGGCAATCACCAGCAGGACACCAATGATTCGCCACGGCGACAGGCCGGTCACGAACGCGGCCACAGTTCCCAGAGCGTTCATGTCGCCACCATCAGCGGGCGATACTTGGCCGAGCGCAGCGTCATGACGGCCTGGACATGCTGACGGTTGATGTCGCACGCGCTGCGCTTGCCGTACAGGGCGGCGCGGCTCTTGGTGCAAGTCGCTTCCACGTTCCCGAACCACTGCTGAGGGTCACAGCCAGCTTTCAGGCCGCACGCTCGCCGGTCGGACTGCACGCCGTTCATGCCGCCGTTGTACGCAGCATCGGCAAAGGCCAGCGCCGCTTGCGGGTTGGCGACAACGCGGCGGATGTCTTGGTAGTTGCCCCGCGACATCAGCACTATCGCCCGCAGTTGCAGGTCGGGGCGTTGGTACACGTTCGCCCATGACCAGCCCTGCAATTCGGCGTGACGGTCGCGCATCTCGGCGAGTGCGTCAAAGCGCAGCGTGCCGTTCGGACGATAGGCGCGGGTGATTTGCCCCATGCCTGCGCCTTCCTCGCGTGACGTTTTGAGTCGCGCCTGCGGGTTCCAGCATTTCGAGTGTGTGAGCGACAGGCAGCTTTCCTGCTCGACAAGACCGGCCAGCACTTCGGGCGCGGGATGGTCGCCCCAGAAGCGCACTTGCTCGGCGCGAAGCACCGGGGCGTAAGTCTGGGCGTTCGCCGGGATGTAGCTCTTCACGTCCAGCGGCGCGGCGTGAACTTGACCGCCGAACAGCAGCAACAACGCAGCCAGCACGATGCAGACCGCCAACACCACGCGGCTTGAGCCTTCTGGCGTTTCGCAAGCCTTGCGGATGGCCTCGCCCATGTCGAAGTAGTCGAACAGGGCTTTGCGGGCAAGGTGCGCCACGCCGACGGCCAGCACGGGCGCGACGAGCGCCTGCAACAGCATGGCGGTACTCACGCCCTTGTCGGGGTCGGTGAAGAAGAGCGCGGCCAGCACAAGGACGCTGCCCAGCACGAGGAAGATATTGCGGAAGCGAAGCATGGGGGTTACTCCTTTTGAGGGTGAAGCTGTTTTACGAGCAGGGTGATTTGCTGGTCGTAGCCCTGCAACTGAGTGATGGCGGTGCTTTGTGTGGACACCGTGGAAAAGAGCCAAAAGAAAGCGCCGAAGACGACCGTCTGAAAAAAAGCCAGCACCAGCGCACCGCCACGCAACATGCCTTTCAGTTCGGTCAGGCTGTTTTTCGTGGCATCCGATTCAGTGCGGTTGGCATCAATCTTTTTCCACATCGAGTCCACTTCATCGGAGTGAGCCTCGCGCTGTTCGGCAAGCTCGCCGCGCAGGGCGATGATTTCGCGGGTGAGGTTTTCAAGTTGAACGGCGAGCTTTGCCAGCGCGACTTCTGTTGTCGGTTCAGACATACGTGTCTGTCTCCCAAAAAACTAAGGCCGCTTGGTAGCGGCCTTGATTGCAAATGCGGGTTGTGTCCCAAGTGCTCGGCATAACTCGCCGGGGCTGGGCATATCGGGGAATCCGGTCGGCGGAGGCCAGCCTGCCCACTGCATCCAACGGCTGGCGAAGGTGCTGCACACCATGTCACCGTCGTCGTCGCTTCCGGTTTTGCCACCCAAAATGAGGCGCAGCCCGATCTTCACGAGGTCGGGCAGGCTGTACTTGATGGGGTTGGCCGTTACGCGGTCAAACTGCGCGGGCATGGCCTCGACCACCGGGCAGCGGTACACGTCCACACCGCAGCCGTCGGCGACGTGCTGTGACAGGGGACGCAGCACGTTGTGCCGACCGTCCATCTCGACCGAGTACAAGCGCCCCTCGACCCACCAGGCCACACCAACGTGGGTGATGCCTGACTGGTCGCCCAGCCCGCCGATGCGTTGCACCAAGCGCGTGAGCCAAGGGAATGCGCCGCGCCCTCGCACCCCCAGCACGTCGCCCGTTTTGATTTGTTCCCGTACTTCTTCGTAAGTCATGGTTGGCTACCTCATTTGGCAGATTGCATCAGGTTGGCGAAAGCGGCTTCGGCTTGGGTTTTCATACCGTCAAGCACGGCGGCTCCTTTCAGGGGCAGGCGCTCCGTGACGCTCCGGGGGGGGCCTGACGCTCTTGGCGCTCGTGGCGCTCTCGGCGTTCAGATTATTCAGCGTTTTACAACGCGGGCACTTAATGGCAAGACGGATGAATTCTCCCTCTGCCAGCTTGCGAAAACAAGCCTCACCTCGAATCTCTTTCATAGCGCGCAAGCCTCTTTTGCAAATCATTTGCATTCTGTTAGGCTCGAACCGCCTGTGCACAGGTGGCGGGCCTTGCCGGTCTTGCAGCCGTGCTCTGCGGGGTTGGGGTTCCGTCCGGTGTTAGCGCACCGGGTGGGGTCGCCCGTCTTTTTAAATCCGCCGCAGTTCCGGCGGCAGTTGCCGTCCGGTTCGCTCAGACAAATAACTTTCGTGGCAATGCCTGCTGTCAAAAAACAGGGCATCAATGGCGTCCGCTATCCAGGGATACTTTCCGTCGCGCCGCCATCGATGGGCGCGGCTGGATAAGGTCTCGTCCGGCCAGCCGTTGAAAATCGCGTTGATCAGTTGATCGATGG
>JAITGN010000080.1 GCA_031280565.1 Accumulibacter sp. | reverse complement strand
AGGTTCGAGGTCTTGAGGTTCAGCGTGTTGCCCGTGAAGGCGTCACTGTTCCCGCTGCCGCCCAAAACAAAGCCGCCGTACAGCCCGGCCGTCGTCAGGTTGGGCGTTCCGCTGAGCGTGACGATGTTGTGCGTGGCAAAGGCGTCGGCGCCACTGCTGTCAGCGAACCCGCCGTAAATGTCGCCTTGCACTTCGCCGCCGGTGACGATGACCGTGTTGCCCTCATCCACCGCGCCGCCCGCCGTGGCAACGCCGCTTGAGGCCAAGGCGGCCCCGCCAGCGACCATCCCGGTTATTACGCCGTTAGAGACTGTGACTGTATTCTTTTGGCTCAGGGCGGCGCCAGCGCCAGTGGTATAGGCGCCCATGAGGTTGTTGTCCACCAACCCGCCGGAGATGATAACCGTATTGGCCCTCGCCACCGCGTCGTACTGGAAATCCTGAGCATGGGCGTATGCGCCAATAACGCCCGGTCCGCTGCCGTTCTCCACCGTTCCGCCGGAAAGCGTGACAGTGTTACCCACCGCCGTGGCGGATTGAGCTTCCACATGCGCGCCGTAAACCGCGCCGCCACTCACCGTCGCGGTGCCGGAAATTTCGACTTCGTTTCCACGGGCCTCGGCCGCGTCGAGATTTGACTTGGCATTCCCGCCATGAACTTCGCTCGCCGTGCCGCCGGACAGGGTGACCGTGTTCGCGCGGGCCTGGGCAAGGCCCTGACCGCCTCGGGAATAGCCGCCGTAGAGGACTCCGTTCACGTTTCCGCCGGACATTTCGATTTCGTTGTCTCTGGCCGTGGCCTTGTCACCCCCATCCGCATAACCGCCGTAGACGTTCGCGCTGGAAACACCAACGACGCCGATCACCGCGCTGCTGGAAATGAAGGCGCGATTGTCCGTCGCCGTGGCATCGCCAGAAGCGCTCAATGCCTGCCCGCCCGCGACGCCATTCATGCTTCCGGCACCCTCCACGTTCCCGCCGGAAATCGTGAGCGTGTTGAAGGTTGCCACGGCGTCGTTTCTGTCGCCTGGCCCCCCGGATGCCCGGGCATTGGCCCGTCCGCCGATGGCGTCTCCATACACCTGGGCGCTGCCGGAAACCGTGACCGTGTTGAGCGTCGCCGTGGGAGTGGTTCCTGGACTCCAGGAAACAGCCTGCCCGCCGTAGACGCTCGCGGGGGATAAAGACGTGCCCACCGCCCCGCCGGAAATGATGGCATGGTTGTCCGTGGCCGTGACGTTGCCAAGCGCCTCGACGGCCCCGCCCGCGACGCCATCCACCAGCCAGGATCCGCCGGCCACGTTCCCGCCGGAAATCGTGATCGTGTTTTGGGTTGCCGTGGCGTCACCGCCATAGACATAGGAAGAAATAAACGCGCCAACAGCGTCCCCGCCAATCGCCGCGCTGCCGGAAAGCGTGAGGTGGTTGCCCCTTGCCGCGGCATGGATGCTGTTGGCATAGGCGCCGAAAGCATTCTCGCCGACCTGCGCGTTACCGGAAAGGGTCAGCGTGTTTTCATCGGCGGAGGCGGTCCCGTTATTGCCGACGGCGTATCCGCCAAAAGCGGCATAGCCCACCCGGGCGCTGCCGGAAAGGGTCAGCGTATTTTCATCGGCAGAGGCGGCCCCGTTATAGCTGGTGGCGACACCACCGTAACCGGCTCCGCCGATCACCGCGCTGCCGGTAATCTCAAGGTGGTTATCGATGGACAGGGACGTGGCAGCAGCGGTGCTGCTATCGGAATGACCGCCATAAATTTCGACATCCACCACGCCATTGGACATTTCAACCCTGTTGGATTCGGTACGGGAAATGCCCGAGTCGCTGTAGGCGTTCCCGCCATGAACCTCTCCGGCCGTGCCGGCCTGGAAGATAACGCGGTTGTCTTTGGCAAGGGCATTGGCATCGTCGCTGTAGGCATTCCCGCCGGTGACATCGCCCTGGATAGTTCCCGTCGTATTGATCGTCACCTGGTTCCTTTCGACCGCGCGGCCGCCGCTCCCGCTGTTAAACGCGCCATGAACGGTATAGACGTTGTAGTTTGCTCCTCCGTACGAGGGATTGTCCACGGAAGCGGTGCCTGTGATACTCACGGTATTGCCCGTCGTCGCGGCCGCGTCGAAACTGTTGGGATTACCGCTACCGTCCACGCCGCAGTTGCCGCTGCCCAGGCCACCGCCCGCGGTGCCGTTGCCGCACACGTGGTTGGACGTGTCCGTCGTGATGTTGATCGTCTGCTGCGCGAGCGCCGGGACGGATGATGCGCCCAGACACAGAAGCAACGCGGCGGAACACGCGCCAGCGCGGAAAGGCGGCCGGGAAAAAACGTCCGCGAAGGACGCGCCCTTCGCGCTCTTCGCGGCCTTCACTGAAAACCGGGATTTTTGGGGGGTATTCATAATCATCGCTCCATTCATTTGGGTCGAAAAATCATCCTTGCCGCGCCAGCGCCTTTCTCGAAAAGACCATGCCGGAAGTCATGAACGTGCAATCGCGGAAAGATGAAAACACGAGATCAAGTATTGGCTACATGGCTTGATCGCAATGACAACAAAGTCTCAAACATCTCTAAAAAAATGCCTTTTGACGTAAAAAATGCCAACAAGTTCTCAAAAAACGGGTTAAATCCATATCACGGCGCTGGATGGAAAGGATGTTTCTTGAGTCGCGCGTTTGATGAATTGATGATCGTTTTCAAGCGATTTTTATTGATATTTGACTTAAAACTACTACAGGACGTTATCGCTGTTTCAAAATACACGATAAATCAAGGCGCTTATACGCAATAAAACCGCTTGAAAACGTATTACTGAACCTGGACTTATCCTTCTTTTTTGATAAAACTATTCAATGAATTTAGGAATAAAGCGGATTTCAGAGGGATGATTCCAGAATAATTTGATGGATTGGCTGACGACGGGAGGTTCTGAGGGGGGATTTCCGGTCCGTTCGCCCTGCCTCCTGTCGAAAGAAGCCATGTTTTTCAATCCGTTCGCCCTGCCTGTCCTGAGCTTGTCGAAGGAAGCTTATAGAAGAATATCTTTCCAATCCTTACCCTTCGACAGGCTCAGGGCGAACGGACTGGAAAGATATTTGGAGCGTCCGTTCATACTTCGACAGGCTCAGCACGAACGGAAATAGGCGTTGTCGAAGGGTAAGGACTGGAAAGGTCAAGAACTCTCTTGCCTTGAATTTGTCGAAGGAGGCTGATTAAAGAGGCTTTTGAAAGCCCTTGGCGCGTCCGTTCATACTTCGACACGCTCAGCACGAACAGAGAGTTACGCCGTTGATGTGTTCCGACAGGCCCATCCAGCAAGAAATTAGCGACAGCCCTGAAGGGCGGGATTTCAAACCGGAGTTAGTTTTACGATGAATGGAAATGCATGATGCCGATGATGTAACGCGGTGTCTGGAAAAAAGGCGGTCTTTGATGGATAATCCCTCAAAGATCGCGCGTAACGGGGATCGCGTAAAAATGACGGACAGAATAGCCTTGCCTGTCCGGAGCTTTTTCACCGCGCGCCGCGCTGGTCTTTCTGGAGACGCCGATCAAGGCGGAACCCTCGTCCGGCATCGTAATTCGATTTATTGATTTGAGGAAAAACTATGGCAATTAAACTCGGCATCAACGGTTTCGGCCGTATCGGAAGAATGGTTTTCCGCGCGGCTGTCAAGAATTTCAACGACATCGAGGTCGTCGGCATCAACGATCTGCTGGAGCCCGATTACCTGGCCTACATGCTGAAATACGATTCCGTGCATGGCCGTTTCGATGGGCAAATTGCCGTGGAAGGCAATACGCTGGTCGTCAATGGGCGAAAAATCCGCTTGACGGCGCTCAGAGATCCGTCGGAACTCAGATGGGGTGATGTCGGCGCTGAAGTCGTCGTCGAATCGACCGGACTTTTCCTGACAAAAGAAACCTGTCAGAAGCACCTTGACGCGGGCGCGAAAAAAGTCATTCAGAGCGCGCCGGCCAAGGATGATACGCCGATGTTCGTCTATGGCGTAAACCACCGGACCTATGCGGGCCAGGCGATTATCTCCAACGCATCCTGCACGACGAACTGTCTCGCGCCCATCGCCAAGGTGCTGCACGACACCTGGGGAATCAGGCGCGGCCTGATGACGACGGTTCACGCAACGACGGCCACGCAAAAAACCGTCGATGGCCCGTCCGCACGGGATTGGCGCGGAGGCCGCGGAATTCTCGAAAACATCATTCCAACCTCCACGGGCGCGGCCAAGGCGGTCGGCGTTGTTATCCCCGAATTGAACAAGAAACTCACCGGCATGTCTTTCCGTGTTCCGACCTCGGATGTTTCTGTCGTCGATCTCACCGCCGAACTCCTCAAGGAGGCTTCCTACAAGGAAATCTGCGCCGCGATGAAGGCGGCTTCCGAGGGGCCGATGAAAGGCGTTCTCGCCTACACCGAGGAGAAGGTCGTTTCCACCGATTTCCGTGGAAACGCCTGTACGTCCATTTTCGACGCAGACGCCGGAATCGCGCTGGATAGCACGTTTGTCAAACTTGTTTCGTGGTACGACAACGAATGGGGTTATTCCAACAAGGTTCTTGAAATGGCCCGCGTCGCCGCCGCCTGATGCCCTGGGCGCTTTCCGGAAGCGCCCTTTTCCGCCGCCCCGGCCGTTCCTGGGCGCGCGTTTGATACGAGGATTGCCATGTCTTTCAAACGATTGACCGATCTTGACGTTTTTGGAAAACGCGTTTTCATCCGCGCCGATCTGAATGTTCCGCTCGACGCCTCACGCGTCATCACCGACGATACGCGAATCCGCGCCGCGATTCCGGGAATTCGCTATTCGCTTGAAAAAGGCGCGGCTGTCATGGTGACTTCGCATCTTGGCCGTCCGTCTGAAGGCGAAGTCAAACCGGAAGATTCGCTCGCGCCCGTCGCCGAAAGGCTTTCTGAACTGCTCGGCGGAAAAGTCCGCCTCGTGCAAGACTGGGCTGATGGGAAATTCACCGTTTCACCCGGCGAAGTCGTTCTGCTCGAAAACGCGCGCTGCAACAAGGGCGAAAAAAAATGCGACGAAGCGCTCTCCAAAAAACTGGCCGCGTTATGCGACGTTTGGGTTATGGACGCCTTCGGAACGGCGCACCGCGCGGAAGCCACAACATATGGAATGGGCAAATACGCGAAAATCGCCTGCGCTGGCCCTTGCGTCACTTCCGAACTCGATGCGCTGGGCCGAGCGCTGGCTTCTCCCGCGCGCCCCATGCTGGCCATCGTCGGCGGCTCCAAGGTCTCGACGAAACTGACCGTTCTCGAACAACTCTCTTCCAGGGTTGACCAACTGGTCGTCGGCGGCGGGATCGCCAACACTTTCCTGCTCGCAGCAGGCCACAACATCGGAAAATCACTCGCCGAACACGATCTCGTCGACCGGGCGAACGATCTGATGAAAAAAGTCAGCGTTCCCCTGCCCACCGATGTCGTTTGCGCAGAAGAATTTTCTCCGGCGGCAAAGGCCACGGTCAAAACGCTCGACAAAATCGCTCCGAATGACATGATTCTCGACATTGGCCCGGAATCGTCGCGCGCGCTGGCTGATATCGTCGCCCGTTCGAAAACCGTCGTCTGGAACGGGCCGGTCGGCGTCTTTGAAATGCCCCCATTCGCCAATGGAACAAAAACCCTCGCGGCCGCCATCGCCGGATCGGACGCTTTTTCGCTCGCGGGCGGCGGCGATACAGTCGCCGCGATCAACGTTTTTGGAATCGCGGATAAACTGGGGTATATCTCGACCGCCGGAGGCGCTTTTCTTGAGTTTCTCGAAGGAAAAAAACTTCCGGCCGTCGAAATTCTCGAATCGCGCTTTACCGGCTGACAGGCAGCCCCGCGCTCAACCGCGTCACGCATCAAAGGAAAACAGATCATGATCCGTCATACAAAAATCGTCGCCACAATCGGCCCCGCCTCGCGCGAACCGGACGTTCTCGAATCCTTGATCCGCGCCGGCGTCGATGTTGTCCGGCTTAATTTTTCCCACGGCAAGCCGGAAGAACACAAGGCCGTCGCCGCTGCCGTCCGGGAGATTTCAGCCCGGCTCAAGCGCCCGGTGGGAATCCTAGCCGATCTGCAGGGGCCGAAAATCAGAATCGGCAAATTCGAGTCCGGCGGGATTGTCCTTCAGAATGGCGACCACTTCATTCTCGATGCGAAATGCGAACTCGGCGACGCGACGCGCGTCGGTATCGATTACAAGAATCTTCCCGGCGACGTCGGCCCCGGCGACATTCTTCTGCTCAATGACGGACAAATCGTTCTCAACGTCGTCCGCGTCAAGGACAGCGAAATTTTCACGACGGTGCGCGAAGGCGGCGAACTGCTCGACCACAAGGGAATCAACCGCCAGGGTGGCGGATTATCCGCGCCCGCGCTGACCGCCAAGGATATGGAGGATATCCGGACGGCCACGCAAATCGGCGTGGACTTTCTCGCGGTCTCTTTTCCAAAAAGCGCGTCCGATATGTATATGGCACGCCAGCTCATGCTCGCAAACGGCGGCCACGCGTTGACCATAGCGAAAATCGAGCGCGTCGAGGCGATCGCCGCGCTGGAAGAAATACTCGACGCGTCGGATGGAATCATGGTTGCCCGCGGCGATCTTGCCATCGAAACCGGCGATGCGGCGGTTCCTTCACACCAGAAACGCATGATCCGTCTGGCGCGGGAAAAGAACAAGGTGGCCATTACGGCAACCCAGATGATGGAGTCGATGGTCAATTCGCCAACGCCGACGCGCGCCGAAGTGTCGGACGTCGCAAACGCGGTTCTCGACGGCACCGACGCGGTGATGCTTTCAACCGAAACGGCACTCGGCAAGTATCCGGTCAAAACGGTCGAGGCAATGACCCGGGTCTGTCTTGAAGCGGAAAAATCAGCGCCCATTACGCTTGACTACGACTTTCTCAATCGCGTTTTCAACCGGATCGACCATACGATCTCGATGGCCTCGCTCTTTGCCGCCTATCACCTCAAGGTAAAGGCGATCGCTGCTTTTACCGCTTCCGGCTCGACCGCGCTCTGGATGAGCCGTCTGAACTGCGGTATTCCTATCTTCGGACTAACCTATGAGCCTCATACACATCTGAAAATGACGCTTTTCCGGGCGGTGACCCCCATGTTGATCGAAGACAAGCGTACCGAGCACGCGGGAGAAATACGCCACGACGCCGAACAGCAATTGATTGACGCCAATGTCGTCCAGAAAGGCGATTTGATCGTCCTGGCTTACGGGGAACGTAACGGGATGGCTGGAGGCACGAATACGCTGTCAATCGTCTGCGCCGGCGACCATTTCACTTCCCCCAACTGGAACTAGAGCGTTTTTCGTTCAAATGACCGCAAAATCCCGCAGGTGATGAAGTGGCGCTGTTTCCTTTCACCGCCGTTCGTGGTGATTTTGCCGGGACACATTGATGGCATCTATTTCCGTTCGTGCTGAGCCTGTCGAAGCAGGAACGGACGCTCCAAGGTCTTCCCAACGCCTCTTGAGAATCAGGGGTGTTCAAGGTAAAGACATTCCTGGCCTTTCCAATCCTTACCCTTCGACAAGCTCAGGGAGAACGGATTGGAAAGGTGCTCTTCGAGAAGCCTCCTTCACCAGGCTCAAAACAGAGCAGCACGAACGGATTGAAAAACACGCCTCCGGCAAGCTGGACGGGCGAACGGCCTGGAAAGGTGCTCTTCGACAACACCTGCCTCCGTTCGTGCTGAGCCTGTCGAAGCAGGAATGGACGCTCCGAGGTCTTCTCAACGCCCCTTGAATCAGGGGTGTTCAAGGTAAAGGCATTCCTGGCCTTTCCAATCCTTACCCTTCGACAGGCTCAGGGCGAACG
>JAITGN010000053.1 GCA_031280565.1 Accumulibacter sp. | reverse complement strand
TGCACGTAAGAGAGCCGAATTCAAAATCGAGTTTCATCCATTCGTCACAGGAAAGTCCGCGCCAGTGCCCAACAAGCGTGCGCAAGACACCGGCATGCGTTACGAGTGCCGCGCTTTCGCTTCGGAGACTTTTGGCGAACGCGATAACGCGTTCCCGCATTCGCGCTACCGATTCTCCGCCCGGGGGCGTGAAATGGAAGATATCATCCGCCCAGGCATCCAGCGACTTCCGGTCAATGGAATTCCATTTTTTTCCTTCCCATTCGCCGAAATCAATCTCACTAAGCCGCGTGTCGATGTGTATTTCCGGCGAAAGTAATTCGGCGAGCCGTCTCGCGCGGAGCGACGGACTTGAAAAAACCAGTGCGTTATCAGGAAGTGCGGGTTTGAGTTTTTCCGCGACAACCTGGGGGTTTTCGCAGTCGATGTCGAGTCTTCCGTAGCAGGTTCCGGGTGCGATCAATGGCTTCGGGTGACGGATCAGGAAAACGCGCATGAGACGCCAAGATAAAAAGCTGCTTCGGAAAGCTGTTGTGTCGCGCCAAGGCAATCGCCGGTATAGCCACCGATATGCCGTTTAAAAGCGCGCGCGAGCCAGCAGGTCGCTGCGAGCGCGAAAAAGACCGCGATAGCCGCCGGGCGGAATGGCAGGAAAAAAAGGGGTAAAAAAGCGGTGAGCGCCGCAAAGACAAGTTCATTGTCCCCGATATGGGTGGAAAGCGGTTTGGCCTTTCCTTCAAAGCGCACATAGTCCATCGAGCGCAGGATCAGCGTTACACACAGCCGCGAAAAAGCATGTCCGGCAAGCAGCGCGGCGGGCAGGCGAGGCGCGGGAATTCCACTCAGAAGAAAAAATTTGACGACGAGCATGAGCGCCAGCGCCAGCGCTCCGAAAGTTCCGAGGCGCGAATCTTTCATGACTTCCAGAATTCGGGCTTTTTCTCCCCCCGCGCCGAAGCCGTCCACCATGTCGCTCCAGCCGTCTTCGTGGAACGCGCCTGTCATAGACAGCGTGAGCGCCATTGACATCAGTAGCGCCAGTGAAACCGGCCAGAAACGCGACGCCAGGGTAAAACACAGGGCGGCCGAGCCGCCGACGATGAGACCCACAGCAGGAAGGTAGCGCGTCGAACGTTCAAGCGCTTCAGGGCTGTGTCCTACCCAGGCGGGAACGGAAAGGCGCGTGAAAAAGCGGACCGCGCCAAAAAAATAGACAACCTCGTTATGGAGCGCGATAGCCATCGTTTTCTACTTTCTCGACGCCCGCGGATTCAAAACTCGCCATGTCGTTCAACATGGCAACCGCCGCGCGCGCAAGCGGCCAGGCCAAGGCTGCCCCTGTGCCTTCGCCAAGCCGCAGATTCAGATCGAGCAACGCTTCCGCGCCGAGCGCGTCGAGCTGGGCGCAGTGCCCCGGTTCGGCCGAGTGATGGGCGAAAATGCAGTAATCCCGAATCGCGGGTGCGATCCGGGAGGCGGCGAGAAGCGCCGACGTGGCAATAAAACCGTCAATGAGCAGCGCCGTGCCGAGTTCCGCCGCGCCGAGCATTGCTCCGGCCATCATTGCGATTTCAAAACCGCCGAATTCGCACAATACCGTTTTCACATCGGCGGGCGGCGACAAGTTCGCGCGCTGCGCCGCCTTTGAAAGCAGTGCGCGTTTTCGCGCCAGTCCCGCGTCGTCAAGGCCTGCGCCCCGGCCGACACATTCGTCGAGCGGCGCTCCGGTCAGGCAATGGGTAATCAAGGATGCCGATGCCGTATTGCCGATTCCCATTTCGCCAAACCCCATGAAACGCGCGCCTGCCTTGACGAACCCTCGGGCGATTTCCGCGCCTTTTTCCAGGGCTGTGTCGCATTCGTCCGGCGTCATCGCGGGTTCTTCAAGGTAGTTCCTTGTTCCGGAAGGATTGATTTTCGCGTCGATGAGATTCGCGCGTTTGCCAAAATCGTGCGCGACGCCTGCGTCGACAATCGTCAAGTCGATTCCGTTCATTCTGGCGAAAACATTGATCGCCGCACCGCCGGAAAGAAAATTCTCGACCATCTGCCATGTTACATCCCGCGATACGGCGGAAATCCCGATGGCCGAAATGCCGTGATCAGCCGCGAAAACGATGAAGCGCGGTGTCGATAGTTCGGGCGTCAGCGTCTGCTGGATGCGGCCGATCTTCAGGGCCAGACATTCGATCTGCCCCAGTGATCCGGAGGGTTTGGTCTTGTTGTCGATTTTTCGCCGTAATTCCGGATCGAGCGCCCGGCTTAAAGGGGGAATGGTAAAAATCATTTTCTGTTCTTTATCCCAGGTCATGAAAAAAGCAGTCCGATGTAGAACATGACTTCCGATAATTGCTGGACTGCGCCAATACAGTCGCCGGTATAGCCGCCAATCTGCCGTTGGAACATGCGCGCCAGCCACCATGCGGATACCGCGCCCAGCGTGATGCCGCAAAGCAGTTCCCTGAACGGGATGAACAACAGAAGAAACCAAGCGACGCTCAGCAGGATAAAAATTTTTTCCCTGCGGTCGAGCGCATTGCTGAATGGCTGGGCTTTACCGTCGGGACGCGCATAGTCGAGCGCGCCGAGAACGAAAGTGGCGCATAGCCTCGAAAAAGCGTGTCCCGCGATCAGCGCGGCGGGGACAGGGATCAAGCGGGTATCCATTTCGCACAGCGCGAGGAAACGCCCGAGCAGCAGGATCGTCAGAGCGCATACGCCAAAACTCCCGACGCGCGAGTCTCTCATGATTTCCAGTATCCTGTCTTTCGTCCAGCCGCCGCCAAAACCGTCAACCGTATCGGTCCAGCCGTCCTCGTGAATCGCGCCGGTAATATAGGCAATTGCCGCGATCGTCGCCAGAACAGCCACGGGTTTCGTCCAGAAGGCCGAAACGAGAAAGAAAACGGCGGCGCCAATGGTGCCGACGATTATTCCGACTGCCGGGTAGTAGCGGATCGCGCGCTCAAGCGGCGCGCTGTCGTACCCCCACGGCCCCGGAACCGGCAGGCGCGTGAAAAAACGGATCGCGGCGACAAGGATATCAAGTTCATTTTTGAGTGACATAACGCGCTCCTGTCAGCGAACGTTTTTGCTGACGCCCGCCGAATCGAAACTCGCCATCTCGTTGATAAGCGCGACCGACGAAACGATCAACGGGTAGGCCACCATTGCGCCCGTTCCCTCGCCGAGGCGTAAACCGAGATCGAGCAGCGGTTTTGCGCCCAGCGCGTGCAGCTGGACGAGATGTCCGGATTCAGCCGAATGATGGGTAAAAATGACATAATCAAGCACGTTCGGCTCAAGGCGGAAAGCGGCCAGCAAGGCCGATGTGGCAATGACGCCGTCGGAAAGAATCGTAATGCCTGCTTCAGCGGCGGCGAGATAGGCGCCAACCATCATGACGATCTCAAAACCGCCGAATTCGGTCAGTATAGTCATGACGTCCGCGCCGACGGGAAGTTTCGCGCGGTCAAGCGCCTGTTGCATTAAACGGCGCTTGCGCTCAAGATCGTTATCGTTGAGGCCGGTTCCCCGGCCAACGCATTCAGCGAGCGGGGATCCAGTCAACAAATGCGTTATCAGCGAAGACGAGCCGGTATTGGCAATGCCTTTTTCGCCAAGTCCCATAATGTTGCATCCACGCGCGATCGCCTCGCGTGTGATGTCCGCGCCGCGAAGCAGGGCCGTTTCGCAGTGTTCGCGTGTCATCGCCGGCTCGACAAGATAATTCCGCGTTCCGGCCGGCGTTATTTTGGCGTCGATCAGGCCGTCGCGTTTTCCGAAATCATGCGCGACGCCCGCGTCGATAACGATCATCGAGAGACCATGCTGGCGCGAAAAAACGTTGGCGCCCGCGCCGCCATGTAGATAGTTTTCGACCATCTGCCAGCTCACATCCTGCGGATAAACGGAAATTCCGGCGGCCGCCGCGCCATGATCGCCCGCGAAAATCAACATGTGCGGATTCGAAAGCTTCGGCGACAGGGTATGTTGAATCCGTCCGATATGGATCGCGACTTTTTCGAGCTGGCCGAGCGAACCGGCCGGCTTTGTCTTGTTATCGATCTTATCCTTGAGCGCGGCGTCGAGAGAATGATCAAGCGCGCGGACTGTAAATTTCAACGGCATTAAATACGCGTCCTATGGAAAACCCCGAATTATACGTCTAGAGCATTTTCGATTCAAATAGCGGCATGTGGCCGGGAGAGGACGGCCTCCGCCTTTCCGATCTATTCACCCTGCTCCGCCCTGGGCTTGACGAAGGATGCTAATTAAAATAACGTCCTTAAGCCATTTTTAATCTCTTTGGGTTTCCGGAGACCTTCTTTCCAATCCGTTCGCCCTGCTCCGTCCTGAACCTGTCGAAGGAAGCCTGTCGAAGGGTAAGGATTGGAAAGGCCAGGAATGTCTTTACCGTGAACAATCCTGATTCAAGAGGCATTGGGAAGACCTCGGAGCGTCCGTTCATACTTCGACAGGCTCAGCACGAACGGAGATAGGTGTTGTCGAAGAACACCTTTCCAATCCGTTCGCCCTGCTCCGTCCTGAGCTTGACGAAGGAAGCCTGTCGAAGGGTAAGGATTGGAAAGGCCAGGAATGCCTTTACCTTGAACAACCCTGATTCAAGAGGCGTTGGAAAGACTTCGGAGCGTCCGTTCCTGCTTCGACAGGCTCAGTACGAACGGAAATAGATGCCGTCAATGCGTTCCGGCAAAATCAGTACGAACGGGAATATATGTCGTCGATGTGTCCCGGCAAAATCACCACGAACGGCGGTGAAAGGAAACAGCGCCACTTCATCACCTGCGGGATTTTGCGGTCATTTGAACGAAAAACGCTCTAGCGCTCCACGAACCGAAACACGGCTGCGTGAATGGAGAAACCGGCGTTTCCGGGTTCGGCGCGTTTCCAATACGCGGCTCGATACAGGGGAAATGTCGAGGCGAAGCGAGCTGGGTTTATCGAAGACCCGCTCCGGTTGTAAACATTTTTTCAGGAAGGGCAATCGCGCAGCAAGAAATTAGCGACAGCCCGGAAGGCGCTGTCGCTCTAACATCATTGGCAAGGGGTTTGCATCCCCTTGCCAATGGCTACGGTCGAAACCCCGGCCTTCAGGCCGGGGTT
>JAITGN010000024.1 GCA_031280565.1 Accumulibacter sp. | reverse complement strand
AACATCATTGGCAAGGGGTTTGCATCCCCTTGCCAATGGCTACGGTCGAAACCCCGGCCTTCAGGCCGGGGTTCCCAACCTCCGCACCGCCCTGAAGGGCGGGGTTTCAAACCGGAGTTGGTTTTACGATGAACGGAAAAGTTTTGACTTTATGGCGAAGTTTTTGTTCAAAAAACTCGAAATGTCTATGGTCTGGAAAGTTTCGCCGGGCAAAGCGCCCATTCTTCCCATTCAGGATAATTCGTCTGTTTTGAAAGACAGGGTTCGGTTACGAGCTATGGCATCCATGCCGGTATTGGACTTTTATACCCTGATTTATGCCGAAAGCGCGTATCGTCTGTATATCCGGAAAAGGGGGACGGCATCCTCGATGCTTTGATCTGTCGCGTCGCTGCCTGTGCTTTATGTCCGCCGGAAGGCGGGAGGCCGCCCGGTAAGCGCTATTTGGCGGCGGCGGCCGTGGCAAGGTTATGCCGTTGCGCTGGGCGGCGTTTGCTGTCCGGGGCTTTTCCGGCACTGGCGGATTTTTCAGCGGCGGCGCGCAAGGCTTCCGATAGCTGAAATACCGACATTGCATAGAAAGTCGACCGGTTGTAACGGGTAATCACGTAAAAATTGCCGAATCCGACCCAGTATTCCGGAGGTGTGTCCTGGCCGACGGGGAGGGCGATCAGGGCGGCGTCTGCCTGGGAAGGCGGCGGCGGCGCGTTTTCCGCGATTTGCACGCCGTGTCTTTCCAGCGCTTGCGGCGGCAGTGACGGCAGGATTCCGGCGGCCAGCAAGGGTTCAGGATTTTCTTTTACGGTCACGGGCAGGGCGACTGTTTCTCCGTCCTTCCAGCCATGACGAAAAAGGAAATGGGCGACGCTCCCGATGGCGTCAACCGGATTGCCGCGCAGATCGATTTTGCCGTCGCCGTCGAAATCGACGGCATAGCGGCGATAACTGCCCGGCATGAACTGGGGGATACCAATAGCGCCGGCGTACGAACTTTTATAGCCGAGAGGATCGTTTCCATGCTCGCGCGCCAGGAGAAGAAGCTGTAGCAACTCATCCTTGAAGTAGGCGGCGCGCGGCGGGTAATCGAACGCCAGCGTGGCGAGCGCTTCCAGTGCGGTGAATTTCCCCGCGTTTTTTCCGTAGCCGGTTTCCACGCCGACGATGGCGACGATGATTGCCGGCGGAACGCCATAAGCGGTATGCGCCCTGGAAAGCGAAGCTCCGTGTTTTTCCAGGAAACGGAGACCTTCATTGATTTTTCGGGCGTTGACAAAGCGTTGCCGGTAAGCGGGCCAGAAAGTTTTCTGCTCGGGAGGGGCGGCGGGGGAAATCGCTTCCAGCACCACCGCGTTGCTTCGGATGGCGGAAAAACAGCGCCGCAGGGCGGCCGCCTCGAAGTCGTGCCGCGCGCGCGCTTCATCGATGAAGGCGCGGACTTCCGGCCTTTCGATGAACGGCGGGGCGATCTCCGCGGGAGCCGTCTCCGCCATGACGGGAATTCCGGACACGAAGAGGAGAGAGGGGATGGCGCCGATAAAAATGACGTTTTTAAGCGGTTTTTTTATCGCGCCCAAGCAGGCCGAGCAGCGTTCCAGTTGTTTCAACATGTCTCGTTTCCCCGCGCCATAATGGATTTCCGCGTAACAGCGGGCGGCTTCATGCGCCAGCGCGGCGATTTCCGGCCAGGCGTGTCCGGCGCGTTCCGCGAAGGCGAGCGGGCCTTCCCAGTCGAAACGCCGGATTCCGCGCCGCGCGAGCCGGTCGCAGAAACGCTGCCAGGCCTGTTGCCCGGGCGTGGCGCTTTTCCGTTGATGAAGCGTCCAGAGAGCAACGAGCGATAAAGCGATTCCACAGAGAACGCCCAGCGTCATCATCATTTTTTTCCAGTCCGGCTCGTTCAGGCCGATTCGTGAAAGCACGTCGCGCTGCCGCTGCGGGTTATATCCGAGTATCCATTGGTTCCAGGCGTTGTTTGCCGCCTCCCAGCGGTTTCGCATGTCTCGAAGCCAGCTCGAATCAAGGCGAACCAGCGCCGGGAGCGGGTCGTTTTCCGGAAGCGCCGCGTTGATTCCCTGTTCGATCCGCGAGGGCGCGACGTAAGCGGTCGGGTCGACGCGCCGCCAGCCTTTTCCCTCAATCCAGATTTCCGTCCATGCGTGCGCGTCGGACTGGCGAACGGTCAAATAACCGTCGACCGGATTGATCTCGCCGCCCTGATATCCGGTAACCACGCGCGCCGGAACGCCGGCGGAGCGCATGATAAAAGCGTATGCCGCCGCGTAATGCTCGCAAAATCCGCTCCGTGTTTCAAAAAGGAACTGGTCGATCATGTTGGCATCAAGCAGGAGGGGCGGCTGAAGCGTGTAGCTGAACGGTTCTTCGCGGAAATGAAGCAGGGCGGCGCTGGATATCCGCTCGGGCGAAACGAAACGCCGTTTCAGATCCGCGGCGAATTCGCGGGTGCGCGGGTTGAGGTTTTGCGGCAGATGAAGGGCTTCCCGGAGAATGAGGGGGTCTTCCCGCACGTTGATCGTATAGTCGACGATCGAGTCGAAATGATATTGCGCGCGCATCCCGACGCGCTCGCGCACGACGGTTTCGAAAGCCGAGGTCAGGATGCTGTTTTCCGGAGCGGAAACCGGCATGTCGAGCGGCAGAATCCAGCGCTGATTGTGGGGTTCGAGCGTTGTGACATACCGGTATATCTTGTGTCCGTCCGCGCTTGGGGCCTTGCCGCGGCCAAGCAGGAAAAACGGCCGGGCACGCCACATTTTTCCATCATAGTCGGTAAAAACCGGGCCGCGCCAGTAAAGGCTGGATTTTTCCGGAATATCATCGTCCTGAAATTTGACGCGGAAAGCGATTTCGCCGGACTGAATCAGATCGTCGAGCGAGCCGGGTGCGAGGGTGTCGGACAGGCCGGTCAATCCCGCACGCGCGTCTTTCGGCAATCCCCATAAAGGCCCCTGAACACGGGGAAAGAGAAGAAAAAGGATCAGCATGAACGGAAAAGCCTGGGCAAACAGTATCCCGGCATAGCTGAAAATCCGGCGCAAGGGCTGTTTTCCCCCATACAGGCGAAGAAGCGTGGCGACAAGCAGCCAGATGGCGACAAGCAGCCACAGTCCGGTAAAGATGTTTTGCGAATAGAAATAATGGGTAAGCAGCAGGAAAAAACCGAGCATGATGATGAAAATGCTGTCGCGCCGCCCGCGCATTTCCAGGGGTTTGAGGGCGATAAGCAGGAACAGCAGCGCGACGCCCGGATCGCGCCCGAAAAGCGTGCGATATTCCATAAGGATTCCCGCTATTCCGGAAAGGGCGAAGAAGGCAGGCAGAGCGGGGCGGCACGGCGTTTTGTTTTTCCAGAGCCAGGCGTTCCAGATCAGGATGACAGCGCACAAGAACGTGATCCACGCGGGAAGGTGAATTGCGTGCGGGGCGGCTGTTGCGACGATGGCGGTGAGTATCCAGGGAAATTCGTCGTGGAGCGAGGCAAGCGGGGCGGATGCGGGCGGGCTGAAAAACCGCGTGAGACGGTTTCGCGGGAGCAGCCTGTCCATGATTCCTCTAGGCATAAAGCGCGAGCGCCTTGAGACACGCGTCGCGGTGCGGTGTACCACGCGATGGCGCGAAAAAACATTCCGGAAGGCGCAGACCATAATTGACCTGCTGTTTTTCCGATTCGAGAATCCAGCCGGCAAGAATCGACAAGCGCGTTTCCGTGCCGGATTGTGAAGGCGTCGATGACCAGTCCAGGATCAGTTCCCGTTCGCCTCCTCCGGAAAACTGCTTGTTCAACAGGGGGCGTTCCGGGTCGCGGGCGGCCGTTTTCCAGGCGACGCGCCGGAATGACTCATTCGGCTGGCGCTGGCGCAATCCCGCGAAATCGTCCTGGCCGTTTTCTCCTTGCCATTGCATGGCGGCGTTTCCTCCGGAAGGCGCGGGCATCGGGGTTCTCAGCGGCCGCGGGTAGACCAGGCAGGAAATGTCCGGATACAGGTGAGTCCAGGCGCGAAAGAGTCCGAGCGGGTAGCAGGAAGAAAGCGTGAGCCGTTCCGGACGGAACAGGCCGCGCTGGAGAACTTCGAGGGATACGGCGATGGTCAAGGAGGCGTTGGCCGCGATGTTGGCGCGGGCAGCGCTGGAAGTGCCGGAAGCGGGCAGCGAGAATTCCAGCGCTATGCGATCATGGGGGCGCGTGTTTTCCAGAAAAACGGGAAATTCTGCCCGTTCTCCCGCGAAAACCGGCGCGGCGGCCCCGGGAGTGACCCGCAAATCGAGCAGATTGCGGAAGGTATGGATGATTGCGACGAAAAACAGCCCCGCCAGCAGAAAAACCAGCGCATGGCCAAGGCTCAGGCTGTAATTGATAGCGCCTGTCAGCATCAGGACAAGGACAAGGACAAAAAGCAGGCCGGTTCGCGTCGGCAGGATATATATCCTGCGCTGCGTCAGAATAACAGTGGGATGATCCCTCTCGGCCTTGCGGAATCTGAAAAAAAACATTCAAACGACGGGCACGCGACGGATCAGGGCGTCAATATCGTCGAAGCGGGCGTATTCTCCGCTTCCGGACAGGCGCAGGCGATGGCCGGCGATGCTTGGAAAGACAGCCTGAATGTCTTCGGGAAGAACCATTTCCCTTCCGGCGATGAACGCCCAGGCGCGCGCCACGGACAGCAGTCCGAGCGCGGCGCGGGGACTCAAGCCATACATGAAATTTGCGCGATGCCTCGTAAGGTCAATCAGGTTCTGGAGGTAGTCGAGCAGGGGCGGTGAAACGCGGATTCCGGAAATCGACTGCTGGATGTGTTTGAGCCGCTCCGGAGTAAAATCGGTTTCGATTTTTTTTGACCGGTCGCGGCGTCCGCCGCTTTCGAGCAAAACACGCTCGGCGTTTCTGTCCGGATAGCCGATTTCGATCCGCATCAGAAAACGATCAAGCTGCGATTCCGGCAGGGGAAAAGTGCCGATCTGGCTGGACGGATTTTGCGTGGCGATGACGAAAAAAGGCTCGGGAAGCGGACGCGTCTGGCCTTCGACGGTTACCTGCCGCTCCTCCATGGCTTCGAGCAGGGCGCTTTGTGTTTTTGGCGTCGCGCGATTGATTTCGTCGGCAAGAAGCACCTGCGTAAAAAGCGCGCCAGGCAAAAACCGGAAATCGCCGCGGTCGCGCTCGAAGATCGAAATGCCGATGATGTCGGCGGGCAGCATGTCGCTTGTAAACTGGATTCTCGAAAAATTCAGTCCGAGCAGTTGCGCCAGCGTATGGGCCAGCGTTGTTTTTCCGATGCCCGGAATATCCTCAATGAGTAAATGACCGCGCGCGAGCAAGCACGCGAGAGCCAGGCGGATTTGCGAATCCTTGCCGAGGATAATGCGGTTGGCTTCGGCGATAATGGCGTGAATGGCCTGGAATTGCGCATTGGTAGACATGTCGTCAAAATAAACAGGGCTGGCGTGATTGATTACTATAGCATGGCCGGCACCTGATGGAAAACAGTTTCGCCTGTGTTGTTTACCTGAGTTTTCCGGTGGTATTTTCGCCAGTGGCCGCTTCAGGGTAAAATCCGGAAGTTCATTCAGGAAGCAGTCCCATGAAAACAATCCAGGGTTCGATTGTCGCGATCATTACGCCAATGCGGGAAGATGGAAGCCTTGATCTTCCGTGCCTGCGCCGGCTCATCGATTTTCATGTGGCGGAAGGCACGGGCGCGATCGTCATTGTCGGAACGACAGGCGAGTCTCCGACAGTCGATGTCGAGGAACATCATGCGCTGATCCGTTGCGCGGTCGAGCACACCGCGGGCCGGATTTCCGTGATTGCGGGAACAGGCGCCAATTCGACGGCCGAGGCGGTCGAATTGACGCGGTTCGCTGAATCGGCGGGCGCTGACGCGGCGCTTTCCGTCGTTCCTTACTATAACCGTCCAACACAGGAAGGGCTTTACCGGCATTTCAGGCAAATCGCCGAATCAACGGATATTCCGGTCATTCTTTACAATGTTCCCGGACGCACGGTCGCCGATCTTGGCAACGAAACGGCGCTGAGACTGGCGGAAATTCCGAATATCATCGGCATCAAGGACGCGACGGGGAATATTGACCGCGGGTTTGAACTGATTACGCGCGCGCCGGAGGGGTTTTGGGTATTCAGCGGTGACGATTCGACGGCGTGCGCGCTGATGTTGCTTGGCGCGAAAGGCAATATTTCCGTTGTCGCCAATGTCGCGCCGCGCCTGATGAGCGAAATGTGTTTGGCGGCCCGGAAGGGGGATTCGGATGCCGCGCGCAGCTTGAATACGCGTTTACGCGGGCTTTGCCGGCAGCTTTTCTGTGAAGCCAACCCGATACCTGTCAAATGGGCGTGCCATGAACTTGGGCTTTCCGGGCCGGCCATTCGTCTGCCCTTGACACCGTTGTCGCCTGAATTTCACGATCGTGTCCGGGCGGCGATGCGTCAGGCGGGATTGATCCAGTAATTTTTCAGGAATACAGATGAAAACCACTTTATTTTTGTCCATCGCTGCTCTTGTCGTTTCGGCATGCGGCGGCGTCCAGATGGAATCGAAGAAAATCGATTACAAATCGGCTTCCGGCGTCAAGACATCCTCGCTTGAGATTCCGCCGGACTTGACCTCTCCCGCGCAAGATGAGCGTTTTATCGTGCCCGAAACCGGCGGGAAAGGAACGGCCACTTTTTCAGCCTATGTCAGCGAACGCACGCCGGAGCAGCAGGCGGCGAGGAGCGCGGTTTTGCCTGTGGTCGAAAAAACGCGGATTGAGCGCGCCGGAAATCAGCGCTGGCTTGTCGTCACTGAAACGCCGGACAAGCTGTGGGGGACGATCAAGGATTTCTGGCAGGAAACCGGTTTCGTGATCAACCTTGAGCGCCCTGAAGCCGGCGTGATGGAAACGGACTGGGCTGAAAATCGCGCGAAAATCCAGGGAGATTTTCTCAGGAATCTTTTGGGCAAAGTCATTGATTCGCTCTATTCGACAGCCGAGCGCGACAAATTCCGCACGCGCCTTGAACCGGGAACGCTTCCGGGAACGACCGAAGTATTCATTAGTCATCGCGGGATGCAGGAACTCTATGTTTCCGAGGGAAAGGACCAGACCAAATGGCAGCCGCGGGAACCGGATGCGGAGCTTGAGGCCGAAATGCTTCGCCGCATGATGGTTCATCTTGGCGCGGATCAGAAACGCGCGGAGGCGGAAATTCTCGCGTCAAGGCAGAAAGCGCCCGATCTGGCAAAGCTCGCTCCGGGCGAGGGCGGCCTGGAGACGCTTGAGCTGCCGGAATCCTTTGACCGCGTGTGGCGGCGCGTCGGGCTTGCGCTCGACCGCGTGGGGTTCACCGTCGAAGACCGTGACCGCTCCAGGGGAATCTATTTTGTCCGCTACGTCGATCCCGAAGCGAAAGATGGAAAAAATGGAGGCTTTTTTTCCAGGCTGTTGTCCGGAAGCAGCTCCGATAATGCGCCGCCGACGCGCTTCAGAGTCTTCGTGAAAAACGAAGAAACGCTGACGCGCGTAAGCGTTCTTTCCGCCGAAGGCGAGGAAAAGAAAACCAACGCGCCGGAAACGATCAAGAAGATTCTCGGCCTGCTTTTCGACCAGCTCAAATAATGCGTTTTGCCTCGCTCGGGAGCGGCAGCAAAGGCAATGCCCTCCTGATCGAATCAGAGGGTACGCGCGTTCTGGTCGATTGCGGCTTTTCCGCGCGCGAAACGCAAAAAAGGCTGGCCCGCCTGTCGGTTTCTCCAGAAGACATCGACGCCGTGCTTGTTTCGCACGAACATGTCGACCATTCTTTTGGCGTGTTCGGATTTTGCAAGCGCTTCGATATTCCGGCCTACATGACAAAAGGGACATATCGCGCCATCCTGCGTGAAGACGCGCCGCCGCCGCATCTGATCGACAGCCATAGTGCCTTCCGGATAGGAAATTTCGACATCCTGCCATTCCCCGTGCCTCATGACGCGCTGGAACCCGTCCAGTTCGTCATTTCGGACAGCCGTCATTCTTTTGGCATTCTGACGGATACAGGACGGCTTACGCCGCACATCATGGATACGTTGCGTGCATGCGATGCGCTGGTGCTCGAATGCAACCACGATTCCGGCATGCTGATGCGCTCGGATTATCCGGAAGCGCTCCGGCGGCGTATCGCCGGGCGTTTTGGGCACTTGAGTAACACTCAGGCCGCGAGCCTGCTGCAAGGATTTGGAGGACGGCTTCAGCACGTTGTCGCGGCCCATTTGAGCGAACGGAACAATCTGCCGGAACTCGCGCTGGAAGCGTTGAATTCCGTTCTGGGCGGTGGCGCGGCACGGATCGGCGTGGCGTGTCAAAAAAACGGGTCCCCGTGGCTGGAACTCGCTTGATTCAGACAATTTTCTCTTAAAACGTTTTTCGTTCAAACGAATGCGCCCCCGCGCGATGAAGCCGCGTCGCTCTTTCCCCGCCGTTTGTGCTGATTTTGTTGGAACACATCGACACCCTCTATCTCCGTTCGTGCTGAGCCTGTCGAAGCATGAACGGACGTTCCAAATATCTTTCCAATCCGTTCGCCCTGAGCGTGTCGAAGGGTAAGGATTGGGAAGATATTCTTCGACAAGCTTCCTTCTCCAAGCTCAAGACAGAGTAGCACGAGCGGATTGAAAAACACGCCTCCGACAAACTGGACGGGCGAACGGATTGGGAAGGTGGTCTCCAGAAATCCAAAGAGATTAAAAACGGCTTAAGGACGTTGTTTTTATCTTCCTTCCTATCTTGTGGTAAGTGTATTCAAACCCCGTCCGCGCTGAGTCTGCCGAACCATCGACAGCGCCTGTCTGTGGTGATTTTGCCGGAACACATCGCCCCCCCCTCTATCTCCGTTCGTGCTGAGCTTGTCGAAGTATGAACGGACGCGCCAGATCGTAAGTAGTCTTTCCAATCCGTCTGTACCGAGTCTGCCGAAGCATTGACAACGCTTATTTCCGTTCGCCCTGAGCCTGTCGAAGGGTAAGGATTGGGAAGATATTCTTCGACAAGCCTCCTTGCTAAACTCAAAACGGGGCAGGGTGGATGGATTGGAAAGCGTGTCTCCGGAAATCCAAAGAGATTAAAAACGGCTTAAGGACGTTGTTTTTATCTTCCTTCCTATCTTGTGGTAAGTGTATTCAAACCCCGTCCGCGCTGAGTCTGCCGAATCATCGACAGCGCCTGTCTGTGGTGATTTTGCCGGAACACATCGCCCCCCCCTCTATCTCCGTTCGTGCTGAGCTTGTCGAAGTAGGAACGGACCCTCCAGAGCCTTCCAAAAAGTTTTTTAATCAGCCTCCTTCGACAAATTCAAGGCAAGAGAGTTCCTGGCCTTTCCAATCCTTACCCTTCGACAGGCTCAGGACGGGACAAACGGATTGGAAAGACATTCCCCGGAAAGCGTTTCAAATCAAGAAGATCATCAAAATATTCCTGAATCGTTCCTCTGTAATACTTGCCATTTCTGTATTTTATTTTAATTTTTTATGTTAACTGGTCATGTCAAGAAATAGTTCAAACGTTTTTAAGCTATTTTGTTCGGTTTATCAAGAGGGAAAACATTTGTTTTTGAAATAAAGACAACGGTATCAAGCCGTTTTATGTCTTTTTTATCAATAGAATTGCTTGAAAACGCGATTAAATTCCCAGTGTATTTTCGTATCTCCAAAACTCCGCCCACGGCCAGGCGGTACGGAAAATGTTGCGCTTTTTTCGTCTTCGACGTCGTTCGCCGTCTTGACCGTGCGATTGCCTGCCGGTAGAATTCGCCCTCCTCGGGGCGTAGCGCAGTCTGGTTAGCGCATCTGCTTTGGGAGCAGAGGGTCGTGAGTTCGAATCCCACCGCCCCGACCAGTTATAAAGCGTAGTGCAGTAGTCGTGTAGGTAGTAGTGCCGGCGGGGAAATTTCATGACTCATGACGCTCCGCGCCTCGCGCCCGTAGCTCAACCGGATAGAGCACCGGCCTTCTAAGCCGGGGGTTGTGAGTTCGAGTCTCGCCGGGCGCGCCAGAGTAACCGTGGCGATGTTAGCTCAGTCGGTAGAGCATCGGATTGTGATTCCGAGGGTCAGCGGTTCAAACCCGCTACATCGCCCCAAACCCCCCTGCATTTTCAGGGGGATGGCAAGCCGCTTTCTTTCTTGCTTTTTTCCGCAATCTTGACCGCGCCGGGAGCGGCGAGATGAGAGATGCGCATGTATTCTGCCGGTGACTTGTCCGTGGATTATTCTTCCAGACCGCTTTTTTCCTATCTGCCTTACTGGGCGGAATGTTTTGGCGTCGCGCCGTTTCTGCCGATGTCGCGCGCCGGGATGGACGAGCTTGGCTGGGATTCGTGCGACATTATCCTGATTTCCGGCGATGCCTATGTCGACCATCCGAGTTTCGGCGCGGCGCTGATCGGACGTTTGCTTGAAGCGCAGGGATTCCGCGTCGGCGTTATTGCTCAGCCGGATTGGCGCTCCGCGGATGCTTTTCGTTTGCTTGGGCGTCCAAACCTGTTTTTCGGAATTACCGCCGGCGCGATGGATTCGATGGTCAATCACTACACTTCGGACCGGAAAATCCGTTCGGACGACGCCTATACGCCAAATGGCGAAGCGGGGCGGCGGCCAAACCGCGCCATAACAGCGTATTCCCAGCGATGCCGGGAGGCCTGGCCCGGCGTGAATGTGGTGATCGGCTCGGTCGAGGCAAGTCTGCGCCGCGTTGCGCATTACGACTACTGGTCGGATAGCGTGCGGCATTCGGCGCTTGTCGATTCCAAGGCCGATCTTTTGATTTACGGCAACGCCGAGCGGGCCATCGTGGCGCTCGCGCACCGGCTCGCCGCCGGAGAGACGATGCGGCAAATCCGCGATCTTCGGGGGACGGGTTTCATGATGGCAGCGGGCCGGCGTCCGGACGGCGAATGGGTCGAAATCAATGCCTCCGCGCCCGGCGCGACGCCGGGGCGGGATTCGCGTTCCGGGGAAAAAGGACGTGTTGTCATACGCCTGCCGTCTTTCGAGCAAGTCCGTGATTCCGCGCCGCATTACGCTCAGGCCTCGCGCCTCATTCACCTCGAATCGAATCCGGACAACGCGCGCGCGCTGGTTCAAGCGCATGGAGATCGCGATGTCTGGCTCAATCCACCGTCTTTGCCGCTGATGATGGAAGAACTCGACCGCATTCATGAATTGCCGTATCAAAGACGGCCGCATCCTTCATACGGCGAATCGCGGATACCCGCCTACGAGATGATCCGTTTTTCGCTCGCGATCGTGCGCGGCTGTTTCGGCGGCTGCGCCTTCTGTTCGATCGCGGGACATGAGGGACGTATTGTCCAGAGCCGTTCGGAAGGCTCAGTCCTGCGCGAAATCGAAGCGATACGCGACAGAACGCCGGAATTTACCGGCATCGTTTCCGACCTTGGCGGGCCGACGGCCAATATGTACCGGATGGGTTGCCGCGACGCGCGCGCGCGGTCGCTGTGCCGCCGTTTTTCCTGCGTTTACCCTGAAATATGCAAAAACCTTGAGACGGATCATTCGCCGCTGATCAGGCTTTACCGCGCCGCGCGAGCTGTCAAGGGTGTCCGGCGCGTTTTGATCGCCTCCGGCCTGCGCTACGACCTGGCGATGCGTTCGCCGGAATACATCCGGGAACTCGCCGCCCATCACGTTGGCGGCTACCTGAAAATCGCGCCGGAACACACGGAGCCAGGCCCGCTGGCGCACATGATGAAACCCGGCATCGCCGCCTATGACCGTTTCAAGGCGCTGTTCGAAAAATTCGCGCGTGAAGCAGGCAAGGAACTCTATCTGATTCCCTATTTCATCGCGGCACATCCGGGAACGAGCGACGAAGACATGCTCAATCTGGCCTTATGGCTCAAACGCAACGCTTTCCGCCCGGATCAGGTACAAACGTTTCTGCCCGCGCCGATGGCGGCGGCAACGGCGATGTACCACGCGCGCTGCAACCCGCTGAAAAAAATCGGTACGGACGCGCCGCGCGTTGAGGTGACCACATCCGCGAAAAAACGTCGGCTGCACAAAGCCTTCCTGCGCTATCACGATCCCGCGAACTGGTCGCTTCTGCGCGAAGCCTTGAGACGAATGGGGCGCGCCGACTTGATCGGCAGCGGGAAACATTGCCTTGTTCCTGCGTTTCGGATACCGGACACCCGCGCTTCCGGAAAAAGAAAAAACGCTTGAAATTTTTGGTAGCCGGATGTCCTCGCAATGCTTGTCTGGAGACCTCCTTTCCAGTCCGTTCACCCTGCTCCGTCCTGAGCTTGTCGAAGGAAGCCTGTCGAAGGGTAAGGACTGGAAAGGCTGGAGCGTCCGTTCCTGCTTCGACAGGCTCAGCACGAACGGAGATCAAAGGATACGGATCGAAAAACTATCCGAAGAGTACGGGCTGGAAAGGCAGAGCGTCCGTTC
The DNA here is from genome assembly GCA_031280565.1 of Accumulibacter sp. Classification (GTDB taxonomy): domain Bacteria; phylum Pseudomonadota; class Gammaproteobacteria; order Burkholderiales; family Rhodocyclaceae; genus Propionivibrio. Next base: position 6,304 of record JAITGN010000024.1, on the reverse strand, counting down.
ATACTTCGACAAGCTCAGCACGAACGGAGATAGATGCTGTCGATGGTTCGGCAGACTCAGCACGGACGGGTTTTTAACGCCCTTGCCACCAATGAAAAAATAAGAAAAAGACAAAAATAACGTTTTTAAGCTATTTTTAATCTTTGACACAGCCTCCAGAGTCTGAATATGCTGATAGGGCTTCTTCTTCATCCATTCGCCTTGCTCCGTCCTGAGCTTGACGAAGGAAGTACGTCGAAGGGTAAGGACTGGAAAGGCCAGGAACTCTCTTGCCTTGAATTTGTCGAAGGAAGCTGATTAAAAAGCTTTTTGGAAAGGCAGAGTGTCCGTTCCTGCTTCGACAGGCTCAGCACGAACGGAGATAGATGCTGTCGATGGTTCGGCAGATTCGGCATGATAGGGAGCGTCCGTTCCTACTTCGACAGGTTCAGCACGAACGGAAATGTACGTCGTCAATGTGTTCCGGCAAAATCACCACGAACGGGGATATACATTGCCGATGCTCCGGCAGGTTCGGCGTGATAGGGAGCATCCGTTCATGCTTCGACACATTCGCCATAAATGGCTGGGAAAAAACGGTTCGCGGGATTTCACAGCCGCGCTGCCGGACAGACTACAATTACCGTACACCGTCCGTGGACGTTCCCGGATAAAACTGTTTTTCAAACGGATACCCGTATGACCCTGAAAATCGCCATAGCCCAAATCAATCCGACCGTCGGCGACATTTCCGGCAATACGGCGCGGATTCTTGATTGCGCGCGCCGAGCGAGCGAGCAGGGCGCGAGCCTCATGCTGACGCCGGAACTGGCCCTGTGCGGTTATCCGCCGGAAGATCTCCTGTTTCGCGGCGATTTTCTGGAGCGCTGCGACGCGGCGCTTCGTTCTCTCGCGGAAAACGCGCGCGGCATCGCGCTGCTCGTGGGACATCCAATGGCGCGGGAGGGTAAACGTTTCAACGCGGCAACCTTGCTCCGCGACGGCGTTCGCGCGGCGACCTACCACAAGCAATGTTTGCCGAATTACGAAGTTTTCGATGAGCAGCGCTATTTTGATCCGGGCGATGTGCCGTGTGTCGTAGATATCAATGGCGTTCGTTGCGGAATTAATATTTGCGAAGACATTTGGGAATCCGGCGCGGCGGATCGCGCGCGCGACCTGGGCGCGCAAATCCTGCTTGTGCCCAATGCCTCGCCTTACCATACCGGCAAGCAGGAATTGCGGGAAAAGATTGTCAGGGAGCGTGTCAGCGCGACCGGACTTCCCGTCATTTATGCCAATATGGTTGGCGGTCAGGACGAACTCGTTTTCGACGGCGGATCGTTTGCGCTGGATTCGCGGGGCAACGTATGCCTGGAGCTGCCGAAATTCGAAGAAGCGCTGGAGTACGTCGAACTGAACGGCAGCGAGCCTTTGGCGGGAGGTTCCGCGCGAGAACGCCAGCCGCGCGAAGCCGAAATTTACCGGGCACTCGTTCTTGGCGTGCGCGATTATCTCGGTAAAAACGGCTTTCCGGGTGCGATCATCGGCTTGTCGGGCGGTGTCGATTCGGCGCTGACCCTGTGCATTGCCGTCGACGCGCTCGGCGCGGACAGGGTTCGCGCGGTGATGATGCCATCGCCCTATACGGCGGAAATCAGCCTGGCCGATTCGCGTGAAATGGCCTCGCTGCTGGACGTAAGATATGACGAAATTTCCATCGAACGCGCTATGGAAACCTTCGGGGCGATGCTGGAAAAGGAATTTTCCGGCTTGCCCGCTGATGCCACGGAAGAGAACATTCAGGCCAGGATTCGCGGAATAATCTTGATGGCATTGTCCAACAAAACCGGTTCGCTGGTTCTGACGACCGGGAACAAATCGGAAATGGCGGTTGGGTACTGCACGCTTTACGGCGACATGGCGGGCGGTTTTGCCGCGATCCGGGATATTTCGAAGACCTGGGTTTATCGCCTCGCGCGCTGGAGGAACACGAATTCGCCCGTGATTCCGGAGCGTATTCTGACCCGTGCGCCGTCGGCGGAACTTCGTCCGGAACAGACAGACCAGGATAGCCTTCCGCCTTACGAGGCGCTCGACGCGATCGTCGAAGCGTATATGGAGCGGGATCTGAGTCCGCGTGAAATCATCGCCAGCGGCCATAGCGAAGCCGATGTCCGGAAAGTCGTCCATCTTCTCCGGATCAACGAATACAAGCGCCGTCAGGCGCCGGTCGGCATACGAGTGACGCGTCGCGGTTTTGGAAAAGACTGGCGTTATCCGATCACCAATCGCTTCGCCGACTCGTTCTGATGCGATTTCTGGTACGATTCGAAAAACGCCGGAATACAGAATAAATAGCCGCATAGTTCTTTTGGCGTTTGACCGGAGATTTTTCCGGGGCGTCTTGCCGGAATGAATCGAATGCGCCCGGCGGGATGAGTGGAGCCGCATCAGGAAATTAACGGCAAGGCTTTCAGGCCTGTCACTCAAAGCGAACCTGAAAGGGGTAGCCTCTTTCGGGTGATGTGGGTTAAAACTCCGGCCTTTGTGCCCTTTTTACGGGCGGGGATTCAAACCGGGGTTAGTTTTACGATGATACGGTGCGGGAAGGTTTCCACGCGCCGCAAGATCATCCCTCCGGAGGAGGGGTCCAACCGGAGCTTTACGATGAAAAAAATCGAAGCAGTCATCAAACCATTCAAACTCGACGAAGTCCGCGAAGCGCTTTCCGAGATCGGCGTTTCCGGCCTGACGGTCACCGAAGTCAAAGGGTTCGGACGCCAGAAAGGGCATACCGAGCTGTATCGCGGCGCGGAATACGTCGTCGATTTCCTGCCGAAAGTCAAAGTGGAGATCGTCGTCGCCGACAACGAAGTCGAAAGCGCGATTGAAGCGATTGTCAAAGCGGCGCGGACAGGCAAAATCGGTGACGGAAAGATATTCGTCATGGCGGTCGACCAGGTCGTCCGGATCCGTACCGGCGAAACAGGAGAATCCGCCGTCTGATCTGCAAAACGCGCGGGCCGTTCAAGAAAATCTGGCGGCCCGTGGCACGCGCGTCCTCCGTTCTCTTTTCGCTGTTCGCAGTGGCAAGCCGAAGCCACTCATCTCCGTTCGTGCTGAGCGTGTTGAAGCAGGAACGGACGCTCCAAATATCTTTCCAATCCGTTCTCCGAAAACCTAAAGAAATTAAAAATGGCTTAAGGACGTTGTTTTTATCTTCTGCCCTGTTTTTTTGCCATTCGTGGTAAGCGTGCTAGAGCATTTTCGATTCAAATAGCGGCATGTGGGCGGGAGAGGACGGCCTCCGCCTTTCCGATCTATTTACCCTGCTCCGTCCTGAGCCTGTCGAAAGAAGCTTGTCGAAGAACACCTTTCCAATCCGTTCGCCCTGAGCTTGTCGAAGGGTAAGGACTGGAAAGGCCAGGAATGTCTTTACCTTGAACAACCCTGATTAGCGAGGCGTTGGGAAGACCTCGGAGCGTCCGTTCATACTTCGACAGGCTCAGTACGAACGGAAATAGATGTCGTCGATGTGTCCCGGCAAAATCACCACGAACGGTGGTGAAAGGAAACAGCGCCACTTCATCACCTGCGGGATTTTGCGGTCATTTGAACGAAAAACGCTCTAAAACCCCGCCTGCGCCGAGTTTGCCGAACTCTCGACAACGCCTATCTCCGTTCGTACTGAGCCTGTCGAAGTATGAACGGACGCTCCAGGTCGTAAGTGGTTTTTTCAATCCGTTTGTGCAGAGTCTTCCGAACCCTCGACAACGCCTATTCCCGTTCGTACTGAGCTTGTCGAAGTATGAACGGACGCTCAGCCTTTCCAGTCCTTACCCTTCGACAGGCTTCCTTCGACAAGCTCAGGACGGGGCAGGGCGAACGGACTGGAAAGGCGCTCTTCGATAAGCCTCCTTCGTTAGGCTCAGGACAGGCAGGGCGAACGGATTGGAAAGATATTCTTCGACAAGATTCCTTCGCCAGGCTCAGGACGGGGCAGGGTGAATGGATTGAAAAGGAGGTCTCCGAAAACCCGAAGAGATTAAAAATGGCTTAAGAACGTTATTTTTATCTTGGATTCTGTTTTTTTCCATTCGTGGCGAGCGTGTTAAAACCCCGCCTGCGCCGAGTTTGCCAAATCACCGGCAACGCCTATTCCCGTTCGTGCTGAGCTTGTCGAAGCAGGAACGGATGTTCCAGGGACGTTTCAAGCGCCTTTTAAAAAGAATTCAGTAACAAATAATAATCGTTCCTATTGACTAAATGAGATTCGCTCCACTATACTCGTCGCCGTGATTCGGGATGTTGAAACAAACAGGCAGGGAACAACGGTGAGAAGTGCGTGTCGCATCCGGCGGGTATTTTGAAAAGCGCGCGCCGGAGCGGTTTTCTTGAGTGGATTCTTGAGGGGGGTTATGGAAACGAAATCTATGTGCCGCGCTGTTCGTGGCATTGGCGGCGGCGTGAACGTTCTGAAACCATCGGCGGTTATTCTCGCGCTGTTTTCGGTATTTCCGTCGCTGTCGTGGTCAGCGGGGGGAGAAACGGAAGAAGTGACGTTGGGCGGAGTCTTTGTTTCGACGACGAAATCGTCCTCGCGTCTGGAAGATTCGCCGCGCGCGATCAGTGTTGTATCGAAAGAAGAGCTTCACTCGCACGGTACGTCCGGTGGAATCCAGGAAGCGCTGGGCGCGTTGCCCGGGGTTGAATTTGCGCGTTCGGGGGGGCTGGGCGGCCAGATTATCATGCGGGGCTTCAACTCGAACACCCAGCGTTCGATGCTTGCGATCGACGGTGACCGTTTTCGGGGGCGCAGCACCCTGGAACTGAACCTGGTTGACCCCTTTGTGGTTGAACGGATCGACGTCATTCGCGGCCCGGCCTCGTCGATCTGGGGGGCGGACGCGATGAACGGCGTTGTAAATGTCATCACACGCCGTGCGAAGGTGGGGCATGACGAGCCATTTCGTCTGGAAGCGAAAGTACGCGGCGTGGAATACAACAGCGTTAACCGGATGCGTGCGGGCCGTGCGGAAGTGATTGGAGGGGGGAAGGGTTTTGACGTGCTGGTTGGCGTGACCTCCCGGAAAGCGGACGACTACCGGACGCCGAAGGGGACGGCGGAGAACAGCCGGTACGAATCGCAAGGGGTGGATTTCCGTGTAGGCTACTCGCCGACGGCGAAGACCCGTTTTGAGGTTGCGGGGCGGTATCAAGACGTGACGACCGGCCGCGCGGGCGGCCTTGGCGCGGCTCCCGGACTGCCTTACTTCCGGATCAGTGAAGCCCCGATCAAGGAAAAGTATTTAAAACTTGGCGTTGAATCGCGCGAAACGGGGGCGTGGGCGGATGTGGTGGAAGGGAGTTTTTACGTTCGCAAGCTGGAAACTGACATTTATCAGGATAACGCGACGAATGCCGCGGGCGGGCTGAGTCCGACGACAACGCATATGCATATCAAGGTTCATACACCGACCGTTTTTGGCGGGCGTTTGAACGCGACGAAAGCGCTGGGCGATCACAAGCTCGCGTATGGCGTGGACTTTTTCAACGAAGACTTCAAAAGCCGCAAACTGCAGGTTTCGCAGACCAATACGGCAACGGGCGCGATCACCTGGCCGGCCGGCACGCGCTGCCCGCCCGTTACAGGGCCGACGCTCTGGCCTGCTGGTTCGTGGTGTTTGATGGAGCGCGGGACGGAGCAGACCAATATAGGCCTGCACGTGAGCGACGACTGGCAGGCGACGCAAAAGCTGACGCTCTCCGGCGCGCTGCGTTTCGACTACATCAAAACCGTGATCGACAGGGATCCGGTTCCGGGCGAACCGCTGGCGACGTCGCAGGCGATTGACGCGGCGGGCCGCAAGCGCGTCGATCGCCCGGTGACGGGCAGTCTGGGCAGTGTCTGGAAATTTGCCCCGGAGTGGAGCGCGGTCGCGCACATCAGCCAGGGCTTTCTCGCGCCGTCAGGCAATGCGCGTTCGACAACGAGTTCCGCCGGTTCGATTCTCACAATTCCCGCGCCGGGGCTGAAACCGGAACACAGCACGGTGTATGAGGCGGGAATTCGCCATGACGGACGGAACACGCGATTCGGCCTGACGGCGTTTCACAGCCGCTATAAAGATCTGATCGTGCTGGTTCCAGTGACGCCTGCCTTGAGTCAGCGTATGAACGTGGGATCGGCTGAAATCAACGGTATCGAGTTTGATGGTGAATGGCGCGTTTCGAAGCCGTGGCTGATTCGCGGCATGCTGAGCGTGACGCGCGGGACGAACAAGACGGACGGCAAGCCGCTCGAAGCGATACCGCCCTTGTC
>JAITGN010000015.1 GCA_031280565.1 Accumulibacter sp. | reverse complement strand
ACCACGAACTCGTTGAACCCGAATGCGGAGTAGTAACGCAGGATATGCCAGAGAATCGGCTTTCCGCCGATTTCGATCATCGGCTTGGGCAGAAGATGGCTCTCTTCGCTGATGCGAGTGCCGTAACCTCCGGCCAGAATGACGACTTTCAATGCCGCACCTCGAATTTGATCAGAAAGACAGGAGTTGCCAAAAACGCCATCAGTTTATCCGAGAACCGTAAACAGCGGGTAGGCGTCTTTCAGGTTTCATGATGGATGGCGCGGCAAGACAATAATGACAAGTACGCGCTCAAGGCGCTTCCATCGCCTGAGCGACAGCGAACTGGAGAGTGCCGGAACCGGATTTCAAGATTGTCGCTGTCACGGCGATGCCCTGATTCAGGCAGCTCGGCCCTGGGGAGAAGCGGTAATTACCGGAATATCTTCAAAAAAACAGTATGACGGCCTCTGTAATCGCCTGAAGTCCGGCCTGTTTTATGGATTTCATCGTAAAACTAACTCCGGTTTGAAACCCCGGCCTGAAGGCCGGGGTTTCGACCCTAGCCATTGGCAAGGGGATGCAAACCCCTTGCCAATGATGTTAGAGCGACAGCGCCTTCAGGGCTGTCGCTAATTTCTTGCTTAAAAAATACGGATTTTAGGGAATTAAATAGTACGTTCCCAAGCAATTTTATTATCTTTTTATACATAAAATGCTTTAGGAACGTTATAGAGACTCTGAAATTCCTTTTTTTACATCGCACTTTGTTTAATAAAATTCCTTAAGAGCGTGAGTATTATTTTACACATTCTCATTTTTTCATGGATTTTTCAAAAAAACTTTCCGGGTGACGGGAATCTCCGGCGAACGATTCTGGAATAAAACACTCTATCATATTCAATTGAAGGGATTTCCCGGCAACCCGGCTCGCGTTCGTCCGGCAGGCCGCGCGAAACCCTTTTTCAGGCAGCCGGAGCGAAAGGCGAATCAATGCATTCCCGGCAATATTCCTTTCATCCCGCGCATCAGCTTGGCCATGCCGCCTTTTGAAAACTGTTTCATCATCTTTTGTGTTTGCTCGAACTGTTTGAGCAAACGATTGATTTCCTGCACTGGCACGCCCGCGCCGGCGGCGATCCGGCGTTTGCGCGATGCTTTGAGCAGTTCCGGGCGGCTTCTTTCCAAAGGCGTCATCGAGTCAATGATTCCCTCGACGCGGCGGATCATTTTTTCTTCTTGACCCACGGGCAAATGGATCGCCGCCTGGGAAAATTGCGCGGGCAATTTGTCGAGCATCGACGAGAGGCCGCCCATTTTTCGCAATTGCCCGATCTGCGCTTTGAAGTCCTCAAGGTCGAAGTTCTTGCCGGATTTGAGTTTTTTGGCGAAATCGAGCGCTTTTTTCTCGTCGAGTTCCTTTCTGGCCTCTTCGATCAGGGAAAGCACGTCGCCCATGCCGAGAATGCGGGATGCCATGCGTTCTGGATGAAACGCCTCGATTCCCGTGAGTTTTTCACCGACACCGACGTACTTGATGGGGCGCCCCGTGACAAAATGGGTCGAGAGCGCGGCGCCTCCCCGTGAGTCGCCGTCGAGTTTTGTCAGGATGATTCCGGTCAGGGGCAGAGCCTGGTTGAACGCTTGCGCAGTGTTGATCGCGTCCTGGCCGAGCATGGCGTCGACGACGAACAGGGTTTCTATGGGTTTGACCGCCGCGTGGAGCGCGGCGATTTCTTTCATCATCGCTTCGTCGATGGACAGACGCCCCGCCGTGTCGATGAACAGCACATCGTAGTAGTGACGCCTTGCCCATTCGAGCGCGCCGGAAGCGATGTCCAGCGGGTTGTCCGATGACGCGGACGGCAGAAAATCGACGCCCGCCTGCGCTGCTACTGTTTTTAACTGCTCGATCGCGGCGGGGCGATATACGTCACATGAAACAGCCAGTACTTTTTTTTTCCGCTGTTCACGCAGCAATTTGGCCAGTTTGCCCACGGTTGTCGTTTTGCCCGCGCCCTGCAAACCCGCCATCAGGATTACGGCGGGGGGTTGTGTCGCCAGATTGATTTCCTGATGCTCCGGCCCCATGAGCCGCGTCAGTTCCCGATGAACGACGCCTATCAGCGCCTGCCCGGGCGTTAGCGAGGCGATCACCTCTTCGCCGAGCGCTTTTTCCTTGACGGAAGCGATCAGCGCCTTGATGGCGGGCAAAGCCACATCCGCTTCCAGCAATGCCAGACGAACTTCCCTCAATGCTTCCGCAATATTTGTTTCGGTCAGCCGCGCCTCGCCGCGAAGCGTTTTTACAATACGCGTAAAGCGTTGGGTCAGGTTATCGAGCATCGTGTTCCGGGACTTGGTGATGTAATAAAGTTTGTGTATTCTACAGGAGCTTTTGTTTCGCGCTTCTTCGATGCCGGTTTCGCGCCGCCCGGAGACATCGGTTCATTGAATCGACATGACTCATCAAATTGCCATATACTGTGCGCTTTATCGAGTCGATTGGATATGGTTCGTTTTCATGAATATTGTTATAAGCCATGACTGACAATCCCCAGCAAACCGCCCGGAGCGATCTTGCGCGCGCATTCGTGCAAGCAGGCATAATCGCGAAGAACGACGCCGAATCGCTTTTGGCACAGGCTTCCGTCGCGGGTATTTCATTCATTGAGCAGCTGGCCAAGTCACGCCGGGCCGAGACGCCGAAATTTGCCCGTTTCATCGCCGATACGTTCGGTTATCCGTTACTCGACATCAATGCGTTCGACCATTCCGTTTTTCTGACGACGGTCGATCCCAAACTGATCGCGATACATCGCGTCGTCCCGTTATACAAGCGCGGCAACCGTCTGTCGCTTGGCATTTCCGATCCGACCGACCTGCGCGCGCTTGACGCGATTCGTTTCCAGACCGGCGCGGTCGTCGATCCGATTATCATCGACGAGACCGCGCTGGCGCCCGTTGTGGCCAAGCTCATCGCGTCTTCCCAGGAAGCGTCCGGAGGGGCCGCCGGAGAGGAATTCAACTTCGAGCTCGAAGAGGAAACGCCTGCGCAAGGGGAAACCGAAGACGATGATTCTGTCGAAGATGCGCCTATCGTCAGATTCATCCAGAAAACCCTGACGGACGCCATCAACGATGGCGCGTCGGATATTCACTTTGAACCTTACGAAAAAAATTACCGCATCCGTTTCCGCGTAGATGGCGCGCTGCGCGAAATCTCATCGCCTCCGCTTGCCATCAAAGAGAAAATTGCTTCGCGCATCAAGGTTATTTCCCGCCTCAACATCGCCGAAAAGCGCGTTCCGCAAGACGGCCGGATGCGGCTTGCCCTTTCCAAAACGAAGGCGATCGATTTCCGGGTCAGTACGTTGCCGACCATGTACGGTGAAAAAATCGTCTTGCGTATTCTGGATCCCAGCAGCGCGACGCTCGGTATCGAAGCTTTGGGATATGAACCGGAACAAAAAGCCGTTCTGCTCGACGCCATTCGTCGTCCTTATGGAATGGTCTTGGTTACCGGCCCGACAGGTTCCGGAAAAACCGTTTCGCTCTACACCTGCCTCAACATTCTCAACGAGCCGGGAATCAATATTTCGACAGCCGAAGACCCCGCCGAAATTCCCTTGCCGGGGATTAACCAGGTCAATGTCGACGACAAACAGGGCCTGACTTTTCCCGTCGCGCTCAAGGCCTTCTTGCGTCAGGATCCGGATATCATCATGGTGGGCGAAATCCGCGATCTGGAAACTGCCGAAATCGCCATCAAGGCCGCCCAGACAGGTCACATGGTGCTCTCAACGCTTCACACCAATGACGCGCCTTCGACGTTGACGCGTATGCTCAATATGGGTATCCCGGCGTTCAATATCGCCTCCAGCGTCCTTCTGATTACGGCGCAGCGCCTCGTCCGCCGTTTGTGCACCTGCAAGAAGCCCCTCGACAATATTCCGCGCAGTGCGCTTCTGGAGGCGGGTTTTGCCGAAGAGGAACTCGATGGAAGCTGGATGCTCTACGGTCCGGGCGAATGCGAGCGCTGTAAAGGTTCCGGATACAATGGGCGCGTTGGCGTCTACCAGGTCATGCCCGTTTCCGAAGAAACGCAGCGCATTATCATGTCAAACGGAACATCGCTCGATATCGCGATGCAAGCCCGCAAGGAGGGCGTTAATGACCTTCGCCGTTCGGGACTGCTCAAGGTCAAGCAGGGACTCACTTCGCTTGAAGAGATCCTTGGAAGCACGAATGCATAGATCATAAGGAGTCGACATGGCGACAGCAACCCGTCCGGCAGTGGCGCGCAGTGCCCCGAAGAAGCCTGAATCGAAAGTCAAGAATGTCAAGACATATACTTATCTGTGGATTGGCAAGAACAAGACCGGGAAAATCATCCGCGGCGAGATCCAGGCGCAAAGTCCGACAGTCGTCAATGCCATGCTCCGCAGACAAGGCGTCCTTGTCACGAAAATCACGAAAAAAGCCTCCGGCGGCGGCGGGAAAGTCGCCGAGAAAGACATCGCGATGTTCACGCGGCAACTGGCTACCATGATGCGCGCCGGTGTTCCGCTTCTTCAGACATTCGAAATCGTCGGCCGCGGACACGACAATCCGGCCGTCGGAAAACTCCTGCTGGACATCAAAGGGGATGTGGAAACGGGAAGTTCGCTTTCACAGGCTTTCCGTAAATTCCCGCTCCACTTCGACGCGCTCTACTGCAATCTCGTCGAAGCGGGTGAACAGGCGGGCATTCTTGAAACCCTGCTCGACCGCCTGGCGACCTACAAGGAAAAAATGCTCGCCATCAAGGCGAAAATCAAATCGGCACTGTTTTATCCGACGGCGATCCTTATCGTCGCTTTCATCATCACGACCGTCATCATGATTTTCGTCATCCCGGCTTTCAAGGACATTTTCAAGAGTTTTGGCGCGGATCTTCCCACGCCTACGATAATCGTTATCGCGATGTCGGATTTCTTCATGGCTTATTGGTGGGCCATATTCGGTGGATTGGGGGGGGCAATCTGGGCGTTTTTCTTCGCATGGAGACGCTCAGTGCCCATGCAGATCGCGTTCGACAGGCTGTTTCTCCGTCTTCCGCTTTTTGGAGACATCATCCGCAAGGCTGTCATCGCGCGCTGGACGCGGACGCTGGCGACCATGTTCGCGGCGGGCGTGCCGCTGGTCGAATCGCTGGATTCCGTAGCAGGCGCCGCCGGCAACTATGTTTATAAAATAGCGACGCAGCAGATCCAGGAAGAAGTCAGTACAGGCATCAGTCTGACGTCGGCCATGCAAAACCGCGGAGAAATCTTTTCCAACATGGTGCTTCAAATGGTTGCCATCGGCGAGGAATCCGGCTCGCTTGATTCGATGCTGGACAAAGTCGCGGCCATTTTCGAGCAGGAAGTCGACGACGCCGTCGAAGCGCTTTCCAGCCTCATGGAACCCGTGATCATGGTCATTCTGGGCGTGCTGATCGGCGGCCTGGTCATCGCCATGTATCTGCCGATATTCAAACTGGGTTCTGTGGTTTCATGATGTTTCACGGAGTGGCGGGGTTGCTCGACCCCGCTGTTTTCCCTTTTGTGTGCGGCCTGCTGGGATTGTCGTTCGGCAGTTTTCTCAACGTTGTCATCCATCGTCTGCCGCGAATGATGGAAAACGACTGGCGCGATCAATGCGCCGAATTGCAGGGAATTCCCGCCTCTTCAGAACGGGAGGCGCTGACGCTCGCGACGCCGCGTTCGCGCTGCCCGCGCTGCGGACACACAATTACGCCGCTGGAAAACATCCCCGTAGCGAGCTGGATTTTCCTGCGAGGAAAGTGTTCCGCGTGCCGCGCGCCGATTTCCATGCGTTATCCCGCTGTCGAAGCCCTGACCGCGCTGCTTTCCGTGTCGGTCGCCTTGCGTTTCGGCGTGACGTGGGGCGCCGTTGGGGCGCTTGTGTTGGCCTATTCGCTTATCGCGCTGGCATTTATCGATTTCGACACCCAGTATCTTCCGGACACGATCACCCTTCCCTTGATCTGGGCCGGGCTGCTGTTCAACCTGTTCGATACCTATGTCCCGCTCAGATCGGCGGTTGCTGGAGCGATGGCGGGTTATCTTTCCCTGTGGTCGGTTTACTGGATTTTTAAACTCTGCACGGGAAAAGAAGGCATGGGGCATGGGGATTTCAAGCTGCTGGCAGCGCTTGGCGCGTGGTTTGGATGGCAAGCGTTGCCCGCGATTATCCTGCTTTCGTCGCTCGTGGGAGCCGTCGTCGGCATTGGCCTGATCGTCGTGGCGAGCCGCGGCAGGGATATTCCCATCCCTTTCGGCCCTTACCTGGCGTCTGCCGGGCTTGTCATCCTGTTCTGGGGCAATGAACTGATACGTTTTTATCTCCGTTTGGGCTGACCGCGTTCCGGCTATGGCGGATGATTGAAAAGACTTCTTTCAGCTATAATTCGCCATCTTTTGATTTCCAGAGGTTTTCGATTATGCCTATTTATGCTTACCGTTGCGTTTCGTGCGGTTTTGAAAAAGACCATCTGCAAAAACTGAGCGCGCCGTCTTTGGACACATGCCCGCAGTGCGGCGAGCAGACTTACAGGAAACAGGTGACCGCGGCTGGATTCCAGTTGAAAGGCCAGGGCTGGTATGCCACGGATTTCAAGAACACGCCTTCTACGGACAAGGAATCCACGCAGAAACACGAACATTCTCCCGCCTGTAAATGCTGTCCTGGAGCGGATGCGTGCGCCGCCAGCTGATAAAACGTTACTTCATTACCGGGCTGCTGATCTGGATTCCGTTGGCGATCACGGCATGGGTTCTATTCCTGATCGCCAACACTGCCGACCAGTCACTGCTCCTGCTTCCGCCCGCGCTTCGGCCCCAGAATCTTTTCGGCTTCAACATTCCGGGCATCGGCATTGCCGTGTCGTTGTTTATCATCCTGCTCACAGGGGTTCTGACGACCAACTTCATCGGACAACGGCTGGTCGGATGGTGGGAAAAATTCCTGGATCGCATTCCGGTTGTCAGTTCAATCTATAACAGCGTCAAGCAGGTTTCGGACACGCTTTTCTCGTCTTCGGGAAACGCCTTCCGCAAAGCCTTGCTGGTACGCTATCCCCACCGCGATGTCTGGACGATCGCCTTTCTCACCGGAACGCCGGGTGGGGACATCGCCGATTATCTCGGAAGCGATTACATCAGCGTCTATGTCCCGACGACGCCGAATCCGACATCCGGTTTTTTTCTGATGGTGAAAAAACAGGATGTGGTTGAACTTGATATGGATGTCGAAAAAGCCCTGAAGTACATCATCTCGATGGGGGTCATCGCGCCTCCTCCGCACGGTCACGCCGCCGAAACCGGCGCGCCGGCACGCACATAATCACCCCAACGATTTTTTGGAATCAACATGCGAACTCATTATTGCGGACAGGTCAATTTGCGTCATATCGGTCAGGAAGTCTCTCTTTGCGGATGGGCGCAGCGCCGCCGCGACCACGGCGGTGTCATTTTTATCGATTTGCGCGACCGCAAGGGACTGGCCCAGATTGTCTGTGATCCCGACCGGCCGGAAATGTTCAGCGCCGCGGAATCCATCCGGAACGAATTTTGCCTTAGAGTCACGGGGAAAGTGCGCGCACGGCCCGAAGGAACGGTCAATCCGAACATGGACAGCGGCGAAGTCGAAATACTCTGCAGTGAACTCGAAATACTGAATCCTTCCGTTACGCCGCCATTCCAGCTTGATGACGACAATCTTTCCGAAAACGTTCGTTTGCAGCACCGTGTCATTGATCTTCGCCGTCCCCAGATGCAGAAGAACCTTGAACTGCGTTACAAAGCCGCGCGCGCTTTCCGCCGTTTTCTTGACGAGGCGGGGTTCATCGACATCGAGACGCCGATGCTGACGAAAAGCACGCCGGAGGGCGCGCGCGATTATCTGGTGCCTTCGCGCGTTAACGCGGGGCAATTCTTTGCCTTGCCGCAATCGCCTCAGCTTTTCAAGCAGCTTTTGATGATCGCCGGTTTCGACCGTTATTATCAGATCACCAAATGCTTCCGCGATGAAGATTTGCGCGCCGACCGTCAGCCCGAATTCACCCAGGTCGATATTGAAACCTCCTTCCTGGATGAAAGCGCGATCATCGGAATCATGGAAAATCTCTTTCGTCATGTCTTCAAGGAATCCATCGGCGTTGAATTGCCCGACCCGTTTCCCCGCCTGACCTACGCGGAAGCCATGCGGCGTTATGGTTCGGACAAGCCGGATCTGCGCGTGACGCTGGAACTCGTCGATATTACAGATGCTGTCAAGGACGTGCCTTTCAAGGTTTTTTCGACACCCGCCAACAGCGAAAACGGCCGGGTTGCCGCAATGCGCATTCCAGGCGGCGCTTCGCTGACCCGCGGCGAAATCGACGAATATACCCGTTTCGCCGGAATTTACGGCGCCAAGGGATTGGCCTATATCAAGATCAACGATGTCACGCGGCTCGACGATTCCGGCCTGCAGTCGCCGATCGTGAAAAACCTGCATGAAAACGCCCTGAAAGCCATTGTCGAACGTACCCGCGCTCAAACAGGCGACTTGATCTTTTTCGGGGCGGACAAGGCGAAAATCGTCAATGATGCGCTCGGCGCCTTGCGTGTCCGGATCGGCCATGAAAAAGCCCATGTCAACGAAATGAAATGGGCGCCGCTGTGGATCGTCGATTTCCCGATGTTCGAATACGACGACGAAGCCAAGCGCTGGGTCGCCTGTCACCATCCTTTCACGAGTCCGAAAGACGAACATGTGCCCCTGCTTCTCGGCGATCCGGGTAAATGCCTGGCCAAGGCCTACGATCTGGCGATGAACGGCTGGGAACTCGGCGGCGGCTCGATCCGGATACACCGCGCGGATATCCAGAAACAGGTCTTCAATGCTCTTGGAATTGACGGGCAGGAAGCGAAACTCAAATTCGGTTTTTTGCTTGACGCCCTCAATTATGGCGCCCCCCCGCACGGCGGCGTGGCGTTTGGTCTTGACCGGATCGTCAGTATGATGGCCGGCGCGGATTCGATTCGCGATGTCATCGCCTTTCCAAAAACGCAGCGCGCGCAGTGTCTGCTTACGGACGCGCCCAGCGAGGTTTCCGACAGGCAGTTGCGCGAACTGCATATCCGGCCCGCGCCAAAAATTTCGCAATCCGCTTGACACAGGCCGGCCACGAAACCAAGCGTTGTCTCTGAGCGCTTTCCATGACTGGATACAAACGGCCCGTCTCGGTGCTGGCCGTCATCCATACGAAAGACCTGCGGATTCTGCTGCTTGAGCGCGCGCTTTTTCCGGGCTACTGGCAATCCGTCACCGGCAGCCTGGAAGAAAACGAATCTCCGTTCGAAGCGGCGCGGCGCGAGGTTTTCGAGGAAACAGGCATCGCCGCGCCCGCCCGCGATTTCCGGGATTGGCGCATTACTAACGTCTTTGGTATCCATATGCTTTGGCGTCACCGTTATGCGCCGGACGTCGAATACAACACCGAGCACGTTTATTCGCTTGAAGCCGCGCGTGAATCTTCCGTCCGGCTCGCGCCCGGCGAACACTCAGACTATTGCTGGCTTCCGTGGGAAGAGGCGGTGGACAAATGTTTTTCGTGGAGTAACCGCGACGCGATTCAGCTTATCGCGCGGGAAGTAATGATGAAAAAAGAGCGAAATCCATAAAATATTCCAGATTTTTTTCAACGAAAGCATTGGAAATTCTGGATTTCTGTTAAGTTTTTCTATAAAAACAGCTTTGATGTCAATATAGATACACGTTCTAAAGCAGTTTTACTTTAAAAACAGCTAGAAAAACAAGAAGGTCAAGAAAACAGCCTCATGTCTTCAAGCGATTCTTTTTAAAGAAATGAAGAAAATCGCTTGAAATCGTCTATATAAAGTATCGGCATTCGATGAGTGCTCCCTGAATGCCGGAAACAGGCCCAGGGTTTTTATTTATCGCGCCAGCGAGTAGAATTCGCCCGTTTTTCAAGGAGCCGTCATGACCATTCAAATTTCTCCCGAGCAGAACGCGGCCATCCTCGCCGAAGCGCTTCCTTACATCCGGCGATTTCATGGTAAAACCATCGTCGTCAAATATGGCGGAAATGCCATGACCGACGAAGCGCTGAAAAAAAGTTTCGCGCGTGACGTTGTTCTGCTGAAACTGGTCGGGATGAATATTGCCGTCGTGCATGGCGGCGGGCCGCAAATCGAAACCCTGCTCTCGCGGGTCGGCAAAAAGGGCGAGTTCATCCAGGGAATGCGCGTGACGGATGGCGAAACCATGGAAATCGTCGAAATGGTTCTGGGCGGACAGGTCAACAAGGACGTTGTCAGCCTGATCAACCAGGCGGGAGGACGCGCGGTCGGCCTGACGGGCAAGGACAGCAGCATGATTCAGGCGAGAAAACTTCTTTTGCCGAACAGACAGAATCCAGAAAATCCCATCAGCGTAGGCCAGGTCGGCGAAATCACCCAGATCAACCCGAATCTGATCGGCCACCTTCAAGCGGGCGGCTTTATCCCGGTCATCGCGCCGATTGGCGTCGGCGAAAACGGCGAGACTTTCAACATCAACGCGGACATTGTCGCCGGGAAAATGGCGGAAATACTGAACGCAGAAAAGCTGATTTTGTTAACCAATACGCCGGGCGTACTCAATAAAAACGGTTCCTTGATTACCGGCATTACGCCCCGTCAGATCGATGATATGGTCGAGGACGGAACGCTGTCAGGCGGCATGCTCCCAAAAATCGCTTCTGCGCTGGACGCCGCGCGCAACGGCGTCAAAAGCGTTCACATCATCGACGGCCGCGTTGAACATGCCCTGCTCCTCGAAATATTGACGGACAGGGGAATCGGAACCATGATAAAAAGCCGTTAGGCGTTGTATGAATTTTCCGGCGTTCGCGCCGGAATTCTAGTTCGTCGAAAACTGGACGCCGCAGTCCAGATCGCCCGGGAAGGTGCGGCCAAGAAGAATCAGACCGCGTCCACGGATATCGATGGACGATTTCCGGATCAGCACTTCCTTGCCGTTTTCGTCCGTCACGCTTGTTCCATTGGTGCTGATGTCGGTTAGGACAACTCTGCCGGCGCGCCATTCGATCCGGCAATGATTGCGCGAGACACGAAAATCGTTTTCGAAAACCAGATTGTTCTGTTGATCGCGCCCAAGCGTAATTACCGGAATATCGCGCGTTAGCAGAACTTCTTTTTCCTTGTAACGCAAAGTCAAAAAAGACTCTCTGGATTTCGATCTGGATCGGGGTTTTATTTCCTCGACGCTTTCAATAAGGGTGTCGGGATCCAGAGGCGGGTCGCCGCACAATATTCCCATCGGAACTTCGAGACGCCAGTCGATGGAACAGACAGGAATGTCGATCGACGGCGCTTTCAGAGGAGAAACCAGCAAGCGCAGCTCGGAATTGAAACGGGAGACGACATCGTCCGACACAATGATGCCGTTGTCGAGGATGGCCAGCGCGCTGGCCATGTCTACCGCGTTGCCTGGCTCATCCGTGTCCAGGCAAATGCCGACGCGAAGCGCGGCATGCCGTTTGAATTGTTGCTGCAGGGTACTGCAACGGTGCTGCATTTCGCAGGCGGCGAGCAGCGCGGAATCGCTCGATCGAAAAGCCGCGCACAGATTACGGTCCGAACGGTCGATGATCTCTCCCTGGTAGGCCGTGACAACGCGCTCAATCCGGGTCAGGCGGCGCTTGACCGGATTGTTCGCGCCATATTCGCCGTCGTCCGCGATACCGGACACGGCGGCATAAACCAGAATTTTGTTACTCATCGGCAAACACCCTTTTTACGAAGGTTTTTCTGGACAAGCGTCTGAGCATGCCCGCGCAAGCCGCACCATTCACAGCGCGGCTCTCTTCAAGAGTCGCATTCCAGCACGGATTATGCCAGCAGACAGGGGGATTTATCACACTTTTCACCAAAAAGCTGTCTTCTATGGCAACGTATTCATCAATTCGCGCGCGCGGCACATATCTTCCCACGCCTTGGCTTTCTCCGCCAGATTTCTGAGCAGATAGGCGGGATGGTAAGTCACGATGGCGGGAATCTCGATTTCGTCTTCCGTATAATGGAGACGCTTTCCGCGCAAGCTTGACAGCGCGCTTTCGATCCCGAGTACTGAATTGACCGCCGCGCGTCCGAGCAAAACGATCAGTTTGGGCGAAATCAGTTCGATCTGCCGTTTGAGATAAGGAAAACAGATAGACATCTCCGCGTTTTCCGGCGTCCGGTTTCCGGGCGGACGGCATTTCACGGCATTGGCGATATAGACGTTTTCGCCGCGCTTCAGATCAATCGCGTCCAGCATCGCGTCGAGCAGTTTTCCCGCCTGGCCGACAAAAGGCTCTCCGCGCGCGTCTTCTTCCGCGCCTGGCCCCTCGCCGATGAAAAGCCATGAGGCGTGTTCGTCGCCGACACCGGGAACTGCCTGTTTGCGTTTCGCGCATAATCCGCAGGCGCGGCATTCGGCAATGCTCTGGCGTAGCTGCGGCCAGTCCATCCTGGCGATTTCGCCGGCGCGCGAATCTTCCCGCTCCGGTGAGGATGCCGGGGAGGGCGGTGTGGGCGGTACGCGCGGCATGGGCGCGGCGCTTTCCGGAGCGGCATCCGGAACAGGCATTTCCGGAAGAGGGGCGCGTTTTTCCGCGGATTCCGGCATTTCGTCCCGAAAAGACGTGTTTTCTTTCCGAAACCGGACGGTTGCCTCTGGGGCGCCACGCAAAACCCAGTAGGGCGACACGCCCATTTCATCGAAAATCTTCCGGCGCGAGAGTTTCACGCGAAAATGTCCTCCAGCGCGCGCGTCAGCACCAGCGCATCCTCGCGCTGTCCGCCGCTCGCCGGATAATAACCGCGCCGCACGCCGATCTGCCGGAAGCCGTAATGCCGGTATAGCGCGAGCGCTTGCGCGTTGGATGGGCGTACTTCCAGCAAAAGACGTTTCATTCCGTCATTTAACCCAATATCCATCGCATGGCGGAGCAGGGAAGCGCCAATTCCCTGTCCATGAAATTTTTCGTCAACGCCGATATTGAGTAGATGCGCTTCATCGACGGCCATCATTACAACCAGGTAGCCGGCGAGCTTGCCGCCTATGCGGCATATTTTCGTGGAATGTCCGCCCAGAATAGAGTCCATGAAATGACCGCGCGCCCAGGGAAAAGCGCTGACATGGGTCTCGATGGAAAGTACTTCGTCGATATCGGCGGGCATCATCGGAAAAAAAGCGGGCCGTGAAGTCAGCGAGTCCATACATCATCCTCTTCCGCTTTACGTTCGGCGACGGTTTTCGCCACCTTGTCGCGCACATAGAGCGATGTTGCCTCTGACGGATCAATTCGCTCGCCGCGCGCGAATCGCGCAGCCGCCAGACAGGCAATCCCACCGGCATCCGGAAGAATATTTGGCCGCCAAACATCGACGCATGAAGCAATGCGCTCACGGACTCCCGGAACCGCAAGTCCGTTTCCGCACGCAAGCCAGCCGCCGGACGAAAGGAGCGGAATGGTTTCAGGGGTATAAACGCCAATACTTTCTTCGGCGCGCCTGCCTTTTTCGAAAAACCCGGCATAAATTTCACCCATACGCGCGTCCAGCAAAGCAATTACGCGCTCTCCTCCGGAAATGTGGGCCATGGCATCCAGCGTTCCGACACCGAGCAGGGGAATATTCCGCGCGACGGATATGCCCTGCGCGATTCCGCAGGCGATCCGCAGCCCCGTAAAAGAACCGGGACCTTCTCCGAACGCGATTCCATCCATATCCCCAATCCCGAACCCTGCTTCGCGCAAGCAGTTTGCCGCCAGCGGCAATAGCGACGACGAATTGGGCTGTCCTTCCGGGCAGCGGTGAACGCTGCAATGGCCGTTGTGCCAGAGCGCGACCGTTCCCGGATCTGCCGCCGTCTCAAAAGCGAGGATTTTCATGAGGCGTATTTTACCGGAAGCCCTGGCGGCGAAACGTCTGATGGAAGGACGCTTTTCCCGCATTTGGCCGAAAGGCCCAAAATTCCTACGGAAACACGAAACTTTCACTGGCGTGAAAAAAAACCTCGTGTATAATATGCGGCTCTATGCGGGAGGCCATGTGGATTCCACATGGCTGTTTTTAAAAGCTTCGTCCGGGTCCCCATCGTCTAGAGGCCTAGGACACAACCCTTTCACGGTTGGTACCGGGGTTCGAATCCCCGTGGGGACGCCACCTTTATCCTGCGTCAGCGCCCAAGGTCGATCAGGATGTTTTCCGGAGGGCGTGTTGTCGCGCCCGCAGTCAAGCGCAATCGATGGAGTGGTAGTTCAGTTGGTTAGAATACCGGCCTGTCACGCCGGGGGTCGCGGGTTCGAGTCCCGTCCACTCCGCCAATAAAATCAACGGGTTAGCGAGAAATTGCTAACCCGTTTTTCTTTTCATATTCCAAAGTTTGGAATATCGTTCACTGAACGGGTTTGGCTTTTTTGACTGCGCGGCGGTCATAAACTTGGCGAATCATCCGCTCGCTGGAATGCCCCGTTGCTTCCTGGGTGTCGGTTTGCCCGGATGCCAGCTTGTCACTCACCCCCTTGGGGCGGCAGTCTTGGAGACTGAACGGCGCAAACGGGATGTTGCGCTTCTCGGCCTCGATGACACATGCCTGCATCAGGTCGTGCAGCATGGCTTTCCAGCCGCCTTTTGTGTATCGCTGCCCCTTCATGTTGCCGAAGACAAAGAACGAGCCTGCGACGTGATACCGCTTGACGGCAAGCGCCTCGGTCATGGTTGTGCGTAGCTCGTCCGTCCACTCAATCAGCACAGCGGGCTTGGTCTTGCTTTTGCCGTCCTGCCACAAAATCCCCTCATCGCGGATTGAGTCCCGCGTAATGCCACGCACCTCAACAGACCGACGAACGCAAAGCCACGCGGTTTTAAGCGCCAGCGCGACGATATGTCGCGCCCCGCCTTTGCTGCGCCCTACCTCAAGGGCGAGCGCCATTTCGCCGTCGGTGACGTGACGACGTTTCTTCACAGTTTGGTTTTTGCGAATACGCATCAACGGGTTCGCGGTAATACGTCCAATCCGAACCCCGTATTCAAGAATCACTTGCAGCAGGGCAATCTCTTTGTTGCCTTTCTCTGGTCGTCCTGCTTGAACGCAGGCATCCAGATAGGTGTATCCGTCGGTTTTCGTAATGGCAGCCGGGTCAATGTGCCCGAATGCGAGTTTCAAATTCTTCGCCTCGCGCCTGTTTTCGCGCAGCGTTGAGTCGGCGCGACGTTTCAGGTCGGTCGCTGGTAATGATTCCTGCCAAGTGAACCAAGCATCAATGAGTTCTTCGGTTTGCCCCGTTGATCTGACACCATGATTCAGCAAGGCCGATTCAGTGATTGCCTTTCTCCGCAGCTCGCCAATTTGGTTGTTGTCATTGGCAGGGCATGAATACCGAAATGCCCACTGCCCGTTGGTTTGCTTGTAGCCAATGCTGTAGGTTCTCGTGCCTCGGCGCTCATACACGCGATAAGGCAGTCCATCCGGCTTTTCTCGACGACGATTCATGCTCTTTTAAGAAATGCGACATTGACCGATGAAGCTACGGTGGTAGCTCTATCCCCAGAAAATTCCCCACGGCAAACCGCCAGATAATGCGGCCTCTCCAAAACAATTCGGCCATCACGGGCGCGGTATGCGCGGGTGAAGCCGCGTTTGTGAAGCACGTCCAATTGACGAAGCGGTGTTGTGTAACCAGTGATTTGCTGCAACTCTTCTTCACTGAGAACAGCCTTTTCAAGCATTGCGTTCATCCTGCACCCCCATACCTGAATTCAATCCGCGTCAGCGTGGTCTCCGGCGTGCAACCCTTGTGCGTCGCGCAAAACATCGCCACGAACTCTTCGGGCGACATTTCAGGAAAACCCTCGCGTCGGCATTCCTCGCGCCCATACTCCGGCTCGTCGGTCATGCGTCGCAACGGTTCGCGCCGCGTCGAAACCGTGACGACGGCATCCCCAATGCGCTCAATTTTTTCCCCAGGCCGTAGCCCCATGCACTTCGCCACGGGCTGGAATGCCTCGCCCACTTTGAGATGCAGCCACCCAAGGCGGCGCGTCACGTCTTTGGACTTCTCGCGCACTTGGCGAGTGGTCAGCGCAAAGCTCATGTTCCTCATGCTGCCTCCCCGCCGAGGCCGTCATCGCTGCCGAACTCTTGCCACCATTCAGTGTTGTTTTCTTGGTGCCAGGACTTCCAGCCTTTAATCCACTCGATGCAGAGCGCACCCTTCATCACGGGGCAATCGCTTTGCTCTTTCCCTTCTTGAGCAGCCAGCTTGCCGTCACCGTAGGCTTCGTCGAGTTCTTCTTGCAGGGGCTGGTTCTCGATGGTTTTGACTTCGGCATCAATCACTTCACCGGAGCCATTGGCACCGTCCATGCCCTTGCCGTCGCCGTTGGGGTCGTACTCGTGCCCCAAATCCATCGCCCGCTGGTCGGACTCGCCCTTGATTTCATCCATGCGGCCGGTGTGCTGCGCGGGGTTGGCAACCACTACCAGAACCGCTTTGCCGCTGGCTTCGTACAGTTCGTGCAAATTGGGCGCAGAGCTACCGAATTTGACGACGGCCTTCACGCCGTCCTTGATGGTGATTTGGTCAAGGTCGCCAGCAACCACGGTGCGGCCTTTGCTGGCGACAAGATGCACCGCCATCTTGACGTTGGTCTCCACGCGGTTCCGCAGGCGGTCAATCACGTCGTCCTGCTTTGCCTTCGGGATTTTTACCCACACATCGGGCAGCAGTTTGATTTCCTGCACGAGGGCTTGCAGGATGTCCTTGCCGATGGTCTCAGCGGTCATGGACAGGGTTTGTTTGGTTTCGTCGTTCATGTTGTCGGTTCCTAAAGTTAAAAATCAGTCGTCGTTGGCAATGCGTTCGAGGGTGCTCTGCTGGGCATCGCTGATGTACATGCGCCGCCCGAACTGGTCGTATCGGGTCTTCATGTCCGCCACGAACGACTCTTCCCAATCGTTCGCAGCGTTCATGCGGGCGCTCTCAAGCAGTCCCTCGAACTCCTTTTCGTCGTAGAGGTCTTGAACGCGCTCGCTCACGGTCACTCCATGCCGCCGGTCGCTGCACGCTCACGACGGATGCGGGTCTGCTGGGCGGGCTGCTGGCCGTTGGCTTCTGCCACCTCACGGGCTTGAATCGCGGCTTGTTCTTCGGCGGACGGCTCCCAAGGTGGTGCGGTGCTGGCGTGGGTTTCGGCGGGCGCGGCCTCCGGTGCCTGTGGTGCGGCAGCGGCTTGTGCCTGCTCTGCCTGCGGTGCGGCGGTCTGCTGTGGTTCTTGAACAACCTCGCCGCGCACTTCGCGGGTTCGCAATGATTCGATCGTGATGCCGGCTACGCTGCCGTCCGGGTTCAGGTCGATGATGTCGGCGGCTTCGTCGGCGGTTTGCAGACCCATTGAAAGCTCCGGCGCATAGGCTCGTGTCCACCACGCGCCTGCGCGGTACATGAGCATCTGCTGCGGGATGGACTGCCACTTGCTGCCGTTCTTGCTATACCAGCCTTCTTTTTTGGCAATGGCGATTGAGATGTCAGTCCCGACCAGCTTTTCGCCGGTTGCCTTTTCGATTGCCCAGGCGCGGCAGCCCCAGCCGTCTGTATTGGCTTGTCCGAAAAATTCGTAACGGAGCGCCGTGAACCTGCCGCATGTGTTGACAGTCGCAATCAAGAACTGGCTTGACCATGTCGGCTTGCCGTGGACGATGACCAGGTTCTGCATAATCATCAACGGGTCAGCGCCGACGCGCTGCGCCATGTTCAGGGCGATGACGCAGTTGGGCAGGTTGCCTTGGTATTCTTTCGGCACCAGTTGAGAGGCCGCCAGCAGCTTCGCAGCTCGTTGGGCAAGCTCGAAGCCCTGCGAATCGGTCAGGGCAACGGAGTAACGTTGAGGCGCTTCCGGCGCTTTGGGGCGCATTTCAGCGAGGGTGGTTTGTTGTGCGGGTGCGTTCATGGCTCGGAACTCCTTATCGACGGATGCCGCGTGCCAGACGGCTGACATAGCTGTGATGCACGCCGTAGGCAGCGGCGAGCGAGGTGACGGTTTCACCGGCAGCACGACGGGCGCGAATCTCTTCGATCTGCGTGTCGAGCAGCTTGGCGGTGGGCGATTTCTCGCCGGTGGGTTTGGGGTTGGAAATCCGGGCGGCGCGGCCTTTGGCGGCCATGTCGCCCATGTTTTGCCGGTGGGTGCCGAGGAACAGGTGTTCCGGGTTGCAGCACTTCGGGTTGTCGCAACGGTGGCAGACGCTCATGCCGCGTGGAATCTCGCCGTGCGCCAGCTTGTAGGCGTAGCGGTGGGCGAGGATGTCGCGGCCACCGACCTTGATTCGCCCGTAGCGGTGCGACTCTCGACCGTTCGACTTGACCGTGTAGCCCGTCCATTCCAGACAGCCAATTGGTGTCGCGGCCAGCTTCGAGGCAAATTTTTGTTGGTTCATGTTCACCGCCGAAATTTGCAAGTCTCGAAAGCACCGCAGTACCGGGCATGGCACATCATTGATTTCGGGTTGCCCCAGAAATTGCCGCTGTGGATGATTCGGGCGGCGTGCTCAAGAATCCCCGGTGACTCGCCGTCACCAAGCAGCACAGAGCGAGCGCCCGAAATTTCGCCAGTACCGACGCGCTGCGACGCGGGTGTTTTGGCTGTGTTCATGCCGATGATTTGCGCCGCGCCAGTGATGGGCACCCCGCTTGTGTGCTCGGCCAGCAGTTCGTACACGCCCATCTGGTAGGCGTGGCCTGCGGTTTTGACGATGCCATCAGAGCCGACGGCAGCCTTGCCGGTCTTGAGGTCGCAAATTGCCAGCCCGTCGGCGGTTTCACGCACGCGGTCAGTCGTGCCGGTCAGGGCGATGCCAAGGTCGGTGATTTCCAGCTTTTCGCATTGGATTTCGACGGCACGATATTGCTGCTGTGGGGCAATCTGCTGGCAGTACTTGACGTGCAGAGCGATTGCGATTTTTTCGGCATCCTGTGGGCTGTCGTCTTCCCATTGCACGTCCTCATCGGGACGGTGGATGGTGTCCACGGCTGCTGCTGCGGCCTCGTCAATCGTGATGCCCTTGCCGTCGATGGCCGACTGGTCAAAAACGGCGGTGCTGGCGTGTACCGCTTTGCCGAGCATCGCTTTCCCGTTGCTCGGGACGCGCTTGCCGTCAATGTGCGTGGCCGCCCATGCCGCAGGGCAGTCAAATAGCCTGCCAAGGCTTGAGGCTCGAATCGTGATGATGTTCATGGTTTCTCCTGTGGTTGCTGGTGGGTGAATCGGTCAGTGGGTTTCGGCTCTTGGTTGGCATTCCCATCCGTCGTCGGTCTCGACGAACACGGCCTCTTGCCCGTATTGCTGCTCGCACGCGAATGCGGCAGAGCGGACTTCGTCCTCGTAGTCCATGCGCCCGACAAAGCCATAGGCGGGCAGCAGCGACCCGCTGCGGGATGGCTGCAAAGCTGTTCAGAAATCCCGCGAATGCGGGGTGAACGTGGGCGTTGGCTGGTTGGCTCATCTGTTGCTCCTTCAAGAAAATCTTGATGATGGAGCAATCTTACAAGCGTTTCTTGCTCATTGCAAGCGAAACTTGTAATTATTTTTGTAATTATTTTCTTGTAAGGGACGGCCTCAAAAATCTGTGGGCGTAAAAAAACCCGCCGAAGCGGGTTCATGCGCTGTGCTGACCTCCGCCTTCCCATTGGGCGGCAGCAGCTTCATCGTTTTCTGTACCTGCGATGCTCAACCATCGTGCCAATGATGATGATTTGGGTGTAGTCAGACCGCATGGTTTCGTAGTCTGGGTTCAGCGGAACCAGCTCGAACACCTGGTCACCATGTTCATTGACACCGCGAGGACGATATTTCTTGAACGTTGCCTCGTTGCTGCCATTCTTTGCGACGACAAAGTCACCGGGGCTTGGGGCAATTTCAGGGTCGATGATGACCCGGTCGCCGGGGCGAAAGTCCGGCAGCATGGACTCGCCTTTGATTTCGAGGGCGAAGGCGTATCCAGACAGATCAAGGTCAGTCAGTAGCCATTCGGCGGCATCACCCGGCGCGTAGCTGTCGGCGACTTCAGTCCACATGCCAGCCTGTACGCAGCTAATCAGAGGAATTTGACGCGACCCAACCGGTGCTGGGGCTACGTTCGGCGTGGCCTTTTGCAAGCCGAACCGCAGTTCAGCCGGGGCTATTCCCAGGAATTCAGCGGCACGCTCAAGATTTTTGCCGCGTGGTGATGTTTCGTCAGCAACCCACTGTTGCACAGCCTGCGGGGACACGCCGACAAAGCGAGCCAGTTCCGACTGGTTTCCGCCATTTTTCAGTTCAAGAAGGCGCTCGATGCGCTTACCAATGCTCTCTGCCATTACAAGACTATACAAGGCGACCTTGTAGAAGTCACTGCAAGATTGTCTTGCCACATCAGCGGAAGTGTTGTAAGATTCGCTTGTAATTTTATTCTCGCAATGGGTCAGCATGGAATCCTCAATCGAAAGAGCGGTGCAGGCAGTAGGCAGCCAAAGCGCACTCGCCCGAGCAGTCAACGTGACACCGCAAGCCGTCCAGCAATGGGTAGAGGCTGGCCGCGTGTCACACAAAAAAGTCATCGACGTTGAACGTGTTTCTGGCGTTCCTCGTCAAGAACTTCGCCCTGACATCTACCCAACAGAGAGGGGAGCAGCGGCATGACCGTAAGTCTCTTTTTTTTGCCCAAAAAAGGCACCCCTAGCCACCCCTAACGATTAGGGGACACGGAGGAACGATGCAAACCAAGCTCTTTTACGAGGACGAATACGAGGCGCTGAATCTGATGGTCAGCAACAGCCAAAAATCCGCGAAGGAACTGGCTGCGTATCTGTTCCCGCACCTCAAGCTGGATTCGGCTTATGCCCGTCTCAAGGCATGCCTCAACCCTGAAAAAGACGAGCGCCTGACTTTTGGGCAAATCATCGCCGCGATGAAGTTCTGCGAGTGCTACGACCCGCTGATGTTCGCCTGCGATGAAACCTTGCACGCTCGCCCAGACCGCAAGGCACCACAAGACGAAGAAGTGAAGCTCGTCCAGGCCATCAATGGCGCAGCCGACACGATGCAAAAGGCCATGCGTCAGCTTGAAAACCTTAGAAGTAGCGGGGTGCTCAAGTGACTACACTTGCCCGCCACACAGACCCAATCACCAGCCACCTCGCTGCCGCGAACGCCTACGAATTCAAGGGCGGCCACGCTGCGAGGATCATTGCCGGTTTGCAGGCGCTCGGCCAAGCCACGGCGCACGAACTGAGCGAGCACACCGGCCTGACCGTGGTGCAGATTGATCGCCGGATGCCGGAGAGGGGCCAGGCTTGAACGTCCTCTTTGAAACCGGAGAATCCGGCGCGACCGCAACGACGCACGACTGGCTAACTCCGCCTGAAAGCAAGGGCCTGACGCACTGGCTGGTTTTCATGAAGCCGGGGGAGACGTGAGACTGATCCGCGTTTTCCCCCGCCGAACGAAGGCCACGCCAGATGATGCGCTGGCCGTCGTCGGGCGGCCGCCAGATTTGCTCGACGAGGCGGACGAAGTGCATATTTCGGTTAGTTTTTCGTGGGACATCCCAGCCGCTGAAAGATTGGCGGAGCAATGGCGTCACGTTGCTCCCGTCAAGATCGGTGGCCCGGCCTATGGCAGCGCCGGTCTTGAGTTTGTCCCAGGGCGCTATCTCAAGCCCGGCTACGTCATTACCTCGCGCGGCTGCCCCCGCCGCTGCTGGTTTTGCGGCGCCTGGAAACGCTACCCGGAGGCCACGCCGCTGCCGACGATCGCCGAGGGCTGGAACGTGCTCGACGACAATCTGCTGGCCTGTCCGCGTCCGCATGTCGAGGCGGTTTTCGCCATGCTGCGCCGGCAAAAGCGGTGCGTGGAGTTCACGGGCGGCCTGGAAGCGTTGTCATTGCAGGACTATCACGTCGAATTGCTCGCCAGTCTGACGCCCAGGCCGGTATGTTTCTTTGCCTACGATCCCGGCGATGACTTTGGCCCCATTGAGAATGCCGCCATGCGGATGAGGGCGGCGGGGTTTACAACGGCGAGCCATCGTCTGCGCTGCTACGTGCTGATAGGCTTTCCGAAAGACACCCTTTCTGCGGCGGAAAAGCGCTTGCGCCAGATACTGGGTATTGGCATGACCCCCATGGCCATGCTCTGGCGCGGCGACAAATCATCCTGTGCGCCGGACGCGCAATGGCGGCGCTTTCAGCGTCAATGGGCGCGTCCCGCCATCATTCACAGCCGCGCCGGGGAGAAGACATGAGATACCTATCCCTCTTCTCCGGCATCGAGGTGGCTACCAATTACGAGCAGAGGGAGGCGGCATGACCCGCATTGTCTGCCAATTCTCGTGCGGCGCGGCATCTGCCGTTGCCACAAAACTCGCTCTGGCGAGTTACGGCGCAACGCACGAAGTGATCATCGTCAACGCTTTCATCGCGCGCGAAGATGATGACAACCGCCGCTTTGCCGCCGACTGCGAGCGCTGGTTCGGGCGCGAAATCATTATCCTGCGCGACGAGAAGTACGGCGCTGATCCGATTCGGGTTTTCCGCCGAAAACAATACATCAAGGGTTTTGCTGGCGCGGCGTGCTCGCACGAACTCAAACGCAAGCTGCTCAGCAAGATCAGGCGCGACGACGACACGCTTGTCTTTGGTTTTACAGCGGAAGAGGCCGACCGGTTCGATGATTTCGTCGAACGCAATAGTGAGATGCGAGTCATCGCTCCGCTCATCGAGCAAGGATTGAGCAAGGACGACTGCAAGGCAATGATCTTGCGTGCTGGAATCCGGCTCCCCAGGATGTATGAGTTGGGCTACGACAACGCCAACTGCAAATGCTGCGTCAAGGGCGGCATGGCGTACTTCCGTGCGTGTCGTGAGGATTTCCCGGAAGACTTCCGGGAACTTGCTGAAGTCGAAAAAGAAATCGGGCCAGACGCCTACCTCTTCAGAGACCGGAAAAGTGGAAATCGCTTCCCGTTGAGCGAGCTAGGGAGCGGCCCTGTGCATCGCAACGAAGCATTGCCTTCCTGCTCGTTTTTTTGCGAATTGGCGGAATCGGAGTACGCAGCATGACCCGCGCCTTCCGCATTCACGCGGCCCGCGTCTATCTGCGCGAGGCGCGGGCGCGGGCGAGCAATCCCCGCCAACGCGGATTCTGCTTCCGGCTGCTTGCCTGGGCAGCGAATTGCCGACGCGCCGCGATGAAGGCACCAACTCAAGGGGCGCTGTTTTGAATCATCCGGCACTCGTTTTAGACCCTTGCTGCGGCAGCCGAATGATGTGGTTCGACAAAGCAGACCCCCGCGCCGTCTTTTGCGACATCCGCGAAGAGATGCACACGCTTTGCGACGGTCGAGAACTGCACATTCAGCCCGACAAGTTGATGGATTTTCGTCGCCTTGAGTTTGCGGACGAGACGTTCAGCTTGGTTGTGTTTGACCCTCCGCACTTGGTGCGTGCTGGGAAACAAAGCTGGCTTGGCTTGAAGTACGGAACCTTGAGCAATGAGTGGGCGGAAGACCTGCGCCAGGGCTTTCACGAGTGCTTCCGCGTTGTGCTTTTTGAAGGAATGAACGCATGAATTATTACGAGCACCACATTGGCGACTATGCCGAGGCCACAGCCCACCTGAGCTTCGTTGAGGACGCGGCCTACAGCCGTTTGATTCGGAAGTATTACGCCATCGAGAAGCCGCTGCCTGCCGATCACAAGGCCGTGCAGCGCCTCGTCGGCGCTCGATCCAAGGAAGAACGCGAGGCGGTCAGCACGGTGCTGGAAGAGTTCTTCACGCTGCAAGACGACGGCTGGCACAACCGCCGGTGCGACGAGGAAATCGCCCACTACAAGGAGGGCGACGCCGAACGGGAGCAGAAGAACGCCCACGAGAAGGAACGGATGCGACGCCATCGCGAGGAACGATCACGCCTGTTTGCCGAGCTTCGTGAGCATGGCATCACCCCGAAATGGGAAACGCCTGTCACGCAACTGCGGGAGATTTTGAAGCGCACCTGCAACGCACCTGCAACGCGAACAGGTGACGAACAGGAACGCACCTGCAACGCACCTGCAACGGCTAACCAGACACCAGACACCAATACCCAATCACCAGACACCAATACCCAATCACCAGACATATGTGTGTCTAACGACACACATAGCGGCGCGTCGTCGCCAACCGCCGCTGGCGCTGTTTGCCTTGCCCTCAAAAACACCGGATTGCCCACCGTCAATCCATCGCACCCCGACCTGCTGGAACTGCTTGCAGCAGGCGCAACCGTTGATGACTTCGTGAACGCGGCACGCGGCATGAAGCAACGCGAAACCCCTCCACGCAACCCGTTTGCCTACGTCCTCGGTGTGGTGAAAGGCCAGCGAGACGATGCCCAGGCAGCAGCAGCCAGCAAGACAAAGCCGAAAGGAACGAGCCATGACCGACACGACGTTGAAGAACCCGCCTGATGACACCACGATGCAGAGCGCCGCAGACCTCGCACAAAGCGCCATCGCCTCGGTCAAGGCAAAGCCAACTCCACGGCCATTCGTGCAGCAGTACGACGAGTGCGAAGCGCACGGGCAGTACCCGCTCAACATGCAGGACGAACGTGGCGGTGAGCGTTGGTATCCGGGCGGCTGCCCGGTCTGCCGAAATCAGGCGAACGCGGCCAAGTTACTGGCAGCCAGCAACATTCCCAAGCGGTTTGTGGATTGCGATTTCAGCAACTACGTGGCAACCACCGAAGACCAGCAACGGGTCTTGCGCCGTTGCGAGGCATATGCCAGCGACTTTGCCAAGTACCGGGACTCAGGCGCGTGTCTGCTGCTGTGCGGTCGCCCAGGCACCGGGAAAAACCATCTCGCCACGGCAATCAGCCGCCACCTGCTTGATCGGAATGCGCGGCAAACCTTGCCCTTCAGGGCGGGGAAGGATAGCGCGGACGCCGCAGGCGTCCATTGCGACGGCTAATGTGGCGTTTGCTGTTGTTCGATGTACTGGCGGATG
>JAITGN010000117.1 GCA_031280565.1 Accumulibacter sp. | reverse complement strand
AAAAAGCCCGACATCGGTCTCCATGCCCGCCTCATCGTCCATCAATGCCGCATGGTTATCCGCCACCTCGCGCACTGCCGTACCGGCGCCGAAGGCTTTGAAGCGTTCACGCGCGCATTGTATCTTGGCTTCCTCAACTCAGCCCCGGCTGTTGATGCTGCCGAATATGTTCCACATTGCGTTCTACATTGCGCCCGCCCTCGCGTATCGCCGTCTTTTCATCCAAAACCGCTGATGCTGAAAACGCCGTGACCGCCCTCCGTCTCCATTTATTACAATGCGCTTATCAAGCGCCTTTCCCATGAACCCGCGGCTAAATGGCTTTTTTCACAATTCCATTTTTGTTGTAGACTACCTGTATCATTTATATAGGTAGTCCAAACAAAATGAAAGTTATCGGATCGCAGACCAGTCCTTTTGTGCGCAAAGTATGCGTTGTCCTGGCCGAAAAAAAAATCGATTACGACTTTGAGTTGCAATCTCCATGGGACACCGACACGACCGTTCCGAATTTCAATCCGCTGGGCAAGGTGCCGGTTCTGGTTCTTGATGATTTGTCCACGCTTTTCGATTCGCGGGTCATCGTCGAGTATCTCGACAGCATCGCCCCGAACAACAAACTGATGCCGGAATCCAACCGCGAGCGCGCCGAAGTCAAGTGCTGGTGCTCCCTGGCCGACGGAATCAGCGAGGCGGCGGCGAACATCTTCCTCGAAAAGAAACGTCCTCCGGCGCAACAAAGCGAAGAATGGATCGTGCGGCAAAAAGGCAAGATCGCCAGCGCGCTTCGCTTCATGGCCGCTCAACTCAATGAAAACGAAAGAAGCTGGTGCATCGGCACCCATTATTCTCTGGCGGATGTCACAACGGGTTGCGCCCTCGGCTATCTTCTTTTCCGTTTTCCCGAAATTGCCTGGCGCGAAGAATACCCGGTGCTCGCGTGCCTTTACGATAAACTGATCAAGCGGGAATCATTTTCGACGACCGTTCCGCCCGCCAACGCCTGATATCGCTTGCCGAGTTTCTCCGGCACGCAGCCGGAGAAACTCAGCCGATGATCCCGCCGCCGAGACAAACGCGGCCATCGTAGACAACGACCGATTGTCCGGGCGTCACGGCCCACTGCGGCACGGCGAATCGCAGATCAAGCCGCCCATCGTCGACACGCTCGATTTCACAGGGCGCATCGGTTTGACGGTAGCGCGTTTTGGCCGCGAAAACCCAATGCGTTTTTGGAGAACCGCCGGATATCCATGAGAGCTGTCCCGCGCTCAATTGGTCAGATAACAAGGCGGGATGGCCGCGCCCCTGCACCACATAGAGAATATTCCGGCCGATATCCTTTTTCGCCACAAACCAGGCTTCATGGTCATTTTCAGCGTTTTTCGTCTTGCCGCCCTTTATGCCGCCAATCGACAGCCCTTTGCGTTGCCCCAGCGTGTGAAATGTCAAGCCGTCATGTTCGCCCAGAACGCGATCATCATCCAGCGAACGGATTTCGCCTTTTCTTCGCGGCAGATAACGCATCAGAAATTCCTTGAACGGCCGCTCGCCGATAAAACAGATTCCGGTCGAATCCTTTTTAAGCGCGACATGCAGCCCCGCCTCCGCGGCAATTTTTCGCACATCGCGCTTGTACAGTTCAGCGAGCGGAAAAAGCGTTTTCGAAAGCTGGCGCTGGTCAAGCCGGTGCAAAAAATAAGTCTGGTCTTTTGTCCCGTCCTCGGATTTCAGCAGCTGAAACCTGCCGTCAAATTCACGCACACCGGCATAATGGCCGGTAGCGATCTTTTCCGCCCCCATTGAAAGCGCATGTTCAAGAAAAGCCTTGAACTTGATCTCGGAATTGCAGAAAACATCCGGATTCGGCGTCCGGCCAGCCCGGTATTCGGCAAGAAAACGGGCAAAAACCCTTTCCTTGTACTCTTTTGCAAAATTGACGACTTCCACGTCGATCCCGATCCGGTCGGCCACGCTCATCACATCGAGAAGGTCCTGACGGGAAGAACAATACGTTTCATCGTCATCGTCTTCCCAGTTTTTCATGAAAAGGCCAACGACATTCCACCCCCATTGTTTCAGCAGCAAGGCGGCAACAGAAGAATCGACACCGCCGGACAGGCCGACGACAACCGTTTTTTTCATCACAGAAGCCATTCCGCCCCCTCTTTAGAGAATCCCGCAAGACGCGCGGAAAAGCATTTTTCTGGCATTGCTTTCATCCGGAAGCGCGTCCCGCGGACAGGCACGTCAAAATTTCGGGAGAATAACGCTTCCCGGCGCGCCAGTCCTCAATACAGCGCAAAACCATCGGGCTGCGGAGTTCCAGCGTCCTGAGTTCCTCGAACTCCAGCCAACGCGCCGCGATAATGCCGTCATCAAGCGGACGTTCCGGATTGCACCCGTTTACATGGCCGCAAAAAGCAAAACGCAGATACGTCGCATCCCGCGTTTCATTCTTCCAGTGATAGACGCCGATCAGCGATTCGGGTTCGAAATCATACGCCGTCTCTTCAAGCGTTTCACGGACAACCGCTTCGATCAGCGATTCTCCCTGCTCAAGATGGCCGGCCGGCTGGTTATAACGGATGCCCTCATCCGTTTTTTCCTCGACAAGCAAAAACTTTCCGTCGCGCTCAATGACAGCAGCGACAGTCACGTGGGGTTTCCAGATCATATGATTGAAAAGACATCAAATTGTTTATTTTACCGCCCTACAGCCCGCGAGAAATCGGCTAGAATCCGGTTTTGATCCGTGGAAACATAGGGAGACCAAACCATGTCTATGGCTGACCGTGACGGCTTTATCTGGTACGACGGCAAACTCGTGCCGTGGCGCAAGGCGACCACTCACGTGCTAACCCATACCTTGCACTACGGGATGGGCGTTTTCGAGGGAATACGCACTTACAAGGCCGACAAGGGCGTAGCCATTTTTCGCCTGCGCGAACATATAGAACGTCTGCTTAATTCCGCGCATATTTTCCAGATGAAAGTACCGTTTGAGCAGGAAGCGCTGATCGAAGCGCACAAGGAAGTCGTCAACGCCAACGAACTCGAATCCTGCTATATCCGTCCCATCATTTTCTACGGTTCGGAAGCGCTGGGCATTTCCACGGCGTCAAGCAGTGTTCACGTCGCCATCGCCGCATGGTTCTGGGGCGCCTATCTCGGCCCGGATGCGCTTGAAAAAGGCATCCGCGTCAAAACCTCCTCATTTACACGACATCATGTCAACGTCAACATGTGCCGCGCGAAATCAGTCAGCACCTATGCCAATTCGATTCTGGCGCATCAGGAAGCAGCGCGCGACGGCTATGACGAAGCTCTTCTGCTCGATGTCGACGGCTACGTGGCCGAAGGCGCAGGCGAAAATATTTTCATCGTCAAGAAAAACAAACTCTATACGCCCGAGCTGACTTCGTGTCTTGAAGGTATCACGCGTGACTCGGTACTCACGCTCGCCGGAGAACTCGACATTCCAGTGATACAAAAACGCATCACGCGGGACGAGGTCTATTGCGCGGACGAGGCTTTCTTTACCGGAACCGCCGCGGAGATTACGCCGATCCGCGAACTCGATAACCGCCAGATTGGCGAAGGACGGCGCGGCCCGGTCACGACGCGCCTGCAAAACATGTTCTTCGATTGCGTCAATGGCCGCATCCGGACATACGAAGACTGGCTCACGTTCGTCAGATAAGTCAGACAATATTCCCAAACGCGCGCGCAGGAATGAAGGAATTTCGGGCGGCGGCGCAAGCCATGCGGTGAAAACCCATCCCGCCAATAACGCTGCGCGTCAGCTTGTCGTCATGCCGTCGTGGATTGGCGACGCGCTGATGGCGCATCCCTTGCTGACGCGCCTGTGCCGCGCCGGGTCACCGGTCGATGTTCTGGCATCCCGCTGGATCGCCCCTCTCATAACACGCATGCCGGAGGTCGAGCGGATTATCGATCTTCCTTTCGCGCATGGCGAACTCGCGCTTGCCGCGCGCTGCCGTCTGGCCAAACGCCTGGCAGGAGCGAATTACCAGCGCGCTTACGTGCTGCCCAATTCGCTGAAATCCGCGCTCGTTCCGTTCCTTGCAAAAATTCCAGAGCGTGTCGGCTTCACGGGCGAAGCGCGGTATGGCCTCATCAACTGCCGTCATGTTCTCGACGAAACAACGCACCCGAAGCTGGCTGAACGCTTTGCCCAGCTTGCCGAACCACCTGGCGCGCCCCTGCCGCGCCCCCTGCCGGAACCACGGCTTCTTTCATCCCGCGAGGAGCAGGCGGCGGCCCTCAAGGCGTTGAATCTCCGAAACACGGAAAAACGCGTTGTTTTCTGTCCAGGCGCTGAATACGGTCCGGCAAAACGCTGGCCAGCGCGCCATTTCGCCGCGCTGGCGGACGAATTGATGCGTCATGATTACTCGATCTGCCTGATCGGTTCGCCAAAAGACAAAGTGACAGGCGATGAAATCGTCCATCTATGCAAAACCGCTTCTCCGGATAATCTGTGCGGACAAACGTCGCTCGTCCAGGCTATTGATGTCATCGCCGCCTCATGCTTCGCCGTCTGCAACGATTCCGGCCTGATGCATGTGGCCGCGGCGCTGGATCGTCCGCTTGTCGCCCTTTATGGTTCCTCGTCTCCGGTGTTTACGCCGCCGCTTTCGGAAAAAGCGCGTGTGCTCAGCCTTGCCCTTCCCTGCTCCCCCTGTTTCAAGCGCGAATGTCCGCGCGGGCACCTCGACTGCCTGAACGGGCTAGACCCACAGCGCGTTCTGGAAGCATGCGCCGGATTGATTTCCTCAATATAATACCCGGCGGCTCGCCCGCAGGCGACATCAAATTCCTCCATCAGCATATTTTGGATTGTCCATCACGATGAAAACAGAGGCCGCGCGTGAATATCACATTGTCGTCCTGATCTGCCTGATCGAAATCCTGACCATGGCGGCCTTCTCCTGCTACGCATCGTTTTTGCCAACGCTCCGCAAGGAATGGGACATGACGGCCGCGCAGGCGGGCTTTGTCGGTGGCGCATTCTTTTTTGGCTACATGCTGACCGTTCCGATACTCTCCAGTCTGACTGACCGCATCGACGCGCGTACTGTCTTTTCGGCAGCCAGTTGCCTGAACGCGGCCGGAATGCTGGGATTCGCCTTTTTCGCAAACAGCGTATACAGCGCCGCGCTGTTTCAGGCTTTGGCAGGAATCGGACTGGCCGGCAATTATATGCCCGGCCTGAAAGTCATGACCGACCGCGTCGAAAGCGCGCGCCAGTCGCGCTATATCGCCTTTTATACCGCTTCTTTCGGGCTGGCGACCAGTTTATCCCTGCTGAATTCAGGCTGGCTGTCCGGATTTTTTTCATGGCGGACGACGATGATTCTGCTCACGTCCGGCCCGCTTCTTGCCGCGCTGCTCATGTGGCTTTGCATCGAACGGAAAAACCCCGTCGCGGCCCGGACAGAAACGCTGTTTTCACAGTTTGGCAAAGTATGGTCGTTCCATAAAGCGCGCCGTTACATCTACGGATACACATCGCATTGCATGGAAGTATTCGGCGTGCGCGCGTGGCTTGTGGCTTTTTTCACATTCGCTTTCAGTCTGAACGCATCCCCGGTCAGCGCGACGGAAGCCGCCGCGATCATCAACCTGTTTGGCATACCCGCGAGCATTCTCGGAAACGAGGCCGCGGATCGCGTCGGCAGAAAACGCTGGATTGTCGCCATTATGATGCTTTCCGGTTCGCTCTCCTGGATTATCGGTTTTTCCACGACATTTTCCTGGTGGGTAACGATAGGAACCGTCTCGGTCTATTTCGTGAGCGTCATGCTTGATTCCTCATCGCTGACGGCGGGACTGGTTCAAGCGACGCCGCAGAACTACCGGGGAACCGCAATGGCCATTTATTCCTTTTTCGGCTTTGGCATCGCTTTTATCGCGCCGATGCTCTTTGGCGCAATACTCGACCATTCGGGCGGAATGGACAGCATGAAGGCCTGGACGCTCGCATTCGGGATGCTTGGCTTTGGGTGCCTTGTCTGGTCCATAACAAACGTCCGTTCGGAAGAATGACGGCAAATTCCGTACTTCGAAATATTTTCTGCACACACAATCCTTCACAGTGATATTATGTAAGGATATTTGAAAAAAACAGTCTTAAGACAATGAGCGAAGGTAGTCACAACGCGGCGCTTCTGAACCGTCAGCCTGTTCTTGACCAGAATCAGGAAATCGTCGGTTATGCGCTGTCCCTTCGGAAACCTGAAGACCTTACCCTCACCTGGGCGAACATCGATTCGCCCTTTCCGGCGCTCATCTGCGCAGCCTACGCTGAACTCGGCATACACGAAGCGCTTGGTAAAAACAAGGCCTTTCTCAGTATCGATTTCAGCTTTTTGCATGATGATGCGATTGAAGCCCTCCCCGCGAACAGTATCGTTTTCGAACTGCCTCTCGGATTTGAGGTGCCCCCCAGGGAAACGCTCCGGCGGCTTCAGTTCCTGCGCGACCGCCATTATTCCTTTGCGTTGACGGAGTACACCGGTCTCGACGAACGCAGCCAACCCTTGTTGAATCTGGTAGATATTGTCTCAATCGACATCGCCGATCTCGACGACAATACGTTGACCGCAACAGCCACTCCCCTGAGTAACCTTCCGCTAAAACTGCTGGCAAAAGGCGTCGATACCCAGAAGCGCATGGAGTTCTGCCGGAAAATCGGCTTTCAGCTCTTTCAGGGCCATTATTTCGCGCACCCTGAAACCGTCAGCGGGCAACGGCTTTCACCTTTGCTGGATAGTCTGAACTATCTGATTGACCTGACATCACGCTATGTAGACATCGCCACGATCGAAGACGGAATCAAACACGATCCTCCCCTTGTAATCAATCTCCTCCGGATTGCCAACACAAACAGATCCAGTGAATCCGGGCGTATCACGTCGCTGCGTGCGGCCATCTCCGCGCTTGGCCAGCGCCAGTTGCAGCGATGGCTTCAACTGCTGCAAATGACACCCAAAGGAAAAACCGCGATCAATCTCGCGCCCCTGCTCCAGGTCGCCGCGTTGCGCGGGCGCATGATGGAACTGCTCATCGAACAACTCTATCCCAATGACCGCGAATTGATCGATCAGGCGTTCATCGCCGGCATCGTTTCAATGATGCCTGTCGCGCTTGGCCAACCCATGCGTGAAATCTTCAAACAGATCGCGCTCGACGTTCAGGTTATGCAAGCGCTTGAATCACGCGCCGGCGTTCTCGGAAAGTCCCTCGCGCTCATCGAATGCTTCGACTCTGAAAACATTGAAGGATGCGACAAATATCTTGCGGAACTCTCGAGCGAATCCAGCGTTGAATTGCATCGCAGCGTGCTGAATGTTTGCCTGACGCAGGCGCTTCATTGGATCAATCGCGGTAACCGGTAGACGGCATGGTTTTTTCTTCTTCCACGCCGCGTCATTCATATTAGAAAATATTTTCCGGCCAGAGCCGCGTCATTCGCGGTACATTCCCGATCCGGTTGAATTGTTTTTTGAAAAGAATTTTGGGAAGTTTTTTTGACAGTTCAGATCAGGCATTGATTCCCGCCATATCGAAGACATTACGCACGCCGGGTTTTATTAAAAAAACGATCACAAAGCAGGATATGGCAAAACACGTGACCACCCGAAAGAACGCGCCGCTGCTCACAGACTATATCCTGATCGTCCCGATGGCCATGCTGTTTATTGCCAGCATATTCCTGTCAATTGGCGTCACGGCGCGCGCCATTTATGATCTCATAACCATATACAAATTAAACGAAACAGATGAAGGATATGAAACGGCAAGAATAATATCCGTTTTCAGGTCGACCCGCGGGATAAGCCATCACAACATTAAAATTGAAAACAGCGGCGAGATATGCAAGAAAAGTTATTTGGGATTACGTTTCAGGGAAGGCGGGGTAATATATGTCAAATTCAACGAAAAAAGAAACTACTGCATAATCAAAGGTTATG
Organism: Accumulibacter sp.; assembly: GCA_031280565.1. Classification (GTDB taxonomy): domain Bacteria; phylum Pseudomonadota; class Gammaproteobacteria; order Burkholderiales; family Rhodocyclaceae; genus Propionivibrio. The sequence goes on along the minus strand of JAITGN010000117.1, from coordinate 20,731 downwards.
TAAAACACGATTATGTGCTGAGTATAGCGCTGATGCTCATGCTGGACAGTTTTTTTGCGATTTTATCGATAGGGCTATTCGACGCATTAAGGGAATTCACGAATTCAAAAGGTGGAAGAAAAACAAAAAGATAGGCGCGCATGGTAACGCTTCACCGTTTTTGGCGTCCCAGATACGGCTGGCTCACAGGGGGATATTCATTCTTGCGCCTTGCCCAATCCAGCAAGCGTACAACGTTATCCGCCCTCGTCCATCCGAGGCGATCCTGAAGCACGCGGAATTCGAGAAAAAACGCCGAAAACTATCCAACAAAAAATATCGCGTTCTTTAGCGGTTTTTTATCAATACAGGAATAAAACCCATTAAAAACGCTATTTTATATCAATATATCTCCATTGAATTTTCAAGGAATTCATATAAAATACCTTGAAAACGTCTTGTGTTTTTACAATTTTCCCGTTATTTTCACGAAAAATTTTCCTATCCCTTGTATTTTCAAGCGTAAACGGGGCTGTCATAAGATTATTTTTATAGAAAACGCTATCCCGTCGCGATCAAGCGGCGCGGTTTCAGACTTCCATCCGCGCCGATTTCACCGATCCCAATAAAACGCCCATCGGCATAAATCCTGTACTGCCCGGATGACTCCACGCCAAAAGCTCCCGGACTGACCGGATTTCCATGAAGCAAACGGTCCTCATCTTTTTTATCCACAGACAGGATGGGCAGATTTTTCAGCAACGCGTCCACAGGAAAAAGTTTTTGCCCGCGCTCTTCTTCCGTCAGCGTTTTGAGTTCATTGAGCGTAATGGCGGCATCAAGGCCAAAGCCTCCAACGGCGGTTCGCCTCAGCGCCGCAAGATGAGCGCCGCATCCCAGCGCCTCTCCGATATCTTCCGCCAACACGCGGATATATGTGCCCTTGCTGCACGCGACACGAAGCCGGCAGCGCACGCCGGAAAAATCGAGAAGCTCCAGCGCATGAATCGTGACGGCGCGCGGTTCACGCGCAACTTCAACGCCGAGCCGAGCCAGGCGGTAAAGCGGCTGTCCTCCACGTTTGAGCGCCGAGAACATCGGAGGAGTCTGCCGGATTTCTCCACGAAAAATTCCAAGCGCCGTTTCGAGTTCGAGGCGCGAAAACCTGACTTCACGGCGCACGACGACATCGCCCTCACTGTCACCCGTATCGGTCCTTATACCGAACAGAAGCTCAGCCTCATAAACCTTGCCGGCGTCCAGAAGGCACATGGAGAATTTTGTCGCTTCGCCAAAACACAGGGGAAGCAGACCCGTCGCCAGCGGATCAAGCGTCCCGGTATGTCCCGCCTTCATGGCTGAAAAAAGACGGCGCGCCTCTTGCAGCGCCGCGTTCGATGACATGCCGCTTGCCTTGTCAAGCAAGAGAACGCCATCGATACGCGAAAACCTGACGCCGCGCACGAGTTTATGAATTTTCCGGAGAGTCCGAAATCGACATCGCCTGCCGGATCAGATCCGACAGTTCCGCACCGCGCTCAAGCGAATCGTCGAATACGAAACGTAATTGCGGTATCGTGTGCAAAGTGATTCGCTTGCCCAGTTCGCGGCGCAAAAATCCTGACGCTTTTTCCAGTCCTGCCAGAATATCGGGAAGATGATCGCGTCCGGACAAGGCGCTGAAAAATACTTTCGCGTGCGCGTAATCCGCCGTTACTTCAACGCCCGTCAGACTGATCATGCCAATCCGGGGGTCTTTGAGTTCAAGAAAGATCAGATCCGAAAGGTCGCGGCGTATCTGTTCTGCGACTCGCTCCCGGCGAGAAAAAGACCTGCGCTCCGCCATTTAAAGCGTCCGCGCGATTTCGGTCATGTCATAGATCTCGAGCTGGTCGCCTTCCTTGTAATCGCTGTAGTTTTTCAACGACAGCCCACACTCGAACCCCACGCGCACTTCCTTGACATCGTCCTTGAAACGCTTGAGCGATTCGATCTCGCCATTCCAGATCACAACATTATCGCGCAGCAGCCGCGCGCGCGATGAACGCTTGACAATGCCCTCAAGCACATAGCAGCCCGCGATCGTGCCGATCTTGCTGGCGCGGAAAACTTGGCGGATTCCGACCAGCCCGGTGGTTTCCTCCCGCCGCTCCGGCGTGAGCATTCCGGAAAGCGCCGCCTTCACATCATCAACGACATCATAAATGATATTATAATACCGGATATCCACGCCCGCATTCTCGGCGATCTTGCGGACGCTCGCATCCGCGCGCACATTGAACCCGACAATGACGGCGCTTGATGCCTGCGCGAGATGAACGTCAGATTCGCTGATCGCCCCGACGCCCGCATGTATGACATTAACCTTTACTTCACTGGTGGAAAGTTTCTGAAGGGACTGCGACAGCGCTTCCTGCGATCCCTGCGTATCCGCCTTGATTATCAGCACCAGCGTCTTGATACCGGAATCGGCCATTTGTTCGAGAATGTTTTCAAGGTTCGCCGCCTGCTTGCTGGCCAGTTTGACGTCGCGGAATTTACCTTGGCGGAACAGCGCGATTTCACGCGCCTTGCGCTCGTCGGCCAACACCATCGCTTCCTGTCCGGCCGTCGGAACATCAGACAGGCCGAGAATTTCAACGGGTATCGACGGACCGGCTTCCTTGATCGCTTTCCCGTTTTCATCGAACATCGCGCGAATACGGCCAAAAACCTGTCCCGCCAGAAGCACGTCTCCCTGACGGAGCGTTCCCGACTGAACGAGCATCGTCGCCACAGACCCGCGCCCTTTTTCAAGACGCGCTTCGATAATCAGTCCTTTTGCCGGCGTCGTCTTCGGCGCCTTGAGTTCCAGAATTTCCGCCTGAAGCAGAACATGTTCAAGCAAATCATCGATGCCCGCACCGGTTTTCGCCGAAACGGAAATAAAAGGCGAATCTCCGCCGTATTCTTCCGGAACAACATTCTCGGCAATCAATTCCTGCTTCACGCGATCGGGATTGGCATCCGGTTTGTCGATCTTGTTGATCGCGACGACAACAGGAACATTCGCCGCCCGGGCGTGATGAATGGCTTCGCGCGTCTGTGGCATTACGCCGTCATCCGCCGCAACGACAAGAATGACAATGTCCGTCGCCTGCGCACCGCGCGCGCGCATCGCCGTGAACGCCTCATGACCCGGCGTATCCAGGAAAGTGACGGTTCCACGCGCCGTTTCGACGTGATACGCGCCGATATGCTGCGTGATGCCGCCGGCCTCTCCGGAAGCGACCCGCGTCCGGCGAATGTAATCAAGCAGCGACGTTTTGCCGTGGTCGACATGCCCCATGACCGTAAGCACTGGCGCACGCGCTTCCCGCACGGCATCCTTGTAATCCGTCTCTTCGAGAAAAGCGCCCGGATCGTCGAATTTCGCCGCGACCGCCTTATGTCCCATTTCCTCAACGATGATCATCGCCGTTTCCTGATCAAGCACCTGATTGATCGTAACCATCGACCCCATCTTCATCAGTGCCTTGATGACTTCTGTCGCCTTGACGGCCATTTTGTGGGCGAGGTCGGAAACCGAAATGGTTTCCGGAACCTGGACTTCGCGCACAATGGCTTCCGTCGGCGCCTGGAACGAAGAATGAATCTCCGGAGCACGGCTGCCGCCTCCGCCTTTTCCATGTTTCGCGCTTTCATGCCGCGCATTTCCACCCGCGTTGGAAGCCGGACGCGCCCTGGGCTGCGGACGCTTTCCTCCATCGCCTTTCCGCTCGTCTCTGGCCTTCCTGTCGCCAGGCTTGTCCCGGTTGCCCGCATTGCGCGGCGCTTTTTCTTCAGGCGACTCGCTGACCGTCTGCGCCGCCGCCTGTTTTGCCACCTCGGCAGCACGCGCCACTTGGGCTTTCTCTTCGGCTTCCTGCTTCAAACGGGCAATACGCCGCTGTTTTTCCTGGTATTCGGCCTCCTGACGCGCCCGCAATTCGGCGTTGCGGCGCTCTTCTTCCGCGCGCAGACGTTGCTGCTCTTCGTCGACAACTGGCGCGCGAGCCTTGCGGACAACCTTTTTCGGCGATGGGGCAGGGGCGGGAGTTTTGGGCGGGGGATCGTTAACAGCCGCCGTAGGCGCTGTTGTCGTTTCCGGCGGAACAATGGCTTCCATCACCGTTTCGGATTTTTCTTTATGTTCCGGCATTTCGGCGGCAGGCGCGGTCAGCGCGGCGGGCGCGGTCTCCGCAGCAGCCGGTGGAACCGTGCTCTCTGGCCGCGTTCCGGGCGGAGGAATATCGCGCTTGACAAGCACGCGTTTTTTACGCACTTCCACTTGAACTGTCCGCGACTTTCCGTGAGCGTCCAGCGATTTAATCTCCGTAGTCTGTTTACGGGTCAGCGTGATTTTAGTTTTAGCCCCGGACTGGCCACGTGTATTCCGCAGGTAATCCAGCAGCTTCGCCTTATCCTGCTCGGATAACGCATCGTTCGCTTTAAGTTTATCGACACCCGCTTCTTTAAGCTGCTCAATCAGGACAGCCGTCTGCATCTTCAATTCGACAGCGAATTGGGCGACACTCGTTTGCGCCATAGAAAATCCCTTTATCTCTTACTCATCGAACCAATGAGCACGCGCCGCCGTAATCAGCCGCCGCCCCCGTTCGTCATCAATGCCAGTCATCTCGGCAAGTTCATCCACCGCGAGATCCGCCAGATCATCCCGTGTCTTTACGCCATTGAGCACCAGTTTCTCGGCAAGCGCCTTATCCATGCCTTCGAGATTCAACATATCTTCAGCCACACCGCCGATCCGCTCTTCGGTCACAATGGCTTCCGTCAGGAGGACATTCCTGGCGCGGTCACGCAATTCCTGCGCGGTCGCCTCATCCAGAGCCTCAATCTCCAGCATTTCATGGAAAGGCACATAGGCGATTTCCTCCAGCGTCGAAAATCCTTCATTTATCAGGAGATTAGCGACATCTTCGTCAAGATCGAGCTTTTCCATGAACAACACGCGAACCGCCGCGGCTTCCGCCTCGGCGCGCGTTTGCGATTCCTCTTCGGTCATCAGATTGATCGTCCAGCCTGTCATTTCCGACGCCAAACGCACATTCTGACCGCCGCGGCCGATAGCGATTGCCAGATTTTCTTCATTGACGACGACATCCATGCTGTGACGATCCTCGTCGACAACGACCGAAATCACTTCGGCGGGAGCCAGCGCTCCAACGACAAACTGCGCAGGATCGGACGACCACAAGACGATATCAACGCGCTCACCCGCCAGTTCGTTGGTAACGGCCGTCACACGCATGCCGCGCATACCAACGCACGTGCCGATCGGATCGATGCGCTGATCGTGCGATTTCACGGCGATTTTCGCCCGTATACCGGGATCGCGGGCAGCGGACTTGATTTCCAGCAAACCGTCCTCGACTTCGGGAACTTCCATTTCAAACAGTTTTATGATGAATTCGGGCATCGTACGCGAGAGAATGATCTGCGGCCCCCGCGCGGCGCGGTCAACGCGAAGCAGGCAGGCTTTGACGCGGTCTCCGGCGCGCAGATTCTCGCGCGGAATCATCTGGTCGCGCGGCAGCAAGGCTTCGATCCGGCCCGCTTCGACAATCGCGTTCCCACGCTCCATGCGTTTGATCGTTCCGGTCAACAGGCTTTCCTTGCGATCAAGGAAATCGTTGAGAATCTTGTCACGCTCCGCGTCGCGGATTTTCTGAAGGATGACCTGCTTGGCCGCCTGCGCGCCTATCCGTCCGAAATCGACCGGTGGAAGAGCCTCTTCGAGGTACTCTCCAATCTCGATATCGGCATCCTGCTTTTTCGCTTCGGAAAGAGGTATCTGGCACGTCTCATCGACAAAGTCCTCATCGGCGACGACCTCCCAGCAACGGAAAGTATCGAAATCCCCCGTTTCGCGATCAACGGAAACACGGACATCCGCTTCATCGTGAATCTGTCTTTTGGACGCTGAGGCGAGCGCCTGTTCAAGCGCGCCGAAAACGATCTCCTTGCTTACTTCTTTCTCGCGCGCCAGCACATCAACCAGCAGCAAGATTTCACGGCTCATACCTAAACCCTTTCACCTGATTTTGCAAATTTCGGAACCAGCCGCGCCTTATCGATATTCTCCAGGTCGAACTCTATCTCGCCCGTATCGGCAAGCAGGCGTACTTTCCCGCCATCACCCTCATGCTGGAGAAGAACGCCGGTAAATTTCCGCCGCCCATTCAATGGCAAACGCAAGCGCAAACTGATTTCCGAGCCGGAAAAACGCCTGAAATCCGATGGTTTCCTGAGTACCCGGTCAAGTCCTGGCGAAGAAATCTCCAGCCTTTCATAGTCCACATTCTCGACAACCAGAACACGCGACAACTGGTTATTGACCAGGACACAATCCTCAATATCAACGCCGCCCGGCTTTTCGGGCTTGTCGATGAATATGCGAAGAACACGCCCCTGTGGGCTGCGTTCAACATCGACAAGTTCATACCCCAGACCGGCAAGCGTTTTTTCGAGAAACTCGTTCAAATTCATGACCACAAATGAAAAATGGGCAAAAAGCCCATTCAAAAAAAGCTCCCTGCAAAGCAGAAGCGAACGGAAACAACCTTCGGATTATATTGCGCATTTACAAAAAAAGAAAGAGGTTCGCGCCCTGCCCGCCCGTCAAAATCACGGATATTTCGCGAAATATTCCAATCGCTTCATGAATCTTATGAAGAAACCGGGATGCACTTGTGCCGTTTTCTTAAACACGCCCCTTTTCGTCCGTCTTTGGGGCGCGCAAACACCGGATGAAGTACGCCCGCCCCATAATTTTCGACACGAATGAGCCTACATTTTCTGATGTATCATTCCATCCATCAATTACCCGCCGTTTTGTGGCCTTATGTCCGCCATGGATTCCAGCAATTGTTTATCCCCTGAAAAGCGCCGCCACGCCTCACGCTTCATCATATGGCTCACCGGCTTTTTCGGTTTTCTGAACGTTTACTCGGTACAGTCGATTCTGCCGTTGATCATCGAGACGTTTGACGCCACTCCGGTTCAGGCCGGAATCACGGTAGGCGCGACGATCTTCGCCATCGCACTTCTTTCACCGTTTATCGGCATGCTTTCCGATGCTTTCGGCAGAAAATCGGTGCTATGTATTTCGATCTTCGCCCTGGCAGTGCCAACGGCCCTGATTCCCATCGCACAAAGCCTTCACGCGGTTATCTTCTTCCGGTTTTTACAGGGGTTATGCGTTCCCGGCATCATTGTCATCATCCTGGCTTACATCGCGGAAGAATTCGACAAAGATATGGTTCCGCGAATATCGAGCATCTACATGGGCGGTTCGGTCATTGGCGGATTCAGCGGACGTTTTGTCACGGGGCATCTTGCCAGCCTCGTTGGATGGAAAAACGCCTTTTTCATTCTGGCCGCGTCGATTCTCGCCGGTGCCCTGCTAATGCTTCTGTTTTTGCCGCCATCCCAAAATTTCAAGCCAAACCGGAATATCGCGGATACGTTAAGGACGTTCGCCGGACATATGCACAACAAACGTCTGCTTGCCGCCTGCGCAGTTGGTTTCTGCGTCCTGTTTTCGCTTGTCGGCATCTTCACGTATATCAATCTGGTGCTTGTCAAACCGCCTTTCAATCTTTCCATCGCCGCTCTCGCCAATATTTTCTGCGTCTATCTGGTCGGCGGCGTCGTCACGCCCATTTCGGGACGATTCGTCGTCCGCGCCGGATTCCGGAATGTCCTGCTGTGCGCCCTTTTCATCTCCATGTCCGGCGCGCTGATGACGTTGACAACATCGCTGTTTATTGTCATTTCCGGCCTGGTTATCTGTTCTTCCGGCGTTTTCGTCTGCCAATCGACAACGATCAGCTTCATCGCGGACAGCGTCAAAGAAGGACGCTCTCTGGCGTCCGGGCTTTATTTCATGAGTTATTACGGCGGCGGCGCGGCGGGAAGCTGGATCGCCGGAATCGCCTATGAAGATTGGGGCGGCTGGCCCGGCTCGGTCACCACAATCGTCACCGTGCAATTTCTGGCCGCCACAATCGCGTGGCTAACCTGGAAAAGCAAAACGCCGGCTTCAGGATAGCGATCTCAGGCACCCCCAATCGCCGTTTCGAGCAATTCAATGAAATCATTTTCGTCGCGGATCCGGTTGACTTCGTCCGAAGTGACGGTATAGCCATGAGGGCGCGCAATGGCCTCATAGCGGGGAATTCGCGTGCGAAACAGATGCGGAAAAATCCAGCGCGTAAAATCGTCCGGATCGGCCTGTGAACTGTCGGTCAGTCCTTTTTCACGCAGATAACGCGGCAAATATTCGGTCAGAAACGCCGGGCGGTAGTAAAGCGGTTTCGGGTCGGATTGCGCGCGCCGGATCAGCGCCTCCTCCTCTTCGCGCGTCGTCACCTGGATATACAGGATCAGGGTATGCTCGACCAAAAGATTGATCACTTCGGGCGCTTCAAGCTCGCAAAGACTCCCGCCCACGTCATTGACGAAGTGGCTGTAACCATAAACGCTTTGCGCTTTCTGAATGAATGCGGGAACATCGCGCATCGCGGCAATTTCCGCCTCACGATACTGCGCCTGGCGCGCCGAAAATTCCTCGAATTCAAGGCCGCCGCGCTCCGGAGCGCCAAGTTTGCCGACGAATGAAAGAACCGGACCAAGATCGTCGACCTTCACATTGTTCGAAATATCGATCCAGTCGCGCCGGAGAAGCTCGCGCAGGAGCGGCACAGTCATCGCCTCCCGTTTTACAATATCGAGAATCGGTTCATCGAGATAACGCTTCCCGATGCGGTAATCCGCTGAATAGTGGAACCAGTCGTGCCGCCGCAGTACTGAGGAAAGCCATGTTTTACCAACGCCAGACATGCCGAGCAGCGTGATTTTTTTGCGCGGCCACGCGCGAAATGAAGCCAGATTGAATTTCATCGCGACCAACTCCGCTTGAAAACGTTTCTTTTCAGGATATTTTCAATCACGGGCGGGAGCATCCCTTTTTCCGCGCCCCATCGTCCAGCCGCGCCAGACACAGACCGAAAGACCGTTTCAGCCCATAAACTTTTGAAGGAGACCGGAACCGCCCAAAGCCATCCCTTCGTCAGCATGATCAATCGCGTCATTTGCGTCTCCGGGCGAGTTTTGCAGAACGGCCCGCATCCGCCGTAGTTTCCGTAAAATCCAGCATCATATCGCGCATCAGTTTCCGGACAGCCTCGGTATCAAGCTCAAAAACCTTTCCGCGCCGGAGGTTATGCGGAAGAATAAAAGGCCCGTAGCGGACGCGAATCAAGCGGCTGACCGTCAAGCCAACCGCCTCGAACAGACGGCGCACTTCGCGGTTTCGCCCTTCGGAAAGTGCGGCGCGATACCAGTGATTGACGCCCGCGCCGCCCGCGTCTTCGAGCGTCAGGAAACGCGCCGGGCCGTCTTCAAGCTCAACCCCTTTCAGCAAGCGCTCGCGTGTCTCGGCGGGCAATTCCCCGATAAGCCGAACCGCGTATTCGCGGATGAAACCATAACGCGGATGCGCCAGGCGGTTGGCAAGATCGCCGGAAGTGGTAAAGAGAAGCAGGCCGCTCGTTCTGAAATCGAGGCGTCCCACGGCGACCCATCGTCCCAGCGAAATCCTCGGCAACGACATAAATACCGATGGACGCCCTGCCGGATCGTCCCTCGAAACGATTTCGCCTTCCGGTTTGTGATAAAGGATTACGCGCGGCAAACGGTTCGAAAATTTCAACCTGACCAGTCGGCCGCCCAGTTTGACGCGATCCCCCGGAGAAACCCGCTGGCCGGTTTGCGCGACCTGGCCGTTGACCGTTACACGCCCCGCCTCGACCAGGCGGCCCATCTCGCGGCGGGAACCGATACCGCTCTGCGCCAGAAGTTTATTCAGTTGTTCCGGCTCTCCCAACGGCGCTCCGCGCGCCCCGCTCTTCCGCGCGCGCGCCTCCGCCCTCTCCTTTCCGGACTCCGGTGTTATCTCCCGTTGTCTGGAAGTTTCGCGCCGTGGCGAAAACGACGGGGACGGATCGCGCGCGCCCCCCCGAGCGGGACGGCGTTTCTGCCCCATTCTGGCGGAAACGCCGGATTCACCGGCTACAGGAAGCGTATCCCGGGTAACGATTCGTTTTGCCGCGCCGCCGGTATTCCGCGCCGCCGGAGGGCGAAACGGTGTTTTACGCGCTTTACCTGGCATCGCTCAACTCCAGCGCATGATCGAAGGTTTCGAGCGGCGGCAAATCGCTCACGCTCCGCAAGCCGAGGTCATCGAGAAATTTCTTCGTCGTCGCCAGCAAGGACGGGCGGCCCGGTGAATCCCTGTGCCCGATGGTATCGATCCATCCTCGTTCTTCAAGCACTCTCAAAATATGCGAAGAGACGCTGACTCCGCGAATATCCTCAATGTCGCCGCGCGTGACAGGCTGGCGATAGGCGATGATTGCCAGCGTTTCGAGAACGGCGCGTGAATAATGCAATGTCTTTTCCGGATCAAGGCGCGCGATGTACGGCATATATTCGGGTTTCGTGCGGAACCGCCAGCCGCTCGCGATCTGAAGAAGTTCCAGCGATCGTCCGGCCCATTCATCCCGCAGTTCATCAAGCAGGATTCGCAGCGCATCGGAACCGATTCCGTCCGCGAATACTTTTTTCAGATCGTTCAACGAAAGCGGCTGTTGCGCGCTCAGCAGAACGGCTTCGAGTGCGCGCTTGATTTTTTCCGGATTTTCCGGCGCATTGAGCCTCATTTCCATCGTTTCTTCGACGATACCCGGTTCATCCGGCCCGGCCGGATATTCGGGATCGGTCAAAGCACCGGGCATCAGAGAAAACTCCTGCCCCGGCAACTCCATTTCTTCCGCACCTTCCACGTCTTCCGCGCAGAAAGCGGATTCAGTTTCCTGACTCATATTCAATTCCAGCTCGTCCATCGGATAACCTCACATAAATCGGCGCAAACGCCTTTTCCTGCGTCATTTCAAGCAAACGTTCGCGCGCAAGCTCCAGCATCGCCAGAAAATGCACAATGACAATCTGCGTCCCCCGCGACGGATCGAACAGCCGCCCGAACTCGACGAAGCCGCCATGACCACGAAGCGTCCGGAGGATAATCCCCATATGCTCGCGCACCGAAAGCTCTTCGCGCTGAATCATATGCCGGACATGCAGCTTTGCCTGCCGCAAAATATTTCTCCATGCCTCTCTCAGATCGCCGGGATTGACCTCGGGCAAACGCGCCAGCGCCGGCTTTTCAACCCAGACGCCGACCCATTCGAAATCGCGCTCCGCCCTCGGAAAGGCATTGATATGAGCCGCCGCGAGTTTCATCTGTTCGTACTCGACAAGACGGCGAACAAGTTCCGCACGCGGATCATCCGCTTCCTCGCCCTCGGGGGCTTTTGGCCTGGGCAGCAGCATGCGCGACTTGATTTCTATCAACATCGCGGCCATGACAAGATAATCCGCCGCGAGTTCGATATTCTGCGAGCGCATGGCTTCGACATATATCAGATATTGCTCCGTCAGCGGAGCCATCGGAATATCGAGGACATTCACGTTGGCCTTGCGGATCAGATAGAGCAGAAGATCAAGCGGCCCTTCGAATGCCTCAAGCATGACCGCCATGGCGTCCGGCGGAATATAAAGGTCGAGCGGCAACTGGGCTATCGGCTCGCCATAGAGACGGGCAAGCGGCGCGGCTTCGGCCGCCTCCGCGAAAGGAAGGGAGTTTTCCGTCATGCCGTTCATGAAGCGCTCAGGCGCAATTCAGCCCCATCGCGCAGCGCACGTCTTCCATGCATTCACTGGCCAGCCTGCGGGCCTTTGCGTTGCCGTCTTCAATGATCTCCCGCACCAGCGAAGGCTTGTCGATATAGATTTGCGCGCGTTCGCGCATCGGGCCCTGTTCGGCCAGGATACCGTCAATCACAGGCTGTTTGCACTCGATGCATCCCATTCCGGCGCTCTCGCAGCCCCTTTTGACCCATTCGCGGCACGCACCGTCCGAATAAACGAGATGCAATTGCCATACCGGGCATTTTTCCGGATCACCGGGGTCGGAAATACGCACGCGCGACGGATCGGTCGGCATGCGCCGGATTTTCCGCGTTACCGACGCTTCGTCCTCGCGTAGCGAAATCGTGTTTCCGTAAGACTTCGACATCTTTTGCCCATCCAGCCCCGGCATTTTCGACGCTTCCGTCAACAGGGCGAACGGCTCGGGCAGGATGATTTTTCCCGCGCCCTCGAGATACCCCGCCAGGCGTTCACGGTCGTCCCGCGAAAGGCTCCGTGACTCCAGCAACAGAGCGCGCCCCTGTTCGAGCGCCGCCGCGTCGCCGTCCTGCTGGAAGCGAACGCGCAAATGTTCGAAGAGACGGGCATTCTTCTCGCCCATTTTTTTCATCGCGGTTTTCGCACGTTCCTCGAAATCCGGCCCGCGTCCGTACATGTGATTAAAACGGCGCGCAAGCTCGCGCGTAAACTCGACATGCGGAATCTGGTCTTCGCCGACCGGAACCTTGCTGGCACGATAAATCAGGATATCGGCACTCATCAGCAGCGGATAACCGAGGAATCCATAAGTTGTCAAATCGCGCCCGGCGAGTTTTTCCTGCTGGTCTCTGTAAGTCGGCACGCGCTCAAGCCAGCTCAACGGCGTCATCATCGAGAGCAAAAGATGCAGCTCGGCGTGTTCCGGAACCCTGGACTGAACAAAAAGAGTGGCTTTTTCGGGATCGACGCCGGCGGCAAGCCAATCGACGAGCATATCCATCGTGACCGGCCCGATATCCCGCGTCTCCTCGTAATGCGTCGTCAACGCGTGCCAGTCCGCGACGAAAAACAGGCAGGGATATTCGTCCTGAAGCGTGATCCAGTTTTTAAGAACGCCGTGATAATGGCCGAGATGCAGTTTTCCTGTCGGCCGCATGCCGGAAAGAACTCGTTCAGCGCACATTGTCATTTCAGAAAGAAAATCCCGGATAAAAAGTCAAAAAAGGAAAGCGAACTGGCGAAAAAGCAGAGGAAACAGAAACTTGTCGAAAAAACCGCACCATACAAGAGCGATTACGATAAACAGCCCAAAAGGCTCAATCCGCGCAAAGCGCACCGCCCACCGCAAGGGCAGCAGGCTAATGGCGATCCGCCCTCCGTCGAGCGGCGGAACCGGCAGAAGATTAACCGCTGTCATAATAAAATTGATGCCGACGCCGATCCCGCACATCGATTTCAGCAGCGAAACATTTCCGTCTACCGGAAGCAGCCTGAGAAACACCAGCCAGCCAGCCGCCATCAACGCGTTCGACGCGGGACCGGCCGCCGCGACCCAAAACATGTCGCGTTTCGGATTGCGCAGACAAGCCGCGTTGATCGGCACGGGTTTGGCCCAGCCGAAACCGGGCAAGCCCATAAAAACCATCAGCGCGGGCAAGAGGAGCGTCCCGAAAACGTCGATGTGACGGAAAGGGTTCAGGCTGAGCCGGCCGGCGCGCAGGGCGGTCGAATCCCCCAGGCGGTAAGCCGCATAAGCATGCGCCATTTCGTGCGCGGTGATCGCGAGAAGCACCGGCGGCGCACTGACGCAAATCGTCCGGAACAATCCGGGAATATCCATCGTCATTCGAAACCGAAAGGGGCGAGCGCACCGCGGCCCGCGCGGACGAGTTCCGGCGGCAAGCGCGTCAAATCGACGACGGTCGTCGGCTCTATGCCGCAATGTCCGCCGTCGAGAATCATGTCAAGCCGGTCGCCAAGGCGATCCTGGATTTCCCATCCCTCGGTCAACGGCGTTTCATCCCCCGGAAGCTGCAAGGTCGAAGTCAACAACGGTTCGCCAAGCTCGTCCAGAAGCGCCAGCGCGGCCCGGTGATCGGGAACGCGCAAGCCGATCGTTTTGCGTTTCGGGTGCAGAACGCGGCGCGGCAATTCTTTCGTTCCCTCAAGGATAAAAACATAACTGCCCGGCGTCGCCGCCTTGAGAAGGCGATACTGCGCGTTGTCGACATGGGCAAACTGCGCGATCTCGGAAAGATCGCGGCACATCAGCGTCAGATGATGGCGCTCGTCGACGCCGCGCAAACGGCGAATCCGCTCCATCGCTTCCTTGTCGCCCAGAGCGCATCCCAGCGCGTAACAGGAATCCGTCGGCAGTGCGACAACGCCCCCCTCGCGCAGCGCGCCGGCGGCCTGCATCAAAAGACGCGGCTGCGGATCATCCGTGTGAATCGAAAGATAGCGCGTCATTTCCGGAACATCTCCCAGACCGGCGTCAATGCCGCCGGAATCGGCGGTATCCGGCCAAGATCGGAATAGCTCTCGTCCGGCCCATGAAAATCCGAACCGCATGAAGCCGCGAAATTGTATTCGGCAGCCAGGCGGCCGAATTTCACGATTTCGTCCGGCGAATGGCTTCCCGAAACGACCTCAAGCGCTTGCCCGCCTCCGTCTTTGAATTCCTCGAAAAACGAATGCAGCCGATTCCGCGAAAATTTGTAACGGCCCGGGTGCGCGATCGAAGCGACCCCGCCCGCGTCGAGAATCCAGCGAACCGCGTCCTTGACGCTTGCCCAGCGATAAGGCACATATCCGGGACGCCCCGGAATGAGATAGACATCGAAAACGCGGCGCACGTCCCGGCATATGCCGATTTCGACAAGGTAGCGTGCGAAATGCGCGCGATTTATCAACTCACGGTTTTCGGCGTATCGCATCGCGCCCTCGAAGCATCCGGGAATTCCAGCCTTTTCAAGATCAAGCGCCATACGCCTCGCGCGGTCGACCCGCCCGGAACGGATATCCGCCAGCCCCCGGTTGAGCGCCGCGTCGCTGGAATCAAACGCATAGCCGAGAATGTGAACCTGCCCTCCGCCCCACTCGCACGAAATTTCGACGCCGTTGACAAAACGCATCCCGAATCCGGCGGCGTCTTTCGAAGCAAGAGAGAGTCCCTGCAAGGTATCATGATCGGTCAGCGAAAGGAATTCGACGCCGTTGCCCGCCGCGCGGCGCACGAGATCTGTCGCGGACAAGACCCCATCGGACGCGGAAGAATGGCAGTGCAGATCGATCGTAGATACAGAAGGCACGAAGTTTTTCTGGGAAATTCAAGTAGAGGATGATAACACAGCCGCCCTCTCAGCCTTTTCAGCGGCTCCACATGAATGAGAGCACCGACGGATTTTATCTATGACGGCTTCTGCAGATACTGAAAATACAGCGCATGAAACTGTTTTTCTACAAAAAACCCATGAAACATCAAAAATATATAACGATTTCAAACCATTTTATTAAAACAGATTATATATTTCAAACGAATTTCAGAATGTAAACATACGTTGTTTAAGAGTTTTATTATCGTTTCCAGATTTTTTACCTTGAGAACGCTGTTTTTCATGGCCTTGTTCTCCGTTTCCACCAGGGAAATTTCCATGGAAGCCGGCGCACCGCGCGTTTGGGCGCGTAAAATCCAAGGCTCGAATCGGACAGGTTCGGGAAATGCGGACGGACTTACCCGGATTGCGCCACAAAATCCATCAAAAGTTTCTTCATGTGTCCCGACCAGAAGTTTCCGGCGCACGTCAATCGCATTCCGCCGTCCTTTTCTTCCGGGTCGCGCAACAGGCCCGCATCACGCCATTGTGAGAGCAGTTTGTCCGCGTCAACGCGGCAATCCCGCGGCCATTGATTCAGCGCGGGCAGATGGAGTTCTTCCAGCGCTTCGTCAAGCAGTTTTCCGAACGGGCTTTGCTTTCTTGGGGAATACGCGATACGGGAAAGCGGCTTTTCTCCCCTGGAAATCTTTTCGGAATATTCCTCCAACACTCCCGCGTTGCCCAGGCTGACATCCCCGATGCGCCCGCCCGCGCCGGAACCGAACGGGATCATGTCGGCCTTGAACGCCAGACGGTTATAGACGGAGCGCTCCCTGTTGTCTCTGCGCCAGTGTTTTTGAGTAAACGGCTTGAACCCGCACGCGACCAGTTTTTCATACGCGGCGCCGTACATTTTGGCCATCTGCCGGAAATCTGGCGGTTTTGGCATTGTCCCGCGCGCAATCGCCCGGTCGAGGGGCGAACCGGAAAACAGGTTCAATTTGTAGAGATCCAGGCCGTGAATGCCGGTTTCCTCGCTGACGAAGCGGATATCGTCCAGCAGGGTATCCGCCGTCTGCTCCGGAAAACCATAGATCAGATCGACGATGACAGTCGCTTCGCTGGCGCAAAGATTCTGCAGGACTTCCCGGATTTCGTCGCGCCTGGAAAAACGTCCAAGACGGCGGCGCAGGCGCGAATCGGCAGTCTGAACGCCAAGGGAAAAACGGTTGGCGCCCGCGTCGACCCAAGCCCGGCCTTTTTCGGCGCTGAAGCCGCGAATTCCGCCTTCAACAGTGATCTCCGCGTCCGGCGCGATAAAAAACCTTTTCCGGAGGAGGCGGATCAACAGGGACATATCCTCCAGATCGAGATCGCTTGGCGTCCCGCCCCCGAAATAAATCGCGTCGACCCGGCGCTCTCCGGCGGCATTTCCGAGCGTTTTCGCGGTCGCGTCGATTTCCCTGGCAAGCAGCGCCGTATATTCGGCGCTGAATGTTCCGGTAGCGATATTTTTGAAAAAGGGACAGAAAGAACAGCGGTGACGGCAAAAAGGCACATGAACATACAATGCCAGCGGACGATGCGCATTTTCCAGGAAAAGCCGCACGGCGAAATCCTCGAAAACGCCGCCTTCCCAGGCGGGCGGTTTTCCCATGCTTCCCATGCCTGGAGAGGAGGACGGCGGGAATATTTTTCCCGCCTCCTCAAAGGCGCAAATCAACGGATCATCGCCGATTCGCGCGAAAAACGCTTCGATGGGTTTCATCTTCCACGCCATGCTTCAATCACCGTTTTCCACCCTTCCATACCGGACAGTGGCCAGTCGGACGTCCTCGTCAAGCTCAAGCGCCTCCGGCGTATTTTTCGCCAAGCGCTTCCATCGCCGCGATCTGGTGAGGAAATATTTCCTTATCCTCACCACGTCCCAGATAAACCTTAAAGATAACCGCGCCGCTGGTGTTTACGAACTGCAAGCTGGCGCTTGGCCTTCCCATGAACGGGCGTTTCACAAGATAGATGCCGCCGCAGTTGCCCGGACGCAAATGTCCGTGAAGCCCGCTCTCGCCCATCAGGTTATAGAACCCATGCCCCAGTTTGCCCGGAGGAAAACCACCTGAAAATTCCAGAACGATATCCGGCGTATGAACGACCAGCGTCATTTTTCCCCATGTGGCGATTTCCTCGAGCGTTTCCACATAGCCTTCACCGTCTATCCGCCGCCACATTTCGGCGGGCAAACATTCGATCATTTGTGCCATCGAGAGTGTCTCCGCTTCGGGAGCGCCTTCCAGCATCAGCGCCGGATTTTTTTCAAGGCGGTTCTTGAGCGATCCAATTGCTTCCATCAGCCGCGTTTCCGCTTCCATTCCCTGTCCCATTGCTTCCATAGATTGCTTTCCTTTTCCCTGGTTCGATCGATATGCGACAGCATGACACATTTTTCTTGCGAATGCAATTGATAATGATTATTATTTTTGTTATTAATAGAAAAAGGGGAGAAGAAATAAATCAGGCGGGCGGAGATTTCGGCTCGCCAAAGCGTTTTTTCAACTATCAACGGAGAGTCTTCATGCCTGGAAAGAAATTTTCATCAACCGCGTTTGATCTCGGCTGCGCCTTCATAGGCGCGTTTTTCGTCATCGATACCCACGCGGAAACCACCCATTCCGCCACTACGGAAAAATATGCCGGACAGCCTGTCGTCCAGATGGAAAGCATCACCGTCACCGCCACGCGTCACGCGCAAAACCCGCTCAACGTTCCCTCGACCGTTTCGGTCATCAGCAACGAACGCATTGAGGAGCATACAGTCACCAATATCCAGGAACTGATCCGCCACGAGCCTGGCGTCCAGGTTCCGCGCACGACATCCGGCGTTGATCCTTTTGGCAATCTGACAGGCTTCGTCATCCGCGGCGTTGGCGGGAACCGCGTGCAGATGCAGGTTGATGGTTCGCGCGTCATCGAATCCATACAGGACGGCAACCGTGATTTCGTCGATCTGTCGATGATGAAAAGCGTCGAAATCATGCGCGGCCCTGGTTCAGCGCTTTGGGGCGCGGACGCTATCGGTGGAGTCGTCGCCTACCGGACGCTGGACCCGGACGACCTTCTCAAAGGACGTTCGTTCGGCGCGAAAGCCAGCGCCGGATACAACAGCCTCAACAACGCCTTTTCGCAAACGGCGCTCATCAGCGCCCAGAACGATTCAGGCGTTCAGGGCCTGATCGGATATACCCACAGAAAATACGAGGAAGCGAAGCTCAGCCGGGCGCGTTCAGACGGCGGAATCTGGGGGTGCGCGCGCGTCTCGATGGGCTGCGACAAACTGAACCCTCTGGATGGCGAAAGCCACAACCTGTTGGCAAAGCTCATCTGGCGGCCCAATGCCTCCCACGAAATCCGGATGATTGGCGAATACTTCCGGTCGGACGCCGACATCCAGCAAATGTACGACAAAGGGCTGATTTCATCGGGAAGATTGAACGGCGACTATCCACGCGAACAAACGCAAATCCGCAAACGACTGTCGCTCGAACACGACTGGAAGGCGAAATCGCCGTTTCTTGACAATCTCAGATGGCGTCTTTCCTGGTCTCCGCAAAAAAGGGAATGGAACGGCACGCGCTATCAGACCACTATCGCGACCGGCAACCCTTACAGCACAGCGGAATACAGGGACTATAACGAAGATTTTCTCCAGCTCGACGTTCAGCTGACATCGAGTTTCAACACGACAGGCAGCCGGCACAGACTGACCTACGGACTTCAGGGAGACGTAACGGAAACCAGCTACTGGCAAAAACGCGTCATCAACAATAATGGCGCAATCACGACATCCTACGGCGTCGGCGCCAATTTTACCGACACCTCGACGCGGCGCGCCGATGTATATCTTCAGGATGAAATCCTGCTACCCGACTGGAAGCTGACGATCATTCCCGGCGCGCGCTACGCGACATATTCCATTGACCCCAGCCTGAACGCGGGTTACCAGATCGTCCCGGGAAAAGAGCCGCGAAAGATTGATTCCCATAAACTGATCCCGCAGCTCGGAATGATGCTGAAAATGACAGATATTTACTCGCTGTATGCGCGTTATGCCGAAGGCTTCAAGATGCCGACGGCGCAGCAGTTGTACGCCTCTCTTCCCAATGGCGGAGGCGCCGGAAGTTCCATCATCCCCAATCCGGGCCTGAAGCCGGAATTGGTCAAGTCGTATGAAGCCGGAATTCGCGGAAAATTCGACCAGGGCTGGTTCTCGACGGGCGCGTTTTACAGCGACTATACGGATTTCATCAAGAACTTTCAGCCGGTCGGCCCGGATTACACCTACCTCAACATTTCCAAAGTCAAACTCTGGGGAATCGAAGCCTCGGGCGAATGGCGCTTTTCGCGAAACTGGGCTGTCAACGGAAAAGCGAATTACCAGCACGGAAAACAGAAAGACCGCTCGCAAAACCGTTACGTTCCGTTCAACGGCGCATCGCCATTCAACGCGATGCTCGGAATCAAATGGACACAGCCCGCCTGGCGGCTTAGCGCGGAACTATACGGAACCTTCTCGGAGAAGATGAGAAGAACGGAATCTTCAACCGCGTTCAAACCGGACAGCTACTCGGTATTCGATGCCTATCTGAACTGGCGGGTCGATAAAACCTTCCGTCTGACCGCCTCTGTGCTCAACCTCTTCAACCAGCGGTATTTCAGCTATTCCGCCGCCAATCAGTCCCGCACCCCGCCCATGGCCAGCGTCAATTACACCAATCCGCTGGAACTTTACACCATGCCGGGACGCACTTTCGGACTCAATGTAACGGCCGATTTCTGAGCCGTTTCCGGGATTGTTCAGGTGGAAGCACAGGGCAATTTGGGTTTTCCCCTCTCCCGCAAGCGGGAGAGGGAGGCCAGCTTCTTCCCGCGCTTGCGGAAAAGCAATGCTTTCCCTCTCCCACTCGTGGGAGAGGGTGCCCCGAAGGGGCGGGAGAGGGAACGGTGGATGTATTCCACTGGAGCGTATCCGAACTCATCCCCTCACCTGCCCTCTCTCCCAACCCCTCTCCCGCGAGCGGGGGATAGGAATTCATCCATGATCGAAACCCCGGCCCGGAGGCCGGTTTCAAACCGGAGTCATTAACGATGACCGAACACAACAAGCGCCTGCCTCACCCAAGAGCCTCCTGGTTCCTGCCGGAGACAGGTGCCCTGATCGAACACGCTTCGCTCATGAAGCGCATGGCGGAAAAGGACGTCGTCCTCCTCGGCGAAACGCACAACGTCGCGGAAATCCATCGCTGGCAGCTCCACACCGCCGCGGCGCTGTATCTTTTGCGGCCGGACATGATGATGGGATTCGAGATGTTCCCGGCGCGCCTGCAGCCGGTACTGGACGACTGGGTCGAGGGAAAATTCGACACGGAAACCTTTCTCCGCGAATCCGAATGGTACGAGGTATGGGGATTTCCAGCCGAACTCTACCTCCCGCTGTTTCATTTCTGCCGCCAGCACCGTATACGGATGCTGGCCCTGAACTGTTACCGCGCGCTGGTCACGCGAGTCGGCGTCGAAGGATGGGAAAACGTGCCGGAATCCGAACGCGACGGCTTGACGCCCGCCGCGCCGGCCAGCGCGGAATACCGCCT
>JAITGN010000066.1 GCA_031280565.1 Accumulibacter sp. | reverse complement strand
GCGCCGTCACTTCCAGAACAAAATACTCAAGCAACTTTCGCTGGATACTTTTCTTTAATTTACAGTGAGTTATCGCCATGTTCTAGATTAACATCATCGCTAATCTAGGACAGCTCCTTTCTTTGGGTTTCCGGAGACCTCCTTTCCAGTCCATTAATCCAGCGAGAAAACGCGCGCCAAAAAAACCGGCTGCTTTCCCGGATTTCAGCGCAAACGTAAAGGATCTGGCACGACGTGAGGGGCGAGAAAGCGTGCCCGCCCCTCACCATCTTCTCACTTATGCAGCTGCTTCGGCCATTTGTTTGAGCGAGAGGTAATCCACCTTGCCGCTGTGCAGAAGAGGGAGCGCGTCGAGGCGGACGAGTTTGCGCGGCACGGCGATTTCCGGAATGGCGAGAGTTTTCGCCGACCGTACCAGTGTTTCGCGGCTCAGTCCGGAATCCGTCGTAAACAGGACAATGGATTCGCCGCGCGCGCCGTCGCTTTTTGTCGACGCGGCATGGCTGGCCGACGCGGCGGAATGTGCCGCCAGTTTTTCGACGACATCCAGCGAAATCATTTCGCCGGCGACTTTGGCAAAACGCTTGACGCGTCCGGAAATCGAAAGAAAACCTTCATCATCGATTTCAACGATGTCACCGGTTTCATACCACCCCTCTCCAAATTCCGACATCGGCGCTTCCAGCGCTCCCGGCGCGTCGCAACGATAATAGCCGGACATGAGGTTCGGCCCGCGCACGTGAAGCATGCCGCCTTTATCGATCCCCTGAACCGGCACGAGACGGCTTTCGATGCACGGGAGGAGCTGGCCGACCGTCCCGGTTTTGTACGCCATCGGCGTATTCAGCGCGAGAACGGGCGAAGTTTCCGTCGCACCATAGCCTTCCAGTATCCGGATTCCGAATTTTTCGAACCAGCTATCCCGCACGGATTCAGCGAGCTTTTCCGCGCCGGCGACGACATAGCGCAGGCGATAGAAATCGTAAGGATGGGCAAACCTGGCATAGTTTGAAAGGAAGGTACTTGTCCCGAACATAACGGTGCAATTCCGATCGTAGAAAAGTTCCGGAATGACGCGGTAATGCAGCGGTGACGGATACAAAAAGAGGCTCGTTCCGGTCATCAAGGGAAGCAATCCGCCCGCCGTCAACCCAAAGCAATGGAAAAGCGGCAGCGCGCTGAGTATTTTGTCCGCCGGCGAAAAATCAATCACGGCGCGAATTTGCGCAATGTTGGAAAGCAGGGCGTCATGCGATAACACAACGCCTTTCGGTTTGCCCTCCGAACCCGAAGTAAACAAGACAGCCGCCGCATTTTCCGGATCGGGATCGCGCTCCACGCCAGCCGGAAATATCTGTCTGAAAAAAACGTAAAGCTTGTCGCCAAACCCGAAATCGTTCCACATCTCTTCAAGATAAAGAACCCGGACGCTTTCAAGCGCCGAAATATCGTTCTGAAGTTTCGCCTGCTGGATGAAGGGGCCTGATGTAATGATCGTCGATATCCTCGCGGCCTCGCACGCGCTCCGGATGCCCTGTCCGCCGGCCTTGTAATTTACCATCGCGGGAAGACGGCCTCGTGCACCTGAACCGATCATCATGCAGAGGGTCGCCAGCATGTTCGGCATCAGGATTCCGACGCATTCTCCTGGCATGGAAATTTTCTCGACAACCCGGCCTAACGCCAGCGTCATCCCGAGCAATTCGCCGTAGGTATAGTCCGGACGTTTTATGTCTTCGGCAATCCTGTAGCTGCGTCCGTGTATCGACATCGCGTCGAGAAACCCGGAATAAAGCGTCTGTTTCGGACGCGACTCGAAAAGCATCTTCTGCATCAGGCGGCGCATCGCGTCGCCCGCCTTGCGGCGGCGCGTTCTCGCAAGGCTGTCCTCAGACATCGGGATCGTGGTCGAAGGCAGTATCGAGAGCGTGATCCTGGGAAAAAAGCGGCGCGGAATTTTTCCGGCAAGGCGGCTAAAACACGAGCGCGCCGCGCCGTCGAGACGAACCGGCAATATCGTCGCGCCCGTTCTGGCGGCGACAAAGGCCGGACCATCGTAAACTTTCATCAGTGAACCGGTCACAGTAATCCGTCCTTCTGGAAATATTACAACCGGACGGCCGCTTTCGAGAAGCTTGATGACTTTTTTCATCACCATTGGGTTGCTCGTGTCGACGGCCAGATAATCGACCGTCGAAAGAACGAGCCGGAAATAAAATCGCCGCGTTACCTCGGTATGAACGACGAAGACAGGACTAAACGGGAGAAAAAGCCCCAGCAGAACCCCATCGAGGAACGATTCGTGATTGGCGATGATCAGCAGTTTTTTCGCGCCAAGGCAATCGATATGCCCGTTGATTCTAATGCGGAAGAGCACTTTGAAAACCCTGCGCAACACAGCCAAAAATATTTTTTTCATTTCAAATCTCCCTGAGCGTTAATTCGTCGATATTTTTTATTTTGCGTATCCATCGAAAATCAGGTGAAGGCGCGGATCGCACAACAGGCTGGCCGGCGTGATGGTCTGACGATCCCAGGGAATTTTTCCGAAAAACCAGATACGCCAGAAAGCAAGCCGCGTCTGTGGATTTTGCGAGAGCAGGTCCGAAAAAGTTTCCACTTTGCCGGTCACAATACTGGTCGATTCCGCCAAAACTTCACGCACGAAACGGGAGCTGAACTCGCCTTCCGAATTCAGATCGAATCCCGTATCGTAAAAAACGCCCAAGCGCTTGCGGCTGGCTTCGGCAATTCTTTTCCCCTCTTCTTCCGTCAAATCCCGGTTCAGGCGGCCAATGGCGACCCGGCGGTCTTTCGATTTCGCGATGAAACGCGATAGCGCGGTCGTACGTGAGACGGGAAAGGTGCTTTCCGCGACAATGGGTTCGTCTCCCGATATATCGATCACCACGCCAACGTGATTGGTCCAGCTCCGCGTGGCATACGACACTTTCTGAAACGGATAGAGCGAATTGCGGATAAAAACAATATCACCTACCCGCAATGACCTTGCCAGAACGGGAATGGTTTCATGATTCGCTTCGCCGACCGGCATGTGCATGCCGCGGCTCCACATGAACTGAACCATATCGACATTGCTGGCGAACGCGGGAGCAGCGGGAGCGCCGAGAAGCGAACAGACCAGCGCGAATAAACAGAATACGCGAAAACGGAAAAACTTTTTCATGACACATTCCCCTGAAATAAGCGACTTGATGGAGAAATCTTACACGAAAGAATCGAAAAAAGAATCTAATTTTATAATTGTCGTGTTATAGTGACTTTATAGTATTAAAAAACGAGACTTTTATGAGTGAAACGACTTCTTTATTCGGCGCGCTGAAACGCATCCTGAAAAGCCAGGGACTCACTTACCGCGATCTTGCGAAATCGCTGAAACTTTCGGAACCGAGCGTAAAAAGGATGTTTTCCTCAAAACGCATGACGATAGACCGTCTGATGGAAATTGGAAAACTGCTCGGTTTCACCTTGTCCGAACTGGCGCAGGAAGCCGCCGCCGAACAACCGCGCATCCAGACGCTAACGCTGGAACAAGAGAAATTTCTGGTCGCCGACACACGGCTCCTGCTGACCGCGGTATGCGTTTTGAACCATCTCTCGATGGCCAATATCGTTCAGACATATCAACTGAGCGAACAGGAATGCCTCCAGTATCTTCTGCAGCTTGATCGACTCCGTCTCATCGACCTCTTCCCTGGAAACAGGATACGGATCGCCATTTCGCGTGATTTTGATTGGCTGCCGCATGGGCCGATCAAAGCCTTCTTTCGCGCCCAGGGACAGGACGATTTTCTGATGAGTTCCTTTGAAAACCCCGGAGAATCGATGATGTTCGTTCATGGAATGCTTTCGGAAACGGCGTTCTCGCAATTGCAGACGGAAATACAGAGACTCCGCAAGCGGTTTGATGAACTGCACGACGAATCAATCCAGATCGCTTTCGACCACAAATACGGCGCAAGCCTGTTGCTGGCAACCCGAAAAAGCTGGGAGCCCGCCGCGTTCATGAAACTGAGGAGAACGGTCCCACAGAAAAAAAACGGCCCGGCGCCCACATAAATGAGCGTGAATCGTTTACTGTTTTTTGGGATAAAGCTCAACCGGACGAAGCAATTTTTCAAGCTCCATTTTCTCGTCCGCTCCCGCATTTCCGCTCATAAGACTTTGTGAAAGCGCGGTTACCCGCTCAAAAAGGCCGGATACCGACAAAAAGACATCGACAAGCCGAGGATCGAAGTGCCGGCCTTTGCCTTCCTCGATAATCGCGCAGGCACGTTCATGGGACATCGGCTTTTTATACGGACGCTCCGCGATCAGCGCGTCATAAACATCCGCTATCGCCATCAATCGTCCCTGCAAGGGAATATCTTCACCGGCAAGGCCCGCCGGATACCCCGTGCCATCCCATTTTTCATGATGGGTCAAGGCGAATATCCTAGCGTAATCGAGAAAAACCTCCCCGCCGACACGTTGCTTTATCTTGTCGATAATCTGCGCGCCGAAAGTCGTATGCGTCTTCATTTCCTCGAATTCTTCCGGCGTAAGCGGGCCAGGCTTCTTCAGGATATTGTCGCTGATGGTGATTTTCCCGACGTCATGCAACTGCGCCGAGACAAAAAAGTACCTGTCCTTGATCCACGCCAGTCCCAGTTCCCTGTTGACATTCCTTTCCACCATGGCATTGACAAGAATTTGCAGATAATACCGCGTACGCTCAATGTGTCCGCCCGTAATATCATCCCGGCATTCGACCAGCTCCGCCATCGTCTGCAACACGACGTTTTGCAGAATGAACACGGCCTCTGTCTTTTTCTCCACGATCCCCTGGAGATTGTCGTTGTATTCCTTGAGTTCTCTTTTCTGGGATTCGATCAGCGAATGAAGCTCTATGCGCTTCATGAGCAACGGCGGAGAAAAAGGCTTTGAAATATAGTCGACGGCACCAAGCGACAAGCCTTCCAGCTCGCTGTTCGAATCGTTCTTCGCCGTCAGGAAAATAACAGGAATGGGCGCTGTTTTTGGATCCGCTTTCAGGCGCTTGATGACGGCATATCCATCCATTTCGGGCATTTCTATATCCAGCATAATGAAATCGGGCCTCACCTTTTCAAGCATTTTGAAAAGCTTTTCGCCGGATGAAAGCGTAAATACGTTGTATTTATCCCGCAAAAGATTCTTGCCAATGGTTAGATTGGACACATTGTCGTCAACCAGCATGATCGTTTCACGCGCGTTATTCATGGCTGCTTTCAAGTCCTAAAAATGGATTCCGGGATATCATCAAATAGTAATCCCTTGCTTCCGAGAGAAATAAGTATTTTTTCACGTTTAGGCAATTTCGACCGGCGTATAAACGGGAATATGATTAAAGATGTCCAGAATATCGGTATTACGCATGCGAATGCAACCATGCGACCCCGGAACAAGGAGCGATACTGAATCCGGACAGCCGTGGATATAAATATAACGGCGCATCGTATCGACCTCGCCAAGCCGGTTTTTTCCTTGCTCGACACCCGAAAGCCAGAGGATTCTTGTCAGAATCCAGTCCCTGCCGGGCGATGCGGCCCCCAAACGCGGCGAGTAAATTTCGCCGGTGGGGCGGCGAGCGACGAAAACGGCGTTAAGCGGCTCATCCGCGCCAATTTTTGCCCGGATAATGTGCCTGCCGCGCGGCGTACGATAACTGCTGCGCTGCTCACCCGTACCCAGCGCGGATGTCGAAACATGCCAGACACCGCCGATACAGCCGGAATTTTCTACCAAAACGAGAATCTGGCGGGCGATTGAAATCCGGAGCAGCATCAGAACGGTTCCCGGCGAAGGCGTTTCGTCGCAAAAAAATCGGACAACAGGCGCGCGCACTCCTCCGCGAGCACTCCGCCGACAATGGATGCGGCGTGATGATTAAGGCGGTCGACGGCAAAAAGATCGATAACGCTACCATGTGCGCCGCTTTTTGGATCGCGCGCGCCATAAACGATTTTCGATATCCGCGAATGAAAAATAGCACCGGTACACATGACGCAAGGCTCCAAAGTCACAAAAAGCTCGCATTCGGGAAGACGGTAATTTCCGAAACGACGCGCCGCGTCACGCAAAGCAACGATTTCGGCATGCGCCGTCGGATCGCTGTCGCCGATCGGCGAATTGAAACCACGGCCAACGATAACTCCTTTGTGGACGACCACCGCGCCCACAGGAACCTCTCCAAGACACTCCGCAGAAAGCGCCATGGAAATCGCCTCGCGCATGAAGAAATCGTCTTGCATAAGCCTCCCAAAAACGGCTTTCTGTAAATTTTCAGCGTTCCAGATCAAAAACGGGCCAGCGCTTCCGGCATATCGCGCCAATATTTTTCAAAACCACGACAGGCCGTAAATACGTTATTATCCGTTCATAGGCCGATTCGGGTCAAAAATATTCTCGAAACCGCGCCTCTGCCGTTTTTGAAAACTCGCTTTTATCCGGAAAAACAATGACGCCAATTACGCTTCAGGCGCTTCGCCGCCTTCTCTTTTTTACTGTTCAGGACGCAGCCTATTTGATCGCCGCAACAAATCGCTCGCGGAAAACCGGCTGGGAACAACAGTGGGAGCAGTGGGAAAACGGAGAAATCCCGATTCCTGAAAGCGTCGCCGAAAAAGTACGCGAGCTGACCGAGTGGCGCTCGACAGCCCTTGCGGCCACAGCGGACAACATCCGCGCCCAGATCAGGGAAAAAGGCGGCATGCCCGATTCAGTTTTTGTCATTTGGTATGACAGTCTTGAAGACTGGCTATCCCTGCCCGGCCGTGATCCCATGATGT
This sequence comes from Accumulibacter sp., assembly GCA_031280565.1. Lineage (GTDB taxonomy): Bacteria > Pseudomonadota > Gammaproteobacteria > Burkholderiales > Rhodocyclaceae > Propionivibrio. Next base: position 503 of record JAITGN010000066.1, on the reverse strand, counting down.
GGCGGCCCCAACAGGCGGTTTGCGCATCTCTCATGGGGCTTTTCAGCATTGTCAGACTGGTGCGTTTCGACCTTCCGGCCTATACCGCCTGGCGGGAAGAACGCGAAGATTCCGACACGCTGCGTGGCGAATGGGCGTCCACGATTTCCGGTTGAAAATGCCTCTTGCCAGGCGGCAAGAGCGGAACCGAACAGCGAATCCGCCCATATCGCCGCGCTGACATAGGCACAGACGTGTTTTACGCTCTTCGGCGCTGAACCTGTCCTGGACACCAGGACAAACCCTGCCAGTCGCTGCCGAACGCCCGATCACTCCCACTCATTCATAAACGAGCAAAAAATCACATTTAAAATCAAGAGCCTGGAAGTAACCGGATTACCGGTACCATGAAAAATGCCATGCCCGGAAATTCCCCGCGGAATCAGGCCGCCAACGCCGCCTGGCGAAGCGCGTCTTCAGCCCATTGATTCAGGCTCAGCCCATGAGCGGCGGCCGCAATGGCG
>JAITGN010000046.1 GCA_031280565.1 Accumulibacter sp. | reverse complement strand
TCGCGGATGTCCTTGACCCCGGAGAACACGGCGGAGAGCGCGATGAATTCGGCATCGAAAGCATCCGCCATCAGCCGCGCCAGCGTCGTCTTGCCGACGCCCGGCGGCCCCCAAAGAATCAGGGAGTGCGGCTTTCGGGCCTCAAACGCAAGCCGCAGGGGCTTGCCTTCGCCAAGCAGATGAGCCTGGCCGATGACTTCATCCAGCGTTTTCGGACGCAGCGCTTCCGCGAGCGGAACTGGATGAGGCGCGGAGAAAAGGTCATTCGCCAATGATGTCGGCTCCGTCCGGAGGCGAGAAACGCAGAAGCGACGGGTCGATCGCCGGATTACGCTCGATGCCGGAAAACTGCAACGATGTCACCTGTCCGAAGCTATCATGGATTTCCATGGCGCGCGGCAGGTTTTCGGAAAAGCCGATCTGTATTTTCTCGAAACCGCTGTCCTGTGCTTTGGGTTTCGCTTCGAGCCATTGCAGCGTATCGCCGTCTTTCCCGATTTCGCTCAGGATGAAATCCTTTTCCAGCCGCGCCCGGTTCTCGCCGGAGAGCAGCGCCGCGGGCGTTCCGCCAAGCGCGTTTTCCACAGACCTGACCGTAACCTGATTCAGGTCGGGGTCATACATCCATATTTTCCGTCCATCGCCGAGGAGCAACTGTTTGTACGGAGCGTTTATTTCCCAGCGAAATTTTCCGGGACGCGAAAGAATCATGATGCCGGACGATTTTCCGGGCAGCTTCCCGTTTTTCTTCGACGTGACGGTTTGCATGAATCCGGCACGCAATGTATGCGTCGAATCGAGAAAACGATTCAGGCTGTCGATCGCGCCGGCATGCCCCCATTGCGCCGCGAGGAAAAGCGCGATGCCGGAAAGCATTTTCACGCCCACGGATTTTCGCGCAGGATTCCATCCGGTGTTTCCGTTTCGTGCCGGGAATTTCATTGCGCTTCTCCCGGCACAATGACTTCGCGCCCGCCGCGGCTGTCCATGGTGGAAACAAGCCCTGCTTTTTCCATGGCCTCGATTATTCGCGCCGAACGGTTGTATCCAATCCGCAGGTGACGTTGAACCAGGGAAATCGAGGCACGCCGGTTTTTGAGAACGATTTCGACGGCTTTGTCATAAAGCGGATCGGATTCCGCGCCGTTTTCTCCAAAACCGCTCTCGCTGCCATCGGATTCTTCGTCGGAACCGCTGCCCGTCAGGACGCCTTCGACATAATTTGGCGCGCCGGCGCGCTTCAAATAATCGACGACGCGATGGACTTCATCGTCAGCGACAAAAGCGCCATGAATGCGCGTCGGATAACCCGCGCCCGACGCGAGGTAGAGCATGTCGCCCTGTCCAAGCAGGGCTTCGGCGCCCATCTGGTCGAGAATGGTGCGCGAATCGATTTTTGACGAAACCTGAAAAGAGATACGCGCCGGAATATTCGCCTTGATCAGGCCGGTAATCACGTCGACAGAGGGGCGCTGGGTCGCGAGAATCAGGTGAATTCCCGCCGCGCGCGCTTTCTGCGCAAGACGCGCGATCAGTTGTTCGACTTTCTTCCCGGCGACCATCATGAGGTCGGCAAGCTCGTCAATGACAACAACGATATAGGGCATGCTTGCCAGGGGTTCGGGCGCTTCCGGAGTCGGCGACAACGGATTTTGCAGCCTTTCGCCGTTTTTTTCGCTTTCACGGAGACGGGCATTGAATCCGGCAATGTTGCGCACGCCAAGCGCTGACATCAGTTTGTAGCGTTGTTCCATTTCACCGATGCACCAGTTGAGCGCGTTCGATGCCTGCTTCATATCAACCACGACGGGCGCGAGCAAGTGCGGAATGCCTTCGTATACCGAAAGCTCAAGCATTTTTGGATCGATGAGAATCAGGCGTACGCTCTCCGGCTCGGATTTGTACAGCAATGATAAAATCATCGCGTTTATTCCAACTGACTTCCCTGATCCTGTCGTTCCGGCGACAAGGATGTGCGGCATCTTGGAGAGATCGGCGACGACCGGCTGGCCGCCGATGTCTTTGCCCAGCGTTATCGTCAATGGCGAATTCGTGTCGCTGTACGCGCCGCTGGCGATGATTTCGGAAAGGCGGACGATTTGCCGCGCGGGATTGGGCAATTCCAGCGCCATGCACGATTTGCCGGGAACAATCTCGACAACGCGGATCGACGCCATCGAAAGCGCACGCGCCATGTCTTTGGAAAGATTGACGATCTGCGCGCCCTTGACGCCAACCGCCGGTTCGATTTCATAGCGTGTAATGACCGGGCCGGGATAGGCGGTCAGCACGTTGACCTGTACGCCGAAATCCGCCAGCTTGCGCTCGATCAGACGGGAAGTGTATTCAAGGCTTTCCGGGCCGACTTCGTTGTTCTGGGCGGACACCTGCTCAAGCAGATGCAACGGCGGCAAAAGACCGTCGATAAGCGCTTCGGGAAACAGCGGTGTCTGGCGCTCGCGTTCGATGCGTTTCTCAAGCCTGGGCGACGGTGCGGGCGGCGGCTCGGCTCTTTCGATGAGTACCGGTTCGCGCGTTTCCATGCGGCGTTTTTCATCCTCGACAACAGCCTCGCGCTCACGCGCCGTTTCGCGGCCAATGCGTTTATCCTGACAGCGCTCAATGAATGTCCGGAAGCCGAAATAGACAAATTCAATCAAGGTTCCGAGCCGCTCGCTGAGCGTGACCCACGACATCCCGGAAAAAAGGCTCCAGCCGATTGCCATGGTCAGGATGAAAACCAGCGTCGCGCCGGTATATCCAAGGTCAGCAACCGCAGCCCGGCTGATTTCGATTCCGATCACGCCGCCGTGAGACAACGGAAGAGGCCATTTGTGTGAATGGAAACGGAGTGTTTCGAGTCCGCAGCTGGACACAAGCAGGACGATGAACCCCGCGAAAACAAAGTAAAACGGCCGCGAATCGATTCGCCGCAAGCCATCCAGGCGGCGGTATCCCCACCAGAACAGCGCAAAGAGAAACAGAACGCACCACCAGGCGGAAAGACCGAAAAAATATAACAACTGGTCGGAAAGCGTCGCGCCGATCTTTCCGGCCGGGTTGTTGACTTCTGCCCGCACAGCGTTGGACCAGGCCGGATCGGCGGGCGAATACCCCAGCAAGGAAATCGCGAGAAACATCGACAGGGCAAGCAAGGCCAGCCAGCGCGCCTCCTGCAGGATCAGCACGATTTTTTCCGGCAATGGGGCGGGGGGTTCTCTTTTGGGACGCCCTGGAGAACTTTTGCGAGACAACGCCATTATTTTTGTTCGGAACGGGATACGCCGGAATTATAACGGCCGTTTAGGGCAAAAGTGCTGGAAGAGAAGCATGGTCAGTCGTTCCGGCGGACTTCAGTCAAAACGATACAGTTTTTTTCAGCGCGGATATGACCGCTTTTCTCAAGATCCTTCATCACGCGGCTGACCATTTCACGCGAAGCGCCGATCATCTTCGAAATATCCTGACGGGTGATGCGGCGCTTGATGACTTTCATCCCGTTTTCGTTTTCGGACAGTTCAAGGAGAAGCCGGGCGACGCGGCCATAAACATCCATCAGAACCAGGCTTTCGATCTTGTGGTTGGCGTTTCTCAGCCGCAGAACGATACTTTTCATGATGTTCAGACAAAGATCGGTATTGTTTTTCAAAACCTGAATGAAATCAGGCTGAAATATTTCAAGCAGTTCGCAGGGTTCGCAGGCAACGACATCGGCTGAACGCGGAAGCCCGTCGATCAGCCCCATCTCGCCGAAGCATTCACCCGACTGAAGGAAAGTCAGGATAACCTCGTTTCCTTCCGAATCACGGTTGAGAACCGTGGCGCGGCCATTGATGAGGATGAACATCGATTCCGTGCTGTCGCCCGCGTAGACGATGGTTTTATTCCTCGGCACTTTTCGCAGGGTCGCCGTTTCCATCAACAGTTCAAGCTGATCGTCGGCTAGCCCGGAGAAAAGCGGTATCTGCTTCAAAAGCAGAATTGATTTTTTCCCCTGGAACATTTCTTTCGGCATGGCAGCCTCTCGCGGATAAAAGAAGGGAAAATGACAGAAGTATTTGGCCGGCAATTATTATATAGGAAAACACTTGCTATCCAGCGAATTTCTGGATATCGCGTTTCAAGGTGGAAGATGCCGGTTATTTTCTGTTTTCCACCTGATTTCGTATGGATGTCGAAAACAGGGCAATGTCTTCTGGAGAAGAGGCGGCGGGAAGTCATGCACGACGCCAACATCCGGCAGGCGCATAACGCGGGCCGCTATGCGCAGATGATGGCAATCAAGCATTTACGGTCGCATTGGCAGTACCGTCATTCCGGCACATTTCCGTCCGGAAATTAAACGCGCTGTATTCATCGTAAAACTAACTCCGGTTTGAAACCCCGCCCTTCAGGGCGGTGCGGAGGTTGGAACCCCGGCCTGAAGGCCGGGGTTTCGACCGTAGCCATTGGCAAGGGGATGCAAAC
>JAITGN010000139.1 GCA_031280565.1 Accumulibacter sp. | reverse complement strand
GTATTGGGATGAATAGTGAGTAAATCAGCCGCTGCTCGCGCCGTCACTTCCAGAACAAAATACTCAAGCAACTTTCGCTGGATACTTTTCTTTAATTTACAGTGAGTTATCGCCATGTTTTAGATTAACATCATCGCCAATCTAGGACAGCTCCAAAATATTTGTTACATGTAACAATCGTCTATAATGTTACATGTAACACGCGCACGGAGGTTTGAAATGACTGTGAATCAACGAGTACAGAAGCACCGCGATGAGCGCCGCATGTTAGGGTTCCGCTCGGTACAGCTTTGGGTGCCTGACACACGCCGCCCAGACTTCGCTGAGGAATGCCGCAGACAATGCCGGATTGCGACCCAGGCTGATAATGCTGATAACATACAGTCGTTCATGGATGAAGCACTGGCAGACGTGGTCGGCTGGACAGAATGATGCGCGGCGACTTTGTGACCATCGCTATGCAAGGTGACTTCGGCAAGCCGCGCCCCGCGCTTGTCATTCAGGCCGATCCATTCAGCGAGCACAGCAGCGTCACGGTGCTCCCCATCACCAGCACGCTTGTTGCCGCACCGTTGTTGCGTATCACGGTGCAGCCGAGTGCTGAGAGCGGTTTGAAAAAGCCGTCGCAGGTGATGGTGGACAAGACCATGACGGTAATGCGTGACAAGGTAGGGCCGACGTTCGGGCATATCGATCCGGATGCACTGGTTGAGGTCGAGCGATGCTTGGCGGTTTTTCTGGGGATTGCAAAATAGGAGTGCGAAAGATGATGAAGAACCCTCCCGCGGCTGACAAATCCGCCCCATTCATGGTATAACGCCTCATTTTTTATAAAGACGGAACACGACCGGAACCTATGCCTCTTGGCTTCTATATCATAATGGCGGCGCAGTTTTTTTCAGCGCTCGCGGACAACGCCCTGCTAATCGTCGCCATCGCCGCGCTCCGCGCAATGGACACTCCTCCCGCCTACGAACCTCTGCTGAAGACGTTTTTCTCCCTCTCCTACGTCCTTCTGGCCGTTTTTGTCGGCGCATTCGCGGATTCAATGCCGAAAGGGCGCGTCATGTTCATCAGCAACGCGATCAAGATCGCCGGCTGCGTCATGATGTTTTTCGGCGCACACCCTTTAGCCGCCTATGCTGTCGTCGGACTTGGCGCCGCCGCGTATTCCCCCGCGAAGTATGGAATCCTGACCGAGTATCTGCCGCACCGCATGCTTGTCGTCGCCAATGGCTGGATCGAAGGGCTGACGGTCGTCGCGATTATTCTCGGCGTTGTCGTCGGCAGCTGCCTGATCCAGCCGCTCATCGTCGAGCGCTTTCTCGATTTTACCGACCTTGACGACATCACGACCGATATTGACATTTCGCTTGGCGCGACGACCGTCGCCCTCGTCTGTTTTTTCTATATCCTTGCCGCATTTTTCAATATTTTCATTCCAAAGACCGGCGCTCCGAACAAACCGCTTCACTCGAAAATCTTCAGTGAATTCTCACAGTGCTTCGCTCTCCTCTGGCGCGACCGGCTCGGACAGATATCGCTGGCGGTTACAACACTGTTCTGGGGCGCGGGCGCGACATTGCAGTTTATCGTCATACAATGGTCCGAGACGATGCTCAATCTCGACCTTTCGCAGTCGGGCATGCTGCAAGGCGTCGTCGCCATCGGCGTCGCCGTCGGCGCCGCAGGAGCCGCAAAAACCATCAGCATGCGCAAATCCATCAGCGTCATTCCTCTTGGCATAGCGATGGGGATAGTCGTTCTCATCATGAATTTTGTGACCACGCGCGCCCTGGCCGTTCCCCTGCTCATCGTCATCGGCGCGCTTTCCGGCTATTTTGTCGTTCCGATGAACGCCCTGTTGCAGCATCGCGGCCATTCCCTGATGGGCGCGGGAAATTCAATCGCGATCCAGAATTTCAACGAAAATCTCTCCATCCTTGTCATGACGGGCATGTACTACATGATGGTTAACGCGAACTTGTCGACGTATGCTGTCATCACGACCTTTGGCCTTTTCGTCAGCATCAGCATGCTGCTTGTCAAGTTCCGGCACGAGGCCAATCAGCGGATACATGACGATGTGAGCCTGCTCGACGACAGCCATCTGCACTGAATTCACCGCGCGCGCAGAGATTTATTGATGCCGCGCAAGCCAAACCAGCGAAGCCATGCGGCCGGTCTGGCCGTCGCGCCGGTAAGAGAAAAAGCGTTCCACGTCCCTTAGCGTACATAGCCCGCCGCCGTAAATTTTTTCGATTCCGAGGCGTTCGAGACGCCGGCGCGCCAAACAATAAAGATCGGCCAGCCATTTCCCCTCAATCTTCGACACGGCAAAGGCTTTTTCGGCCCCTGCCTCTGAATCGCTCCCGGTAAAGGCACGGCGCACATCGCCGTCAACTTCAAAAGATAACGGCCCGATAGCCGGGCCAAGCCAGGCCAGTATCTCGTCTCCAGAAACGTCCATCTTCCGGACGACCGCTTCCAGAATTCCGGCGCAAAGCCCGCGCCAGCCCGCGTGCGCTGCGGCGGCAACGCTTCCGCGCGTATCGCAAAACAGGACGGGGAGGCAATCAGCCGTCATGACAACGCAGGCACGTCCCGGTATTCTGACAACCGCGCCATCCGCCTCCGGCAACACGGGAAGCGCGGGATCGCCGATATCGACGACGCGCGTTCCATGCGTCTGGTTTAACCAGACCGGCATGACACCTGTCTTTTCGATCAAACGCGCGCGGTTGCGGGCGACCACTTTCTCGTTATCCCCGACATGCGCGCCGAGATTGAAACCGGAAAATCTCCCTCGGCCCGCCTCCCGGCCGCCGCCCTGACGCGTCGTCGACAGTGCACGAACGCCTTCCGGCGCGGGCCATTCGGGGACGATCCAGTCATTTGGCGGTTTCATCTTCATCCTATCTACCGCCGCGCGCGAAAACGATTTCAGGCCCGCCGCCTTCATCGCGCCGCAAACCCTCGTCCGGCCGTATTTCAGGGGCGCGAGACCTGAGTGCTTCAATCAGGACGCGCATATCTTCCGGCAAAGGCGACGTCCAGCGCATCGTCATCCCCGTTTCGGGATGATTCAGTTCCAGGCGGCACGCGTGAAGCGCCTGACGCGGAAACGCCGGCCCGGCGGGAATGCGTCCGGCGGCCCGCCCATAGACGGGATCGCCGACCAGCGGATGGCCTGCATGCGCCATGTGAACGCGGATCTGATGCGTTCTTCCCGTTTCCAGCGAACATTCAAGGAGGGTGCAATCGGCAAAGCGCTCCATGACACGATAATGCGTCCGCGCCGGCTTTCCCGTCTGCCATACCGCCATTCGCGTCCGCTGCGCCGGATGACGCCCGATCGGCGCGTCGACCGTTCCGTCCCGCTCCACGCAGCCGCGCGCCAGCGCCCGATAACAGCGCCTGACTGAACGCGCCTGAAGCTGCCTGACAAGATCAGTCTGCGCGGACAGCGTCTTCGCCACGACCATCAAACCGCTCGTATCCTTGTCCAGGCGATGCACGATTCCGGCGCGCGGAATTGCCTTGAGTGAAGGCAAATGGAACAACAGCGCGTTGAGCAGCGTACCACTCCAGTTTCCGCTTCCCGGGTGAACAACGAGTCCGGGTGGCTTGTCGATAACAATCAGCGAATCGTCTTCATGGATAATCGTCAGCGCGATTGCTTCCGGCGCTTCGGAAAGGCAGCGCTCATCAAGCGTTTCGGTAAAAACGGCCCGCTCTCCGCCCAGAAGTTTTTGCCGTGGCTCATGGGCTGCCACGCCGTCGAGCAGAACGCGCCCTTCCCTGATCCACTCCTGCAGACGGTTGCGAGAATACCGTGGACAGAGCGCCGCAAGCGCTCTGTCCAGGCGAAGCCCCGCATACTCAGCGGGTACGTGCAATTCGACAACGCCGCTCGAAAGAGCGGAATCCTTTGAGTTATAATTGGAAATCACGGTGTTTTTTGGCATAGCGGACAGGCGCGTCCTGTTTTTCATATGGACATTTCATCATGCGTAGTTTAGCGGCAATCGTCTCGTTTTTTCTCCTCATCCCGCTTTCAGGCTGTTCGATCTTTAGCGAAACGCGGGACGAAACAAGCAGATGGTCGGCCAACCGGCTCTATACCGAAGCCAAGGAAGCGATGATGGAAGGCGCTTACGAACAGGCGATCAAATACTACGAAACGCTCGAAGCGCGTTTTCCCTACGGACGGTACGCGCAGCAAGCGCAAATCGACATCGCCTATGCTTACTGGAAATCCGGCGAACGCGCCTCGGCGCTTGCCGCCTGCGACCGCTTCGTCAAGCTCCACCCGAACCATTCGAACGTCGACTACGTCTATTACCTGCGCGGGCTGATCAATTTCAACGAAGACCAGGGCATTCTCGGATTCATCAGCCGCCAGGACATGACCGAGCGCGATCCGAAAGGCGCGCGCGACGCTTTCGAGGCTTTCCGCGAGCTGTCCACGCGCTTTCCGGACAGCAAATACACACCCGACGCCCTGCAACGCATGAAATACCTGGTTAACGCGCTTGCCCGTCTGGAGCTTCACGTCGCCCGTTACTACATGCGGCGCGAAGCCTACCTTGCCGCGATCAACCGCGCCCAGTATGCCATCGTCCACTACCCTGAAGCACCCGCCATCGAAGAAGCGCTGTTCATCATGGTTCAGGCATACGACCGGCTTGGAATGAGCGATCTGCGCGACGACAGCGAACGGGTTATGCGAAAGAATTTCCCGGACAGCGAATACTACACCCGAGGCCTTGATAGTCCGAAAACACCTTGGTGGCAGCTCTGGTAACGCATTGATCGGGAGGGGCGGCAATCCCCGGGCAGGCGCCTTTTATCTCCGTTCGTACTGAGCTTGTCGAAGCAGGAACGGACGCTCAAGATCGTAAATACTCTTTCCAATCCGTACTCTTCGACAACATCTATCTCCGTTCGTACTGAGCTTGTCGAAGCAGGAACAGGCGCTTCAGATCGTAAATACTCTTTCCAATCCGTACTCTTCGACAACATCTATTTCCGTTCGTGCTGAGCTTGTCGAAGCATGAACGGACGCTCCAGCCGCTTTTCAAATCTTTTCCTGGTCAGTCACTTGAACGGGTATTCCTTCTAATTCTTGACTTTCCAGTCCTTACCCTTCGATGTACTTCCTCCGACAAGCTCAGGACAGGCAGAATCACACCTTTCGGCAGGCCCGGTGCGAACGGGTTGGAAAAGGCTTCTTTCGGCTGTTTCGGAACAAAGCGGGACAAAGATTGAAAAAAGCGAATGCCCGCGCTCAATCCCCCTCAAGCGCGTCTTCCTTGCCGCCGACGGTCGTGGGGAGTTCGCGCTGGCGGATCAAAAGCTCAATTTGTTTTTTCATGAGTTCCAGGGTTCCCTTGGAAACGCCGGGCAGCGCGGAAACCTCTGGCTGCGGCGGAGGGGCGTCGTTCTTTTTCCGCGCGTCCGCCACCGAAATGCCATCGACGCCGTCTCCGGAATTCTGCGTGTCGGGAACGACAGTGCTGGCCGCGCCCTCCGGACAGTGCGAATTGGAATACATCACCTTGCCCTTTTCGACGCACTTGTAGATTTCGGCAAACACGCCGTTCGAAAAAGCAAAAAACAGAAAAACGAAGCAGGAGATTCGCGCTTTCATATGCCATAAGCCAGCTTTCGCGCCAGCTTCCCCAAAAAATTCATCAGCCCGAGGCGGCCCGCGAGCGAGATGAGACGCCCATACTTCCGGTAGCCGAAATTAAACAGAAAATACGAAACGAACATCTGCCTGTCCAGCGGACGGCGTCTCATGATGTTACGCCATGAATAAAACTCGCGGTAAATTTTTCTATAAGCGGCCTCCAGCTGCTCCGGCGTAAAATTCTTTGGCTGAAAAACGGCGTAAGCCGTGTTGTATTTTTCGAGATCGCGGCAAATAATGCGCCCTTCGCTCTCCAGCCGTTTATAAAGCGCGGTGCCCGGATAAGGCGTCAGGATATGCGCCGTCATCGTCTCCACCCTGTTTTCCACAAGCCAATCCAGCGTCCGGTCAAAAATCTCCGGCGTGTCATCGTCGAATCCAAAGACCAGACTGGCGTTCACCATCATGCCGCTGGCGTGGATCCGGCGCACAAGCTCCGCATATTCGGATATCCTGTTCTGGCGCTTGTTGACGCTCCTGATCGATTTTTCATTGATCGACTCGAAGCCGACGAACAGGCTGCGGCAGCCCGCTTTTGCCATTTTCTCGATCAAGCCAGGAAGATGGATAATATTGGTCGAAGCCGCGGCATGCCAGATCAGCCCCCTGTCCATGATCCGGTCGAGAAAGGCATCGACCCAAAGCGGATCTCCGATGAAATTGTCATCGACAAACATGATCTGTTTCGTTCCGATCAGGTCGATTTCCCGCAGCACATCCTCAACAGGGCGGTTCCTGTAGGCGCGGACGACATAATCGCAACTGTTATAGCAAAACTCGCACCGGAACGGGCATCCCCGGCTGGTCACGATGAGATTGTTATAAAGATAGCGATGCCGGTGTTTTATGAAGCGCCAATCGGCAACCGGAACGCGCGAAAGATCCGTGGGCATGGAATTGAAATACAACCGCTGAAGGGCGCCCCGCAGGAAATCGTCCAGTATTTTTCCCCACAGCATTTCGGCCTCGCCGACACAAACCGCATCGCAATGTTTCGTCATTTCCTGTGAGCACGCGCTGGCATGGATGCCGCCGAAAACGACCTTGATTCCCCGCTCGCGGTATCTTCGCGCGATCTCGATCGCGCGACAGGCGGTATCAACCGTTACCGTGACGCCGACAAGATCAGGCGCGTCGCCGAAATTGATTTTCCCGATATTCTCATCTTCGATATACACCGCGTGCGGCGCTGGCGTCAGGGAGGCAAGCGTCACCAAAGAAAGCGGCGGCGCCATTTTCCGCTTCATTTCCGAATCCATCGGCCGCAGACTCAACCGCGGGGAAATCAGTTTGATGAGAAGTTTTTTCACGTTGCTCGAAACCGCCCGGCCGGAAACTTCCGGGGGCCGTGGAATAAAGAGAGCGATTATCTCAGGAAATCCACCGTGCCGATAAACCTGGAGCGCGCGGCGCGCGCCCTCCCCCGCCGCACGCCGCAGAAGAACAAGCCTGTACCCGTAGTATCATAATATATACGTTTTCTAAGCATTTTAATGTTGAATTGCGGATAAAATTGCTTGAAAACGTATGTGTATTATTTTATTGTGACTCGAATTCAGCCTGTTTATTATTTGAAATGCTTTAAAAACGTATCCTGATTTCTTGATTTTCCAGTTTTCCATCAAAAAATTTATTATAAATACAGAAATAAAGCATGTTTTGTTTAAACAATTCCGGAATATTTTGACTGATTCGAATTTTTCCACATTTCTGATGCGCCGAATCTGCCGAACCATCGATAACGTCTATTTCCGCTTGCGTTGATTTTGTCGGAACACATCAACAACCTCTATCTCCGTTCGTGCTGAGCCTGTCGAAGTATGAACGGACGCGCCAGGTTGTAAACACTCTTTCCCAGCCCTGATTCTTTCTTCGAATGGTTTTTTCAATCCTTACCCTTCGACAAGCTTCCTTCGACAGGCTCAGGGCGGAGCAAGGCGAACGGATTGAAAAACATGGCTTCTTTCGACAGGAGGCAGGACGAGAACGGACTGGGAGGGTGCTCTCCAAAGAAACGTCTTTTAGATTTAAAAATGCCTTAAGGACGTCATTTTAATTAGTATCCTTCGACAAGCTCAGGATGAACGGGATTGGAAAAACCCGTCCGCGCTAAACCTGCTGAATCATCGGCAACGCTTATTTTCGTTCGTGTTGGTTTTATCGGAACACGTTGACGACATCTATTTCCGCTCGTGCTGAACCTGTCGAAGCAGGAACGGACGCTCCAGATCATGAATGATTTTTCCAATCCTGATTTTTCTTCGAATCGTTTTTCAATCCTTACCCTTCGACAAGCTCAGGGCGAACGGATTGAAAAACAGGCTTTCTCCAGGCTCAGGATAGGCAGGACGAAAACGGACTGGAAAGGCGCTCTTCGACAGACTTCCCTCGACAATCTCAGGACGGCGCAAGGCGAATGGATGAAGAAGAAACCCTCTCAAACTCTGAAGGCAGTGTCAAAGATTAAAAATGCCTTAAGAACGTCATTTTAATTAGCATCCTTCGACAAGCTCAGGATGAACGGGATTGGAAAAACCCGTCCGCGCTAAACCTGCCGAATCATCGACAGCACCTATTTCCGTTTGTGTTGATTTTTCCGGAACACATCGACAGCCTCTATCTCCGTTCGTGCTGAGCCTGTCGAAGTATGAACGGACGCTCCGCTTTTCCAGTCTGACTCTTCAAATGGTTTTTCAATTCGTGCCCTTCGAATCGTTTTTCAATCCTTACCCTTCGACAGGCTTCCTTCGACAAGCTCAGGACGGAGCAGGGCGAACGAATTGAAAAACAGGCTTTCTCCAGGCTCAGGACAGGCAGGACGAGAACGGACTGGAAAGGCACTCTTCGACAACCTTCCTTCGACAAGCTCAGGACAGGCGCGGTAGACACATGAGGAAAAAAGCGCCCTCTTCCGCTATCTGATTTACTATTGCGTTTTTTCACCTCTCCAGCCGCGTCATGCTTTACGCGCTCAAACCCTATGTAATCACGCTGATCCTCAGCGCCGCCGCTGGAATATTGTTCAAACTTCTCGGAATCCCCCTGCCCTGGATGATCGGCCCGATATTCGCGGTTGGCTGCGCCGGCGTCCGCGGTTCAGGCCCCAAAGCGCTTCCGGGAAGCCGCCAGGCCGGTCAATTGATCGTCGGCTGTTCGCTCGGTCTTTATTTCACGAGCGAAGTCAGCCGCCAGATGCTGGATTTCGGCGCATATATTCTCCTCTCTTCTTTCGTTTCGATCCTGATCGGCGCAGTTGCCGCCCTGCTGTTCCGCCGGATTTCCGGCGCAGCGTCCATCAGCGCGTTCTTTGCCTGCGTTCCCGGAGGCGCGGCTGAAATGGCAATTCTCGCCGAACGCGCGGGCGCACGTTTCGATACGGTCGTCCTTTCGCATTCGATACGAATACTGCTCGTCGTCCTGACCGTTCCCGTCGCGGTCACATTGAGCGGCGCGAGCGGCAGGGTCGTTTTCGAGCCGGCGGCAAGCGCATTTATTCTTCCGCGTTTCGCCGAAATGCTTGCCCTTGCCGCTGTCATGAGCCTTGCCTTCGCCCGGTTCCGGATACCGAACGCCTGGCTGCTCGCGCCGTTGATCGTCAGCCTGGCATTGACTGTCTCTGGCCGCTCCGTATCGAGCATTCCCCCGTTTCTTGTCAATATCGCGCAAGTCCTGATCGGCTGTTCGCTGGGCGCGACTTTCCGTCCCAATCTGCGCACGGAATCGCGCCGCCTGATCGCCGCGACGGTGCTCGCGGCGGCGTTTACCCTTGTTGTCTGCGCCCTCTTTGGCCTCGCGCTCGCCTGGATGATGAAAGAATCGCCCGCCGCGCTGATTCTCGCCACTTCGCCGGGCGGACTTTCGGAAATGTGTATCACGGCGAAAATCCTGAAACTCGGCGTCCCGCTGGTCACTTCGTTTCAGGTCGCGCGTCTCGTCATCGTCGTGATTTTTTCGCTCCCCGCCTGGCGTTGCTTCGTCTGGTTGAAGCGCGCGCGCTTCGAAAAAAGATGATCTCCCGTCTATCGAAGGAAAATCCATGACTGACCGTTACGCCGTTATCGGCAACCCTGTCGCGCACTCAAAATCCCCGGCATTGCAAACGGCATTCGCGCAGCAATGCGGACAGGACATGACATACGAAGCCATCGCTGCGCCGCCTGGCGATTTCATCGAAGCCGTGCGCCGTTTTCAGCGTGAGGGGGGAAAGGGCCTGAACATTACGGTGCCGTTCAAAACACAGGCGTTTGAGCTGGCCGACGCGCTTACGCCGCGCGCGAAATCCGCGGGCGCCGTCAACACTTTTTCTTTCCGCAGCGACGGTTCGATTCTCGGTGACAACACGGACGGCGCGGGCCTCATACGCGATATTGCGCGAAATCTGGGGTATCCGCTCAGGAAGCGGCGAATTCTGCTGCTCGGAGCGGGCGGAGCCGTTCGCGGAACGCTGCGCCCCCTCCTCGACGAAAAACCGGCGGAAATCTTCATCGCCAACCGCACGGCGTCCACAGCGGTTTCGCTCGCGCGGGAATTCGTTCAATTCGCCCCATTGGCAAAGGAAACGCGGCTCTCCGGCGGCGGTTTCATGGAAACGGGGGGAGGCTTTGATCTTCTCATCAACGGAACATCTTCCGGAATCTCGGATGAGGCGCCGGCGATTCCGGATGAATGCTGGCAAAGCGTCACGCTTGCCTATGACATGTTCTACGGGAAGGATCCAACGCCCTTTCTGCGCGCGGCGCAGGCCGCCGGAGTAAAACAGACGAGCGACGGTCTCGGAATGCTTGTCGAACAGGGCGCGGAATCTTTTTTTCTTTGGCGCGGCGTCCGCCCCGATACCGCGCCGGTCATTGCCGCGCTACGATAACGGTGCGCGCGGCGCGCTATCCGTTCAACGCGTGTATGAAGACAAACGCGATTCCCACGGGAGCCAGATAACGCAGCATCGCGAACCAGGCGGAAAAAGCGCCGCTGCCCAGCCGCATTTCGTCCTCGACAGATTTTCTTTCCATAACCCAGCCGACATAAACGCCGATAGCAATTCCGGAAAGCGGCATCAAAAGGCGGCTCGTAACGCCATCCAGCGCATCGAACAGGGTATGGCCGAACAGGCTGAAATCCGACCAGACATTAAACGAAAGACAGACGCACATACCCAGCAACCATACGGCAAGCCCCGTCCCCCAGGCGGCAAGCGAGCGGCGAACGCCGCGGTTTTCGACGAGCCACGCGACAAAAGGCTCAAGAAGCGAAATGGCCGATGTCCAGGCCGCGAATGAAACCAGCAGAAAAAACAGGGCGGCGAACAGTCCGCCGCCGGGCATGTGCGAGAATGCCAGCGGCAATGTTTGCAGAATCAGGCCCGGCCCTTCAGCTGGCGCGAGTCCATGACGAAACGTCAGCGAAAAAATGGCCAGCCCCGCGAGCAACCCGATCAGCGTATCGGAAACGGCGACCCAGACCGATGTCGTGGCGATATTGCTTTCCTTGCCGAGATATGAGCCATACGTCATGATCGCCCCCATGCCGATGCTCAACGAAAAAAAGGCGTGTCCCACCGCGGCGAGGACAACCTTCGGCGTAATGGCCTCGAAACGAATGTCGAACAGGAAATGCGCGGCCGCGGACATGTCCCCGGCAAGCGCTCCCCAGAACACGAGACACAACAGGATGATGAACAGTCCGGGCATCATGATCTTGTTCGCGAGTTCGATGCCCGAAACCACGCCCCGCGCGACAACGCTCACGGTAAACACCATGAACAGCGTTTGCCAGAGAATCAGTTGACGCGGGTCGTTCATCAGGGCGTCGAAGCTCTGTTTGGCGTCCTGAACCGTCTCGATCCGGACTCCGGAAAACGCCTTGAAAAGATAGTCGACGATCCAGCCCGCGACGACACCGTAAAACGAAAGAATCAGCAAAGCGCCCAGCGCGCCCGCCCAGCCCACAAGAACCCACAAGGATGAAGCGCCGCATTCTCTGGCCGTGGAGCGCATGGCCGAAACTGGATTTCCTCTGCCCCGCCGCCCGATCAGTATTTCCGCCATCATGAGCGGCCAGGAAATCAGCAGCACACACAGCAAATAGACCAGCACAAAGGCGCTGCCTCCGTGCGAGCCGGTCATGTAAGGAAATTTCCAGATATTGCCCAGCCCCACGGAAGAACCGATGGTTACCAAAATAAACGCCCAGCGGCTGCTCCAGGACGAACGGGAAGATGAAGTTTTCATATCGGAACAACCACGGCAAATCGGGGGAATCCACGCGAAACGCATGTTTCGATCCGTATCCTTCGCGCGGCAATGGCACGCCGCCTCCTGCGCCCGAAACAACACTCAGTGAAAGAACGCTTTTTAAACATGCGCTTTCTGGCGGATTATCGGAATAAAATTGTAAAAATCCTTTGAAAACGCGATTTTATTGCTATTTTTTGAAAGGATATTCAGGAATTGAAGCATTAAAACCGCTTGAAAACGTTCCCTGTATTTCTTCATTTTATAAGTATTCGAACAGGATGTCTTTGATTGAAGAGGGTTTCAGAAGGCGTCATAGGAAAATCCGGAGGCCATCGAACCGGCGGTCATGACATGCCGGTTCGGGCTGCGGCCACGCCTTCAGTCGCCTTTCTGGTAGGTTCCGACAATCTGCGCCTTGGCCAGAACATGGCCTTCCATAGCGGCCAGCAAGGTTTTTTTGTCCGGTTCATTCAGGTCGCCAAGAAGAATATCGAGCGCGTAAAGCGTATGGAAATAGCGGTGCCGTCCAATCGGCGGACACGGGCCACCATATCCCGTGACCTTCCAGTCGTTAACT
>JAITGN010000054.1 GCA_031280565.1 Accumulibacter sp. | reverse complement strand
ATACCACTCTGCCGCAGCCTGATCGTCCTGGGGAACACCTTGCCCCTCAGAGCACATCCAGCCCAACTCGCATTGCGCGATAGCATGGCCTTGTTCAGCGGCTTTTCGGAACCACTCTGCCGCAGCCTGATCGTCCTGGGGAACACCTCGCCCCTCAGAGCACATCCAGCCCAACCAGAGTTGCGCGGAAGCACGGCCTTGTTCAGCGGATTTTCGGAACCACTCTGCCGCAACCTGATCGTCCTGGGGAACACATCGCCCCTCAAGGTACATCTCGCCCAACCTGCATTGCGCGTCAGCATCGCCTTGTTCCGCCTTTTCCCGCCGTCCTCCAGGTATATTTTCGGATTCCGGTTTTGAAACACGCTGGCCGCCAAGCAGACCTTGCAGGCCTTCCGTTATATCTTTTGAACCGGGATGATCCAATAATCTCTTTGAAGTGGTCAAGACATGACCATTCTGATGCTCATCCCATTTTGAAAGAGCCTTCGCATTTTTTGCATCGACGGCCACGGCCTTGAGAATGTCGCCTTCTTTCGAGAACAGGACGACTACCAGCAAATCGAACTCCCAACTCCGTATGATGCCCAGACTGGTGGCAGCCAGACGCTCGATTTTTCTTGATTTCACCTGGACGAGTCTGTTGTCGGCCATTATCAGATCGGCGCTTTGGTTTGAAGGAGGAAGTTTCTCGGCATCGTAGTATTCTGCGACCAATCTTTCGGCAAATTCGCCGACCTCGTTCGACGTTCCGCCCATGAATTTTGTCAATAAGGCACTCGCATTATTGTAATTTCTCCAAAGAGACACCAAAAAATCAAAATCCGTTTCCATATCGATTCTCCTATAAAACACATTGAATGGCTTGAGCTTTATTCACGGCTCCGGGTTGCCCAGGAGGCGGGCCGGACGCGAATCCGCTCCTGTGTCAGTTTCCCTGAATCGTCATCAATCCGGCAGGCAGGGCGGTCCACTGTATCCCCTCCGGCAAGGTGGCGCGTCCGATTCTTTCCTGAAAACCGCGATGCGGGAGCGGGTAGCAGCGCACGTCGTCCGTTTTCCGGTCGAGCAGGGCGAGCACTGTTTGCAGGCATTCCTTCAGCCCGTTTTCTGTGCCGCAGAACAAAAAGATGCTGTATTCGATGGGCGTGGCGCGATTGACCAGGGCGCGATGCACGCGCGCGAGGCGTCGCGGTGAAGTGATGTCGTAGCCGATGAGCCAGCTTTTCACTTTTCATACCGCCTCATTCGTAACGGACATCTGGCCGATGGCGGAAGCAACGTCCGACACGGCGTTTTCCAGTTCGCGCCGGAAGTGCTCGGCATAGGTTTCATAAGCCTCGTAATAGCGTCCGCGCCCGGCCTTGCCCAACAGGCAGCCGGCATCGCTTCTGGAAAAATCGTCGACCGTCAAAACTTCTTCGCGGAACATCTTCAACACGAAACGATCCGCCTGAGGGCGAAGCGCCTCCATCAGATCGCAAGAGAGCGACTCGCGTCCAAAATCCAGCGCGTGGTAGAACCCGACGAAGGGATCCAGACCCGCGCCATGGATCGCCAGCGTCGCTTCACTTTGCAGCATCGTGTAGGTGAGCGACAACGCGGCGTTGACCGGATCGCGCGGCGGGCGGCGATTGCGTTGGCAGAACCCGAGTTTTTCCGGCAACATTTCGGCCATCGCCTGGAAATAACTGGCGGCGGCAGCCCCTTCCAGTCCGCGCAATGCGGCGATGCTTTCCTGAGCGTCGATGTGTTCCAGCATGCCGGTCAATCGTCTTTCACAGACGGACAAGGGGTAGCGGTGCATGGGTTGGGCCGATTTCCGCTCGCGGACGAAATCAATCTGTCCCGAGATTTTGGCGGCCACGATGGCGCGTGAGAACTTCAGGCAATACTCGCCATCGAGCGAGAGCCGATATTGCTTCACCCGGCGCGACGCATCGTTATGAGGACGCCCCAGCAACAGGCTTGGATTGTGTTTGCGCCCGGAGAGCACGACGACTCCGACTCCATGTTCTCCCAATTTGCCGAGCAGCGTCGTCGACAATTTGATGTCGCCGCGCAGAAACAGGCGCGAAAGCGGGTTCAGCGGCACGGTACCGATGCGTTCGCCATTCTCGTAGAACACCAGTGCCTCGCCATCGGCGCGGAGTTCCACGTTTTTGCGGTCGACATACAGGCTGCTCATTTCCCCTTCCCCTCAAAGAATGGCGAAAAATTTCGGCACGGGCGCGGCCACACCGAAGCGCTGGATTTGCTGACGTGGATCAAGTTGGAAAATATGGGCGCGGTCTTCGTCCACACTCATCCGTTCCAGCAAGCCCAAACGTACCTGCGCCAGTTCGCCCGCCGTCAACCAACATTCAAAAAACGATTTTTGCCCGCCTGCCTTGTAGCCCATCAGGAACTTGTGCACCCGATGAAGCCGCCGAGGATCGGCGATGTCGTAACACACGAGATAAAGAGAGCGGGCGGGATCAGACATGTGCGCAATATAGGTCTTGCAAGGCAGTAATGGAGGAACGGCAAGCTTGCCGAGTGGACAGGAAAACGGCGGCAGTACGAATAAATCAGTCCACTTGGGAAATTTTCGCTTCGAATGTGTATGAAAGGCCTGCCGCGATCTCCGAACCCCCTTCTCTCTCCCGGCCCTGCGGGCCACCCTCTCCCTCTCCCACGAGAGAACGGTCAGTTCCAGGCGCCCGTCCTGGCCAAGCCGGATTTTCTTCGGATCGAAGCCCTCGCCGAACAGCCGCTCGAAAGCTGCCACGGTTGCCGGGTTGGAACGATCAACCCCGTGCCGGGCGTAGCCCAGAATGACCCGCTCGGCCACGTTTGTCGCCTGGG
>JAITGN010000056.1 GCA_031280565.1 Accumulibacter sp. | reverse complement strand
AGATATTCGTCGGCCATATCCGACGGAGAAATATACAGGCCGTGTGTGACCCGTTCAAGCAAACCCGCTTCGGTCAGCCGTTGCAGTTCTTTGTTGTCAATCCCCGCTTCTCTTGCGGCAGACGCTTTGAGGGTTCCGTTGTTTGACTTCAAAAGTTCCGCGACCGCGCTGTTCATTTCCATCGTGCCCGCCTCTCGTCTTTATTGTTCGTATGAATTATAAATCATACGAATCAAAAAGTCAATGTAAACTTGGCGGACCAACCGGCAAAGACACATCACAAACGTATGAGTTGATGTGTTTCTGTCAACTTTCGATTTCGTAGCAATCGAATACCTCATCCGGTTTCACATGCGGCACAGGCCAACCGTTGCCGGGCGAGGTATTTTTCCACGTCGAAGGTATTCTTTGCTGATTTTGGACGTAAAAAAGCGGGCCACCGTTTTCATCGGAAGCCCGTTTCGGGTTTGTACAAAGCCTGGCTGATTTATTTCCTTGCCCTTTCATCCCGCCCACAGCGCGCCAAAGGGCACGGCGAACAGATGTTCGCCGAACGAAAGCGTGTGTTCGCCCGCATACAGCACGATGCCGGTAAAGGGCTTGCGCGCCAGGCGATCCCGGAACCACTCCAGATGCTTGAAGTCGTTTTTTCCGACACTGTGCCCGGCCTTGATTTCGATGCCCAGCGTCGCTTTCCCGTTCTCCACGATGAAATCGATTTCCCTTTTCTCACGGTCGCGGTAGTGCAACAACTCGCAGCCCTCCGCAAGCTCAATCTGGGCGGCCAGTTCGTGATAGGCGAAGGTTTCCAGCAGCTTTCCGGAACGGTCGGCATCCAGTAGCGCCTCATCGGCGTTCCAGCCCAAAATGGCGGTCATCAGCCCGGTATCGGCGGCATACAGCCGGGATTTGCGCCCGACGCGCCCGTAATCGGTATTCAGCCAGGGCGGCAGCCTGTCGAACAGGTAGAGCGACACCAGCGCGTCGATGTAGGTTTCCAGCGTGGTTTTCGAGATCGAAAAATGCGCGCAGATGCCGGCAAGCTCCATGTATTTTCCAGACCACGCGGCCAGCACGCCGATGAGCGAATTCAAGGCATCGGCTCGCCGGATGTTGGCGATGTCTTTCAAGTCCCGCTGGAGCAGGCTGGCCACATAGTCCCGATGCCACCGGCGGCGCTGGCGCGGCCCGGACAAGCGCACCGCTTCGGGGTAACCGCCGCGAAAGGCCAGCGACACCAGCGCCGCCTTGTCAAATCCGCCGGCACGCGCGGGGAAATCCCTGGCGAACGCGCGTTCCAGGAAAACCGGCGGCGCGCCCAGTATCTCGCCGGTCGTGAGCGCGCGCAGGCGAATGTGGGAGACGCGCCCTGCCAGGCTTTCCATGACGCCGGGCAGGGACTGGATGTTCGCCGAACCGGTAAGCAGAAATTGCCCCGGCCGCGCCTCCTTGTCCACCGCTTGCTTGATTTCGGAGAGCAGCAGCGGGGCTTTCTGGATTTCGTCGATGATCAGCGTACCTGCTTCGTGCCGCACGAAACCTTTCGGATCAAGCAAGGCCGCGTTGAGCAGGGCGGTATCGTCGAGGCTCCGGTACATGCCGTCCGTTCCAGCCGGCTCCGCCGTCTGCCGGGCAATCATCCGGGCCAGCGTGGTTTTCCCGATCTGCCGCGCTCCGGAAATCACCACGACACGCCGTTCCTGCAAGGCGTTCGCCACGCTTTTGGCCTGCCAACGCGGGTATTCTGTGCTCATCCGCCGTTCTCCAAAAATCCCGCGAAAAGTATAATTCAGTTCCCGCGAAAAGTACAATTCAACCCCCGCGAAAGTTCGATTGCATCCGGAAAATTCTCCGGCTTGCGCGAGTTTGTACGACGGGATGTTTCCGTATCTCTGTGGTAAATTGCTTCCCTTACTTCAAGGATCCCCATCATGCTTGACATCCAACTGTTGCACGCCGGCATCGACGCCGTGCGCGCGCGCCTTGCCACGCGCGGCCACGTGCTCAACGTGACTGCTTTCCAGAAAACGCAAGACCTTGCAGACCCGGACGCAGGATTTGCAGGCGGCGCGCAACTGAGATGTTTTCGTATCTCTGTGGTAAATTGCTTCCCTTACTTCAAGGATTCCCATCATGCTTGACATACAACTTCTGCGGACGAATATCGAATTCATCCGCGAACGGCTTGCCATGCGGGGTTACGCGCTGGATACCACCGCCTTTCAGGCGATCGAGAACGAGCGGAAAATTTTGCAGACGCGCACCCAGGACTTGCAGGCGCGGCGCAACAGCTTGTCAAAACAGGTCGGCCAGATCAAATCCCAAGGACAAGATGCGTCGGCGATACTGGCTGAAGTCGCTTCACTCAAGGAGGAACTGGATTCCAGCGAAGCGCGGCTGGGCGATCTATTCGAAAAGCTCAACGCGTTCATGGCGACCTTGCCCAATCTGCCTCAGGAAAGCGTCCCTCCAGGTCAATCCGAAACGGACAATGTCGAAATTCACCGTTATGGAACACCCCGCTCATTCGATTTTCCGGTCAAGGATCACGTTGACCTCGGCGAAACGCTGGGATTGCTCGATTTTCAGGCGGCAGTGAAAATCACCGGAACCCGCTTCTCGTTGATAAAGGGACAACTGGCCCGTTTACACCGCGCTATTGCGCAGTTTATGCTCGATGTTCATACCGGTGAACACGGCTATACTGAAATCTATTCGCCTTACCTCGTCAATGCGGCCAGCATGATGGGCACCGGCCAGCTGCCGAAATTCGAAGCCGACCTGTTCAAAATTCCCCGTTCCGACGCGGAAACGCTCTATCTCATTCCGACAGCAGAAGTGCCACTCACCAATATCGCGCGCGATGAAATTCTGGCGCGTGAAAACCTGCCGTTGAAATACGTTTGCCATTCGCCGTGTTTCCGTTCCGAAGCGGGTTCTTATGGAAAAGATACGCGCGGCATGATTCGTCAGCACCAGTTCGACAAGGTTGAACTCGTCCAGATCGCACTGCCGGAAAAATCACCGGAAGCCCACGAAGAATTGACGCGTCATGCTGAAACGATTCTCGAAAAACTCGGCCTTCCCTACCGCCGTATCGTGCTTTGCGCCGGCGATATGGGGTTCGCCTCGTCCAAAACCTATGATCTTGAAGTCTGGCTGCCAGGACAGAATACCTACCGCGAAATCTCTTCGTGTTCCAATTTTGAATCGTTCCAGGCGCGTAGAATGCGGGCGCGTTATCGCAACGAAAAAAGCCGGACTGAATTCGTGCATACGCTCAACGGATCGGGCCTTGCCGTCGGCCGCACGCTTGTCGCCATCATGGAAAATGGACAAGAACGTGACGGCAGCATCGTCATTCCGGAAGCCTTGCGTCCCTATATGGGCGAACTCGAAAAAATCGGTTGAACTTTTTTCCGGCCTTTCTCCGCCTGCCGGCAAATGCCGAAAATGCACGGCCATGCGGATACGGTCGACTTGTGCTAAGATTTCGCGCCTTTGGAGAGGTGGCAGAGTGGTCGAATGTACCTGACTCGAAATCAGGCGTACCCCCAGGGTACCGTGGGTTCGAATCCCACCCTCTCCGCCAATGGCATCATGCAAATAGTCATTGGCATAATCAATAACCTGCCGGGAAATCGGCGCTTTGTGGCAAATATTACGCACAGCGCCGCAATATTGCTCATGACATGGTCGAACACACAAAACCCGCAGGTGGAATTGCAAGTGCGTAATCGTGGAGGCAGGACGCCTACAAATCGGCTCAGGGATCAACAGTGCGGGGGCACAAGATCACGGGGAGAAAGGCTGCAAGCTGTTCGACGACGGCGGCTTTGTATGTCTCGCCGTCCAGCGGAAAGTCTTGGCGGGCCGCTTGTCGCCTGGACGGCAAGCCCAAGACGAAAGCGCCGGGCTTGTATCCCGCCGTTTCCCTCGCTGCCGTCCGCGAAAAACTCGCTGAACTCAAGGCCGCCCTGCGCAAGAGTCAAGATGAGATGCGGGCGCGAAGCGCGGACGCGGCGTATGTTTTTCCGGTGGCGCATCGTCTCCGAAGTAACGCGCAATTTCTTGGCGTTTCAACGCGCATACGCCGGAACTTCGCTTTCGGTTCCGGAAAGAAGAAAGGGCGCCAAACAGCGCCCCAAATGGCCGGGAAAGCAGTTTATTTCAGAAATGGTAGGCCGACTCGCCGTGCGTGGTGATGTCCAGACCTTCACGTTCTTCTTCTTCGGGCACGCGCAGTCCGATCAACAGATCAATGATCCGGTAGGCGGCGAATGAGACCGCGCCCGACCAGACAATGGCAACCAGAACGCCCCAGGTCTGACTGATCATCTGGGCGGTCATGTCGTATTCGCCGACGGTTCCTGTGACGTAATCGTAAATCCCCGATCCGCCGAGCGCGGGCGAACAGAAAATGCCGGTAAGGAGTGAACCGAGAATGCCGCCGAGTCCGTGGACGCCGAATACGTCGAGTGAGTCGTCGACGCTCAGCATCCGCTTGAGGCCATTGACGCCCCAAAGGCAGACGACACCCGACAAAAGGCCGATGAAAATCGCCCCGCCAATGCCGACAAATCCCGCGCCTGGCGTGATGGTGACCAACCCGGCAACAGCCCCCGACGCCGCGCCGAGCATCGATGGATGGCCCTTGAGCTTCCATTCGGAAAGCATCCAGGAAAGCGTCGCGCAGGCGGTTGCCACAAGGGTGTTGAGCATCGCGAGCGAAGCGCTGCCGTTGGCTTCGAGAGCGGATCCCGCATTGAAACCGAACCAGCCGAACCATAGAAGAGATGTTCCAATCATGGTCAGACTCAAACTGTGCGGCGCCATGGACTCGCGGTGGTAGCCGACACGTTTGCCGATCATGTAAGCACCGACCAGACCGGCGATGGCGGCGTTGATATGGACAACGGTTCCACCAGCGAAATCAAGCGCGCCTTTCTGGAACAGAAATCCCGCGGTTTTGCCCGCCGCTTCCGCGGCCGCGGCGTCCACATAGGCGTCCGGCCCCGCCCAGTACCAGACCATCCGCGCCAGCGGCAGATAGGAAAATGTAAACCAGAGAACCATGAAAAGGAGCACGGCGGAAAAACGCGCGCGTTCGGCAAACGCGCCGATGATCAGTCCGCAGGTGATCGCGGCGAAAGCGCCCTGAAAAACGATGTAAGTGAATTCGGAAATATAAACGCCTTTGCTGAACGTTCCGGCGAGCGAATCGACTGTGACGCCTTTCAGGAAAACCTTGTCGAATGATCCAAAAAAATTTCCGCCGTCGGCAAAGGCAAGCGAATAACCATAGATGACCCAGAGCACACTGATCAGGGAAAAGGTGACAAAGACCTGCATCAGCACGGAAAGCATGTTTTTGGAGCGCACCAAGCCGCCGTAAAACAGAGCCAGCCCGGGAATGGACATCAGGATGACGAGCGCGGCGGAAATCAGAATCCAGGCATTGTCCGCCTTGCTGATGACCGGAGTCGCGACGGCGGAAATTTCCGCCCAAACCGGTGAACTCAGCAACGCGGCGCAAACCGGCGTAAACACTGTGAGGATTTTTTTCATGAATGCAAACTCCTTAGAGGGCTTCTTCCCCGGATTCACCGGTACGGATGCGAATGACTTGCGCAAGGTCGAAAATGAAAATCTTTCCATCTCCGATTTTTCCCGTTCTGGCCGTTTTTTCGATGGCTTCGATGATCTGTTCGACGAGAGAATCCTTGACAGCCACATCGATCCGGACTTTTGGCAAAAAATCGACGACGTATTCAGCGCCGCGATAGAGTTCGGTATGTCCCTTCTGTCGTCCCACGCCTTTGACTTCCGTGACGGTGATTCCCTGGACACCCAGATCGGCAAGCGCTTCACGTACTTCATCAAGCTTGAACGGTTTAATGACAGCGGTAATCAGTTTCATAATGAATCCACTCCTTTAAATACTTTTGGCGGGGCGTGGCACACCGGACGGGATGGACAGCGGCAACCGGTTTCCCGGTATCCCGGCGGTTTGGCAGCGTCCCCGAAACAGACGGTTTCCGCCCAGTCCCTAGCATGAGCCATGCCAATCGCCGGTTTCTCGTGAAAACCTGTATTTTTTCTCTGTTTTTCAGTGTCGACGCGCCTTTTTGGGGCATCGATATGCACGAATGCACCAATTATGTGGGTGACTTTCGGTTACAAAGGCGGGGTTGGCGCTGTGCTAGACTTGGAAACTCAGGCGTGGTTTTCAGGCATAAACATGATCGACCCCAAAACATTTGAAGAGCTTGGCGCGAAAATTGGTGCGCTTATCGCGACGGCACCGGTCGCCGACCTTGAAAAGAACATGCGGGCACTTTTGAACGGTTTTTTTATGAAACTGGATCTTGTCAGCCGCGAGGAATTCGAAATTCAGGCGCGGCTTCTCCAGCGCACCAACGAAAAACTTGACGCGCTGGAAAAACGCCTGGCCGTTCTTGAAACGCCGCGCGATGCCTGATTCGCTTTTCCGGTGGATGAATTGAATGTCGCTCGCCATTGTTCATAGCCGCGGGCTTGATGGACTTTCCGCCCCCGAAATCGCGGTCGAAGTGCACCTGGCAGGCGGACTGCCGGCGGTAACGCTGGTCGGATTGCCGGATACCGAGGTAAAAGAGGCCCGGGACAGAGTCCGCGCGGCTTTACAGAATTCCGGTTTCGAATTTCCTCCACGGCGCATTACCATCAATCTTGCTCCCGCGGACTTGCCGAAAGAGTCCGGCCGTTTTGACCTTCCGATCGCTTTGGGCATTCTCGCGGCGTCCGGACAAATTCCGGAACGGGCTTGCGAGGGAATCGAATTCGCGGGTGAGCTTTCGCTTTCGGGAGAATTGCGTCCGATCCGCGGCGCGCTGGCCATGGTATTGGCTTCGGAACAGCGGGGACGCTCCTTCATCCTGCCGGAAGAAAGCGCACGTGAAGCAGCTCTGGCGCGTCACGGACAGATATTGTCCGCCAGAACCCTTTTAGAAGTGTGCGCTCACCTGACAGGAAAGGCCCGGTTGACCACGCTCGAGAACAAGGATTGTTTTCAGCATGCCGTGGACATGGACGCCCCTGATCTCGCGGATGTGCGCGGGCAGGCGCGAGGAAAACGCGCGTTGGAAATCGCTGCCGCTGGCGCGCATTCCATTTTGTTTGTCGGGCCGCCGGGCACGGGGAAGTCGATGCTCGCGGCACGTTTGCCAGGCCTGCTGCCGCCAATGACACCGGAGGAGGGACTCGAATCGGCCGCCATCCTGTCTCTGCTGGGACAATTCCGGCCAGAGCGGTTTTGTTGCCCGCCCTTTCGCTCGCCGCACCATACCGCCTCCCCCGTGGCGCTCGTCGGCGGAGGCAGCATTCCCCGGCCCGGCGAAATTTCACTGGCGCATCGGGGCGTTCTTTTTCTTGATGAAATCCCCGAATTCGACCGGCGCGTCCTTGAAGCGCTGCGCGAACCCCTGGAAAGCGGAAAAATTCATATTTCGCGCGCGGCGCGGCAAGCCGAATTTCCTGCCTCCTTCCAGCTTGTCGCCGCCATGAACCCTTGTCCATGCGGATTTTATGGTGATTCCAGCGGAAAATGCCGCTGCACGCCGGATCAAATCCGGCGCTATCAAGGAAAACTTTCCGGGCCTTTGCTGGATCGCATTGACTTGCAGGCCGAAATTCCCGCCCTGCCGGCAGATGTGTTGCAGAAAGCGCCGGAAGGCGATTCTTCGAATCGCGTCCGGGCGCGGGTCATTCAGGCGCGGCGCAGACAGCTCGAACGGCAGGGCCGGCCCAATGCGCGCCTGACGCCGCGCGAAGTCGACAGTTATTGTCAACCCGCTCCGGAAGGGAATGTTCTGCTTAAACAGGCCATTATCAAGCTGGGGCTGTCGGCGCGCGCCTATCATCGCGTTCTCCGCGTCGCGCGCAGTATCGCTGATCTGTCCGGGAGCGCGGCGATTCTCGCGCCGCATGTCGCCGAAGCCGTGCAATACCGGCGTTTCGTAAACCCATAAGAAGCCATATCGCTGTGACCCTCAGAAAAAGACAGGACGTGAAATCATCACGGGGCATAGCGGTATTGCTGGCCGCGATGGCCGCGCTGGGGCCGTTTTCGATCGACGCCTACCTGCCCTCCATGCACGATATCGCGGAAACGCTGCATGCCACGCCGCTTGAAGTCCAGCAGACGCTGACCGCTTATCTGGTGCCTTTTGCCATCATGGCGCTCTGGCATGGCGCTATTTCCGACGCGCTCGGGCGGCGGAAGGTTACCCTGTTTTTTCTCGGTGTTTTCGGCCTGGCGTCGGCCGCCTGCATTTTCGTCACACGAATCGAACATCTCTGGATTTTCAGGGCGGTTCAAGGAATCGCCGCCGGCGCCGGGATTGTCATTGGCCGCGCCATCGTCCGTGATCTTTTCGACGGGCCGCAGGCGCAGCGCCTGATTTCGAGCATCGCCATGATGTTCGCCATCGCTCCGGCGCTTGCTCCGCTGATCGGGGGGCGTCTGCAGGTCTGGTTCGGCTGGCGTTCGATTTTCGTGTTCTTGGTGCTGATGACGTGCCTGCTCTGGCTGGTCTGCTGGCGGGCGCTTCCCGAAACCCTGCCGCCCCAGTCACGGCAAAGCCTTCGGGCGGGCTATCTTGTGAGCGCCTATAAAAATGTGTTGACAACGCCGGTCTTTCTTTTGGCCTGCGGCGCGATCACGTTCAATTTCGCCGGATTTTTCATCTATATCATGTCGGCGCCGGTTTTTCTGATCAGCCACCTTGGCGCTTCGGAAACCGAGTTTCTCTGGCTTTTCGGGCCAGCGATGCTTGGCTTGCTGGCGGGGTCGTGGCTTTCGGGACGGTATGCCGGGAAATTGACACAGAAGCGGACGATTCTTCGGGGATACCTCCTGATGGGAACAGGCGTTCTTCTCAATATCGCGATCTGTTTTTTTCACGCCCCCGGATTGCCGTGGAATGTGCTGCCGATCCCGTTCTACACGCTCGGAATGGCGTTGACGATGCCGAGCCTGACTTTGCTTGCGCTGGAGCCTTTCCCCGAGCGGCGCGGGATGGCGTCATCGTGCCAGATGTTTTTACAGTCCATCTTCAATGGACTGGTCTCCGGCGTGATTGCTCCCGCGCTCTGGGGATCGACGCGCTCGCTGGCGCTGGGCATGGGCGGTTTTTTACTGTTGGGCGCGATTCTGGGCTGGATTCATTCTCTTGCCGGCGCGGAATCAAGCGGCCGGTTCGATGTCGACAACGGGAAATTTAAGAATAACGGTTAACCCGCCATCTTCCGTATCGGTCAGTTCGATTTCTCCATTGCAGGCGCTCATGATCCGGCGCACGGTGGCCAGTCCCAATCCGCAATGCCCGCTCGACGCGCGCGCGGGATTGAGCTGCGCGAAGGCTTCAAGCGCGCGGGCGCGCTTTTCGGCGGTAATTCCCTGTCCGTGATCGCTCACTTCGAGAGTAACGAATCCCGCGTCTTTCGCATGCAGGAAAATGTCTACCGGAGGCTGTCCGTGTTGAAACGCATTGTCGATCAGGTTGTCGAGCAGGCGTTGGAGATCGCCGGGCGAAATAGCGACCGGGCTTGCCATGGCGTTTTCGGAAACGCGCATGCTGACCGCGCGCCCCATTTCGTGACAGCGCGCGATTTCGTTGCTCACGGCGTCGGCAAACGGCAGCGCGGGCGCTGCTCCTTGGTTGATGGTTTCGCTTTGCAGGAAACCGAGACACTGATTGACGATACGCTCCATATCGTCGGCGTCGCGCGACAGACCGGCGCGTTCCGCGTCGTTTTCAAGCAAGGCCAGCCGGACGCGCAAACGCGCCAACGGGGCGCGAAGGTCGTGCGTCAGTCCGGCCAGCATTTCGCGCCGTTCCGATTCGGCGTCCGCCAGCTGCTGAATCATGATGTTGTAGCGCTCGGCGAGAAGCTGCACTTCTTTCGGCCCCTCAGGGACAACGGCGCGCGCGCTGCCGGTTCCGGCGGCGATAACGGCTTCTCCAAGGCGGGCCAGCGATCCGACGATTCCGCGGACAAAAAGCACAGCGATGACAGCCAGGAACGCGAGTGCGACGGCCAGGCGCAGCCACAGGTTGGAAGGCAGCTCCTGGGGAGCGAAGCGTAGCTGGGGCAACAATAGCCACCAATTTTCCGCACCGGCGCTAAAGCCGATCCAGATGCCACTGAAATGGCCCGGACCTTCGTGACGGAATTTGACCTCTTCGCCCAGAATCTGTTTCAGGCTGGCCGCGAGGCGGCGCGCGAATCCGAAAGAGGGTTCGTGTTTTGGCACGGAATCGTCGTCCGGACGCAATTTCAGCCATTGTTCTCCTTCGTCCGCGGTGGTGAGTTTTTGACGCATCGCCTCATCCAGACTCGGCAGGATGGCCTGGAGCAGATGAATCTGGCTGCCGATGACCTGGGCGGTCCGGAGCGAATGCGCTCCCCGGCGATACTGTAAAAACAGGGAAAAAGTCGTGATTTCGGCGATGGTAACGACAGCGACGATCAGGAGAAGAGTGCGCGTCGTCAAGGAAGCGGGCAAAAATTTCATTCCTCCAGGCCCTTTTCGCTGCAGGGGACAAAAACGTAACCATGGCCCCAGACGGTTTGCAGGTAACGGGGATGCGCCGGATCGTCCTCAATCAGGCGGCGCAAGCGGTGCATTTGCACATCGATGGCGCGGTCGAAAGATTCGTTTTCCTCGCCGCGCGTCAGTTCAAGCAGGCGTTCGCGTTTCATCGGGCGGTTGGCGTTGGCGACCAGCGCGTTGAGCAGCGCGAATTCTCCGCTCGTCAGCGTGACAGCCTTGCCGTCGCGCGTCAGTTGGCGCGTTCCGCGGTCGAGTTTCCACGAACCGAAGTGAATGACTCCGCCTTTGGGATCCGGCGCGGACGGCGGCTGCGCTCCCCGGCGCAGCACGGCTTCGATCCGCGCGACGAGTTCACGCGGATCGAAAGGCTTGCCAAGATAATCGTCGGCTCCCATTCCCAGACCGATCACCCGGTCCGCCGGTTCGTCCCGGGCCGTCAGCATGATGACCGGAATGGTTTCGCCCCGGGCGCGAAGGCGGCGGCAGGCCGCCAAACCGTCTTCACCGGGCAGCATCAGGTCGAGTATCAGAAAATGCGGCTGAAAGCGCTCAAGATAGGCGTCAAGCTGACGGGTGTCGGGAAGCAAAAGCGTATCGAATCCCTGGCGGCCAAGGTAGGTCGCCAAAAGTTGCCGCAGTTCAGGATCGTCGTCAACAAGAAGTATTTTTTTCATGGAATCCACCCGGTGCAAACCGTTTATGGATTGTCATTCTATGCGCAGAATGCTTAACGAACGGAGCCTGAAATAATTTGCAATTTTCAGCCCGGCGCCGGAAAGTATTTGAAACAGGCCCGCGTGGAAAAACAACGATAATGTTCCGGTCGAAACATTCATTCCCGATGTTTCGATCGATTTTTTCAAGAAAGGAATCTTGTTATGAAAAAAGAATTTTCTCTCCAGCGCGCCGCGGCCGTGGCGTTCGTTTCACTGGGCCTTGCCGCCAGCGCTTTTGCCCATCCGGGGCACGGTCGCGGTGACGGCAAGGACGACAAATCCTCCGCGAAGGTCATCATGAGGAAGAAAGGCGCCTTCCTGAAGGAGCTCGCCCGGCTGCGCGAGGATCTGAAGCTCGATGCCAAACAGGAAGCATTGTGGACAGAAGCCATGGATTCCCGCAAGGCAGGCCGCGAGAAAATCCGCGAGCGCATGCGCGCGCATCACGAAGAAATGAAAAAGCTGACCGCGCAGCCCGGGCTGGATGCGCGAGCGATGTTCAAGCGCATTGACGAATTCGAAGCGGAACTTCGGGAAAACCGGCTTCAGCAACGCGAACGTTTATTGAAGACCTATGAGGCACTGACGGGCGAACAAAAAGAAAAAGTCCGCCTTTTCTTCACGGAACGTTTCGAGCGCGGACACTTCTTCAAGGAGCGTTTCGGGCACAAACGCATGGGCCGCGCTCATCGCGGAGGAGATGGCCAGTAAAAAAACCAGACAGCCCGGAAAGCGGCCAGTGATTTTTTTCACTGGCCGTTTTTTTCTGAAATATACCAGAATAATTTCAATGCAAGCCTTCATATTCGGCGATCTTCATTCGATTTTTTCTCATAAAATGACGAAAGAAATAATTGGCAAGACATCTTCAAGGCATTTTATTAAATCAAACAGGCTCTAGAGAGTCTATTTTTTCACTATCAGCTACGTTTTCAAGCGATTTTATGTATCTTTTTCATTAAAATACCTTGAGAACGAAGCTGTTTCCGAAGGATGGCGGGTCTTTGAATGACATCCTGACAAATGCCGGATTTACGGCAATTCCACGGCGGGCGGGGAACGGCTTGATATAATCCATGCCTTTGGATGGATGGGCGCGGCGCCATGCGTAGATGTTTGTTGTTCTTGCTGTTTTTCTTTCCCGGGGTGATTGCGGCGCAATCGCTTCCCGTTTCGCCCGATCTCGCGGCGAAGTCGTGGCTGCTGATCGAGTTCGCATCGGGACAGGAGCTTGTGTCGCAAGCGGCGGACGAGCGCCTTGAGCCTGCGTCGTTGACAAAGCTGATGACAGCGTATCTGGTTTTCAAGGCGATAAAGGAAAAATCGCTCAAAACCAGCCAAATGTTTACCGTATCGGAAAAAGCCTGGAAAACAGGCGGTTCCAGGATGTTCGTTCCAGTCAATGCCAAGGTGAAAGTCGACGATCTGCTCCAGGGCATGATTGTTCAATCGGGCAACGACGCCAGCGTGGTTCTGGCGGAAGCGCTGGCGGATTCCGAAGAAAACTTCGCGCAGATGATGAACGCCGAGGCAAAACGCCTTGGCATGCAGGCATCGAACTTCGTTAATGCCACGGGCTTGCCCGATCCGCAGCACTATACGACGGCGCGCGATCTGGCCAAACTGGCCGTTGCTCTGATCCGCGATTTTCCGGAAGAGTATGCCCGGTACTATTCGATGAAAGAATACCGTTATGGTGATATTACCCAACGCAACCGCAATGACTTGCTGTTCGTCGATCCCACGGTGGATGGCGTCAAGACGGGGCACACGCAAAGCGCCGGTTTTTGTCTGATCGCTTCGGCGAAACGCGGCATGCGCCGGCTGCTTTCTGTCGTTCTGGGCGCGCCGGATGAGTCGGCGCGCACCCAGGAATCGCTCAAACTGCTGAATTTCGGTTTTCAGGCATACGAAGCCGTCCGGCTCTACGCGAAAGATCAGCCTGTTTCTTCGCTAAAGGTCTGGAAAGGCGCCTCGTCCACGGTCAAGGCAGGGTTTCCGGACGATTTCATCCTCGCTGTCCCCAAAGGCCAGGCATCGAATCTGAAAGCCGAGCTTGTTTCGCGCCAGCCTTTGGTCGCGCCCGTCATGCCGGGGCAAGTGGTCGGCGCGATGAGGGTGACACTGCACGATGTATCTTATGGCGAATACCCGGTTTTTGCCATCGAATCCGTGCCGGTCGCGGGGGTTTTTGGAAGAGCGATCGACGCAGTCCGTCTTTGGTTTAATCAGGAGAAATGATGAGAGCTTATCTTGACGGGCATTTCCTGCCGCTTCATGAAGCCAGGATTTCACCCATGGATCGCGGTTTCCTGTACGCAGACGGCGTGTACGAGGTCATTCCGGTCTATTCGCGTTTTCCCTTCCGGCTTGAGGAGCATTTGCGGCGTTTGCAAAATTCGCTGGACGGCATCCGTCTTGCGAATCCTCATTCCCTGGAAGAATGGCATTCGAAAATTCTTCAATTGATCGCCGAGACAGAGTTCGACGATCAGGCGCTTTATATCCAGATTACGCGCGGCGCGGATACGCGCCGCGATGCCTGTTTTCCGGAGAACGTGCCGCAAACGGTTTTCATGTTTTCCGCGCCGCTGGTCGCTCCGACGCCCGAACAGCGCGAATCGGGCGTTCGCGCGTTGACCGCGCCTGATATTCGCTGGCTGCGCTGCGATTTAAAGTCGGTTTCGCTTTTGGCGAATGTCTTGACGCGGCAGCTTTCCGCGGACGCGGGCGCGACGGAAACGATCATGCTGCGCGATGGTTTTCTGACCGAAGGGTCGGCGTCCAACGTTTTCATCGTCAAGGATGGCGTTATCCTTTCCCCGCCCAAGGATCATCTCATTCTGCCGGGAATCACTTACGACGTCGTGCTTGAACTGGCCGAAAAACATGAAGCGGCACACGAAGTCCGCCGGATTGGCGAAGCGGAACTGCGCGCCGCCGATGAAATATGGATTACATCGTCGTCCAAGGAAGTGCTGGCGATCACCGCGCTCGATAACACGCCGGTCGGCAAGGACGGCTGGCGTGGCCGTCCCGGGCCGGTGACGTGTCAAATGTACGCCTGGTTTTGTGAATTCAAGGAACAGGTAATGAGGCGCCCGGGTGCCTGAAGAGACGGCAGGCCCGCTCTCTTTTCCATGTGCGTTTCCCGTGAAAGTCATGGGGGAATCAGGAACGGCGCTGGAACGGAGCGTCCTTGAAATCGTTCTCCGGCACGCGCCGGATTACGATGTTTCAACCCTGGAGACCCGCATGTCGTCCAGCGGGAAATATGTCAGCCTGACATGCACGCTCAACGCGGTCTCAAAAAACCAGCTCGACGCGCTCTACCGGGAGCTTTCGGCCCATCCGAAGATCA
The DNA here is from genome assembly GCA_031280565.1 of Accumulibacter sp. Classification (GTDB taxonomy): domain Bacteria; phylum Pseudomonadota; class Gammaproteobacteria; order Burkholderiales; family Rhodocyclaceae; genus Propionivibrio. Next base: position 10,397 of record JAITGN010000056.1, on the reverse strand, counting down.
AGGTGGCGCTTTGACGGAAGAGCCGCGTGTTCGCCGGCTCGGGCGTGTGGCATATAACATGGCGTGGCGGTCGATGATGGACTATACGGCGGCGCGTGACGCGCTGACGCCGGATGAATTGTGGATTTGCGAACACCCGCCGGTCTATACGCTTGGCCAGGCCGGCAAGCCCGAACACCGGCTTTACGATAATGGAATCCCCCTTGTCCGGAGCGACCGGGGAGGACAGATTACCTATCACGGCCCGGGACAGGCCGTTATTTACCTGCTGCTCGATCTGGCGCGCCGTAAACTCTCCGTACACGAACTTGTCTGGCGGATCGAGCAATCGGTTATTGATTTCCTGGCGGCGCATGCCATCGCGGCGCGGCGTTTTCCGGGCGCGCCGGGCGTGTATGTCCGGAAAAACGGCGCGATTGCCAAAATCGCCGCTCTTGGCCTGCGCGTGCGGCGGCGCTGTTGTTACCACGGGCTGAGCCTGAATGTGGATATGGACATTTCTCCCTTTTTGGCGATCAATCCTTGTGGTTACGCGGGAATGGCCGTTACGCGGACAAAGGATCTTGGCATGGAATCGAACGCATCAGAAGCCGCCGAAGCGCTGGCCGCGCGGTTGATCGCCTGGCTGTCGCAAACGCAGCGCGAGGGAAACGCCGGATGAGCGAACGCGGTGTCAAGCAAAAGGGCGAGCGGAAGATAACACGGTGGGGCCCTATTCCGATTCTTCCGGTTCGCGCGGTTCCAGAAGAGAACTATCTCCGAAAGCCGTCGTGGATCCGGGTCAAGGCTGGCGCTGACGCGGCGCGTTTTGGCGAGATCCGTCAGTTGCTGCGCGAGCGGAAACTGCACACGGTATGCGAAGAGGCGGCGTGCCCGAACATCGGAGAATGTTTTGGGCGCGGCACGGCGGCATTCATGATTCTGGGCGACATTTGCACACGGCGTTGTCCCTTCTGCGATGTCGGCCACGGCGCGCCCTTGCCGCCGGATCCGGAAGAACCGTTCCATCTCGCGGATAGCGTGGCGCGTCTCAAATTGCGCTACGCCGTGATTACCAGCGTCGACCGCGACGATCTGCGGGATGGCGGCGCGCGTCATTTCGCCGATGTCGTGCGGGCTGTGCGCAGCAAGTCGCCGGAAACGGAAATCGAGATACTGACGCCGGATTTTCGCGGCCGCATGGAAACGGCGCTCGATATTCTCGGCGAGGCGCTGCCTGATGTGCTGAATCACAACCTTGAGACAGTTCCCCGGCTTTACAGGCAGGCGCGGCCGGGCGCCGATTATTCGCATTCGCTGAACCTGCTGAAAATTTTCAGGTCGCGCTATCCTGGAATCCCGACCAAATCGGGCCTGATGCTCGGCCTTGGCGAGACGGACGAGGAAATTCTGGCTTCAATGCGCGATTTGCGCGATCACGGCGTCGAGCGCCTGACAATCGGCCAGTATCTCGCGCCATCGAAACATCATTTGCCGGTCGTCCGCTATGCCGATCCGGAGATTTTCCGGATGTTCGAAGAAAAGGCGCGGGAAATGGGATTCGCCGGAATCGCCAGCGGCCCAATGGTGCGTTCCAGCTATTGGGCCGACAAACAGGCTTATGACGCTGAGGCCCATGACCCTGTTCCCGGCCGGAACGGCTCTCGAAAACACTTGACCGGATCAGTTTAAGGAGTCTGTCGCATGCAAGCCGACCGTACCGCCGAAATCGCCACGCTTTTGCGGCAGCGTCTGCTCGTTCTTGATGGCGCGATGGGAACGATGATCCAGAACCACGGGCTGCAGGAAGCGGATTATCGCGGCCAGCGTTTCCTGGATCACCCATGCGATCTGAAGGGGAATAACGATGTGCTCACGCTGACCCGGCCGGAAATCATCCGCCGCATTCATTCAGCCTATCTGGCGGCGGGCGCGGATATTATTGAAACGTGCACGTTCAACGCGAATCCGGTTTCTCAATCGGATTACCGGCTTGAAAGCGTTGTTTATGAACTGAACGCCGCCGGTGCGCGCATTGCCCGTGAAATCTGCGATGACTATACGTCGCGCGATCCCGCGAAACCGCGTTTCGTTGCCGGCGTGATCGGTCCGACTTCACGGACGGCTTCTATTTCGCCGGATGTCAACGATCCCGCTTATCGCAATGTCGATTTCGACGATCTGACGAAGAGTTATGGCGAATCCATTCATGGACTGATTGACGGAGGAGCGGATCTATTGCTCGTCGAAACGGTTTTCGACACCCTCAATGCCAAAGCCGCGCTGTTTGCCATCGAGACTTTTTTTGAAAAAACGGGGCGGCGCTGGCCAGTGATGATTTCGGGCACGATCACCGACGCTTCCGGACGCACCCTGTCGGGACAGACGGCGGAAGCGTTCTGGAATTCCCTGCGCCATATCCGGCCGCTCTCTTTCGGCCTCAACTGCGCGCTCGGCGCCAGAGAATTGCGTCCCTACGTGGAAGAGCTTGCGCGCGTCTGCGACTGTTACGTCTCGGCGCACCCGAACGCCGGTCTGCCGAACGCTTTCGGCGGCTACGACGAGACGCCGGAAATGCTTGCCGCCGAGATCGCTGATTGGGCAAGGCGCGGGCTTGTCAACATCGTTGGCGGCTGTTGCGGCACATCGCCCGGACACATCGCCGCCATTGCTCGCGCGGTCGAAGGCACCGCGCCGCGTGTGCTTCCCGCCATCGGGCCGAAGCTGCGTCTTTCGGGTCTCGAAGCGTTCAACGTCGGGCCGGAATCCCTGTTCGTCAATGTCGGCGAGCGCGCCAACGTCACAGGCTCGCGCGCCTTCGCGCGGATGATTCTTGAAGGGCGCTTCGACGACGCGCTGGCGGTCGCCCGCCAGCAAGTGGAGAACGGCGCGCAAGTCATCGACATCAACATGGACGAAGCGATGCTCGATTCCGTCGCCGCGATGGAGCGTTTCCTCAAGCTGCTTGCTTCCGAACCGGACATCGCGCGCGCGCCGGTGATGCTCGATTCATCAAAATGGGAGGTGATCGAGGCGGGCTTGAAATGTCTCCAGGGCAAAGGCATCGTCAATTCGATTTCGCTGAAGGAAGGCGAAGCGGCCTTTCTCGAACACGTCCGTCTGGCGCGGCGCTACGGCGCGGCGGTCGTCGTCATGGCCTTTGATGAAAAAGGGCAAGCGGATACCTTCGGGCGCAAGACCGAAATCTGCGAGCGCGCGTACCGCCTGCTCACCGGCATCGGTTTCCCGGCCGAGGACATTATTTTCGACCCCGCCATTCTGGCGATCGGAACCGGCATCGAGGCGCACGACAATTACGCGCTCGATTTCATCGAAGCCTGCCGCTGGATTCGCGCCCGCCTGCCGCATGCGCAGGTTTCCGGCGGCGTATCGAACGTTTCTTTCAGCTTTCGCGGCAACGATACGGTGCGCGAGGCAATCCACACGGTTTTTCTCTATCACGCGATCAAGGCTGGCCTGTCGATGGGCATCGTCAATGCCGGCATGCTCGGTGTCTATGATGATCTCGATCCCGTGTTGCGCGAAAAGGTCGAGGCGGTCGTGCTCAACACCGCGCCGGACGCCGGCGAGAAGCTCGTCGAATTCGCGCAGACTGTCAAGGAAGGCAAGTCCCGGGAGCGCACGCCCGATCTCGCCTGGCGCGCGCGGTCTGTGGACAAGCGGCTGGAACACGCGCTCGTCAAGGGCGTCACCGAGTTCATCGTCGCCGATACCGAAGAATGCCGCGCCGCGCTGGCCGCCGCGGGCAAACCACCGCTGGCGGTTATCGAGGGGCCGTTGATGGCTGGAATGAACGTCATCGGCGACCTGTTCGGCGCGGGCAAGATGTTCCTGCCGCAGGTGGTCAAGTCGGCGCGCGTGATGAAGCTGGCCGTCGCCCACCTGATCCCCTTCCTTGAGGAAGAAAAACGGCGCGGCGGCGCGGCCAGCAAGGGCAAGATCATCCTGGCGACCGTCAAGGGCGACGTGCACGACATCGGCAAGAACATCGTCGGCGTCGTGCTCGCCTGCAACGGCTATGAAGTCGTCGATCTCGGCGTCATGGTTCCTTGCGACAAGATTCTGAACGCAGCGAAGGCACACGGCGCGCAGGCGATCGGGCTGTCGGGCCTGATTACGCCATCGCTTGAAGAAATGAGCTTTGTCGCCGCTGAAATGCGGCGTCAGGGCTTCGATCTGCCGCTCCTGATCGGCGGCGCGACGACGAGCCGCGCGCACACGGCGATCAAGATCGCGCCGAACTACACGGGCACCGTGGTCTACGTGCCCGACGCCTCGCGCGCCGTCGGCGTTGTCACGCGCCTCTTCTCCATCGAACAGTCGGCCGCTTGCCGCCGGGAAATTGCCGCCGGGCATGAGCGCATGCGCGAACAGTATGCCGCCAGGCCGCGCGTCGCGCGGCTCACGCTTTCCGAGGCCCGCGCCCGGCGCTTTGTCTGGAATGCCGATCCGGCTTATCGTCCGTCCGCGCCAGTCAAACCCGGCTTGCACGTCTTGCGCAACGTCGATCTCGCGGCGCTCTCCAGATACATCGACTGGAGTCCCTTCTTCCGCACCTGGAATCTCGCCGGCGGTTTCCCGAAAATCCTCGACGATTCCGCCGCCGGTGAAACGGCGCGCTCGCTGTTCGCCGACGGACAGGCCATGCTGGCACGGATCATCGCTGAAAAATGGCTGACGGCGAACGCCGTGTTCGGTCTTTACCCGGCCAACGCCATCGGCGACGACATCGCGATCTATGCCAATGAAGCGCGCGAACAGCCTCTGATGGTCTGGCGCAATCTGCGCCAGCAATCTGAAGTAACGTCCGGCAAGCCGCGTCTGTGCCTCTCCGACTTCGTGGCGGAGAAAGGCGTTTCCGACTGGATCGGCGCATTCGCTGTTACCGCCGGCATCGGCATCGAAAAAAAGCTCGCCGAATTCGAATCAGCGCGCGACGACTACCACGCGATCCTGTTGAAAGCGCTCGCCGACCGCCTCGCCGAAGCCTGCGCCGAGTGGCTGCACCGCGAAGTGCGTGTCAACTATTGGGGCCACGCCGGGGACGAGCGCTTCGACAACGACGCGCTCATCCGCGAGGAATACCGGGGCATCCGTCCCGCGCCCGGTTACCCGGCCTGTCCCGACCATGCCGCCAAGGGCGGGCTGTTCCGCCTGCTTGACGCGCCGGACAATGCGGGCATGGCGCTGACCGAATCGTTCGCCATGATCCCGGCCGCCTCTGTTTCCGGTTTCTACCTCGCCCACCCGCAGGCGCGTTACTTTACCGTCGGCAAGATTGGCCGCGACCAGTTGGAAGACTGGGCGGCCCGTTCCGGTCTGGACATCGTTGAAGCCGAGCGTTGGCTGGCTCCGGTATTGTAGATAAAATCGGGCGCCATGCCGCTTACGTGCATCGCTGTTACGGTATAAACATCGCGGCAAACTATGGATTCGCATGTCCGCCAACCTATTCAAAAACTGAGCGATTAGAGCATCTTCGATTCAAATAGCGGCATGTGGCCGGAAGAGGACGGCCTCCGCCTTTCCGATCTATTCACCCTGCCCCGTCCTGAGCCTGTCGAAGGATGTTAATTAAAATAACGTCCTTAAGCCATTTTTAATCTCTTTGGGTTTCTGGAGACCTTCTTTCCAGTCCGTTCGCCCGTCCAGCTTGCCGGAGGCGTGTTTTTCAATCCGTTCGCCCTGCCCCGTCCTGAGGCTGGAGAAAGCCTGTTTTTCAATCCGTTCGCCCTGCCTGTCCTGAGCCTGTCGAAGGAAGCTTGTCGAAGGGTAAGGATTGAAAAACCATTCGAAGAAAGAATCAGGGTTGGAAAGAGTATTTACGGCCTGGAGCGTCCGTTCATGCTTCGACAGGCTCAGCACGAACGGGGATAGGCGTTGTCGAGGCTTCAGCAGATTCGGCACGAGCAGAAACAGGCGTCGTCGATGCGTTCCGGCAAAATCAGTATGAACGAGAATATGCGCCGTTAATGGTTACAGCGTAAACGGGTTTTTAACACGCTCAGCACGAACGGAGACAGGTGTTGTCGATGATTCGGCAGACCCGGCGCGAGCGGGGTTTTAACACGCTCACTGCACATGGCGACGCCCTTAAGCCGTTTTTAATCTCCTTTTTTGGAAGTCCGCTGCCGGAGTATTCCCGGACGCTCTTGACCTCCAGTCATTTCGCCACGCCGTTTTTCCCTGGCGAGAGCGGATGTGTTATCGGCCACTCAAGCGTAAAGCGCGCACCGCACAGCAGAGGCGAATCCGAGACGCTTGCCGTGCCTTTGTGCAATTTGAGCACCTCACGGGTGATTGCAAGCCCCAGCCCGTAACCACCGGTCGCGCGGTCACGCGAGCGGTCGAGACGGGTAAATGGGTGAAATATCTGTGTGCGGTCGCCCGGAGGGATGCCCGGGCCATCGTCGTCGACATGGACGCGAACACAGTCGCCGGCTTTATCCGCGCTGACGACGATCTCGCTTTTCGCGTATTTGATCGCGTTCCGCAACAGATTCGTAATGGCGTAGGGCATGCTCCACCGGTCGATTTCGACTTCTTGTCCGGGAGGAATTTCCTGCGTGTTCACGGTCAGTTTCAGTTTGCGGACGAGTATGCGGAGCGAGTCGACTTTCTCTTCAAGCCAGGAAGCGAACTGGACGCGCGTGATGTTTAATTCGAGTTGCCGATGCTCGTAACGCGCGTAGATAAGGCTTGAGTTGACCAGATTGTCCAGTTCGTCGGCGTCCACGCCGATTCCCTGGATCAATCGCGCCCGCTCGGCTTTGTCGTCAGCGTCCGAGAGCATTTCGAGCGCGAAACGCATCCGCGCGATCGGTGTGCGAAGTTCGTGCGAGATCGACGTCGAAAGCGCTTTTCTTGTGGCAATCAGATGTTGTATACGCTCCGCCATGCCGTTGACGGTTTCCGTGAGCAGCGTAAATGTTCCGGAAACGGCTTCCGGCGCGCGCGCTTCCAGATGCCCTTCGCCGAGCGCGCGCGCCGTTTGCCGCAGGGCTTCGAGATCACGCCAGGTCGGCCGTATCCAAAGCCATACGACAATTCCGATAAAGAATCCGACCAGCCCCCAGATCAGCAGGCGGACGCGCAGTTCGGGCGAAATGATTCCGCGCTGCCAGTTCGGGTCGGAGGTGGCGGTCGAAAGAGGGCCGACGACAAGAATTTTCGAGGTCTGTTTCAGACGGTGGTAAAGCGTTTCGCCGTTGGCCGCGATCGCCAGTTCGCCGGAATCGAGTTTTTGGGCCTGGTCGGCGGGAAGATTGAGCGTCCAGCGTTCAACAATGTCGAGATCGTAGGCGAACTTCTTGTCGAGCATTTCAATGGCCTCCGGCCAGCGGCCGGACGGCTGGCGGAACAGGTCTTCCTCGATCAAAACGATCGTTCCGCGCATGAAACGCCTCGTATAGTCGTCGGCAAGCCCCTTGAGGGCAATCGATATGACAATATCGACCGTAAAGGCGATGACGATGAACGACCCCATCACCAGAAAATAAAAGTTGAGAAAAAGGTGCGACAGCCGGTAACTGCCGCGCCAGGGAATCTGCCCGTAGCGGCGGATGATTCTTAGCAGGCTGTGACCGCTGTTACCAGTCATGTTTACTGAAGAGATAACCCTTGCCGCGCACCGTTTTTATGCGTGTCGGATTCTCCGGATCATCATCCAGTTTGCGCCTCAGGCGCGAAATCCGCGCGTCAATCGAACGGTCGATTCCATCGAATCCGATGCCGCGAAGCTCATGCAGGAGATCGTCACGCGACAGGATATTTCCCGCGTTCCGCGCCAGCAGCCAAAGCAGGTCGAACTCCGCCGTCGTCAGGTCAATCAACGCGTCGCCAAGATGCGCGCTCCGCGTGGATTGGCTGATTCTGAAGCTGCCGAATGAAAGCTCGCTCAATCCGCTTGACGCAGCCGGATCCCCTTCGGGCGAAGAACGGCGCAATAACGCCTTGATGCGCGCAAGCAAAAGACGCGGTTGAGCGGGTTTCGCGATATAGTCGTCCGCTCCAAGCTCAAGGCCGAGAATCTGATCAAGATCCTCGTCACGCGCCGTGAATATCAGGATGATTCCTTTGTATTTCGGACGAATGGAGCGGCAAATGGCAAAGCCGTCCTTGCCGGGAAGCATGATGTCGAGAATGACAAGGTCGGGATTTTCGGTCAGTATCCGATGCTCGGCGGCGTCACCATGCGTTTCGGTGGTTACCTTGAAGCCGTTTTTGCGCAAATATTCCGCTGTCAGCTCAGTGAGGCGCAGATCGTCCTCAACCAGTAAAATGTGTGTAGGCATATCGGGGTGAATACATCGGCCAAGTTAGGTGAAAGAAACCTGGAAGAACATGGAAAGACACGGGACGGCGAAAAAGCGCGATTCTCCTCCGCGGGGCGTCACTGGACACATGTTCGACACAATCAATATCTCCATTGTAGTTGGGTTTGTCCCGATGGGCCAGCAAGAAATTAGCGACAGCCCGGAAGCCGCTGTCGATCCAACATCATTGGCAAGGGGTTTGCGTCCCCTTGCCAATGGCTACGGTTGAAACTCCGGCCTTCAGGCCGGGGTTCCCAAGCTCCGCACCGCAATCCTTACCCTTCGACACCCTCTATCCCCGTTCGTGCTGAGCTTGTCGAAGTATGAACGGGCGCTCCAGCCTTCCAGTCCTTACCCTTCGACAAGCTCGGGGCGAACGGACTGGAAAGGCGCTCTTCGACAACGCCTATCTCCGTTCGTACCGGTTTTATCGGAACCCATCGACGACGCCTGTTTCTGCGCGTGCCGAGTCTGCTGAATCGTCGACACCCTCTATCTCCGTTCGTACTGAGCTTGTCGAAGTATGAACGGGCGCTCCGCCTTTCCAATCCCGATTCTTTCTTCGAATCGTTTTTCAATCCTTACCCTTCGATAAACTCAGGGCGAACGGATTGAAAAACGAGCCTCTGACGTGCTTCCTTCGTCAGGTTCAAGACGGGGGATGAATGGATTGGAAAAGTGGTCTCCGGAAACCCAAAAAGCTAGAAACAGCTTAAGAACGTCATTTTAATTAGTATCCTTCGACAGGCTCAGGACGGGGTTTCAAACCGGAGTTGGTTTTACGATGAAAAAACGCTTGAGAAAGCTCCATATTGTATTCAGCGTTCCCTGAATAAATATTTGTAATGCGGGGCGTGGCGCGATACGACTTCGCATGGCAGCGTTGCTTGCTTGCGCTGCCTTTCCACTCCTGCCGCTCTTTCCGGATGGGCGGATACGGAACCCCTGGGCCGATTTCCGGTACACTGTCCGGTACATTTTCCGTTCGCCGCCGTGTCGATACACATTTTTCGTATCCATGCTCCGTTGAGTATCGCGTTGTTTGTCTCGTTCGCGATCCATCTGGGTTTTTTGTTCAGATGGGAAGTCCATCCGGGTGTCGCGCCTATGAGAAATTCCTTGAGGGCGGAATTGCGTCCGGTGATGAAACCGCTGGACGACGCGGAGCGTGCCATTGAAAGCGGGCGCGCCGATGAAACGCTTGCCGTGCCGGATTTGCCTGGAAAGTGGAGTCCGGAATCTGAAAAACCCGAAACCCTTGGGCAGCCCGTGAAACCAGAAAAGACGGCGGCGAAAAAAGCGGAAGGGGTGAAACAGAGGCCGAGGCCGCTCATGGGCGCGCCCTCTTCCATATCCGGCGAGGACGTATCAGGAGAAGCCATTCCCTATACTCAGGAGTTTATCGAGTTGCCGGACGACGAGGCGGGCGTATCGCATAACGCGGGTGGAATACTGGGAGCCTCTTCCACACCGTCGCGCCTGCCGCCGCGCGGCCGGATTTATTACCGCGTTGATCTTGGCGACCGTGAATTCGAGGCGGGCAAGGCAATGAGCGAATGGACGATCACGGGTGAAAATTATTATCTGAGAATGGAAAGCGAGACCGTCGGGCTGGCCTGGCTGGTCAAACCCTATCATGTTGTTATGGAGAGCCGCGGACGCATTCTTCCCGAAGGTTTGGCGCCGGAAAAATTCTTGATCTTCCGAAACGGCGAGGAGAGCGGCGAAACAGCGTCTTTCGACTGGCGGGCAATGACGGTCTCCATCGGGAAATCACAGACGCCGCAGGCGATGGAAAATGGCACCCAGGATCTTCTTTCATTCAATTTTCAGCTCGGCTTTATGCGACATCCCATTATCGGCTCGCGTTTGCCGATCACTACCGGCAAGAAATACGGCGTTTATCATCTCGAAAGGCTTGGCGACGAGGAAATCGAAACGCCGTTAGGAAAGATGCGCGCGCTCCATTTGCGCGCGGCTGGCGCGAATATGACGGAACTCTGGCTGGCTTACAATTACCTGTTGTTGCCTGTCAGAGTCCGTTTCGTGGATTCAAAAGGGCAGAGTTTCGTTCAGACCGCT
>JAITGN010000055.1 GCA_031280565.1 Accumulibacter sp. | reverse complement strand
AACCCCGGCCTGAAGGCCGGGGTTTCGACCGTAGCCATTGGCAAGGGGATGCAAACCCCTTGCCAATGATGTTAGAGCGACAGCGCCTTCCGGGCTGTCGCTAATTTCTTGCTGCGTTTCAAAATCTCAGGCGACATCCTTACAGGCTTGCCGGCAGGTTGGCGTTCTTGATGGCGGTATCAGCCGGGAATATTTTGGGGAACTCCTTGGTCATCTTTCCCGGCCATCCCCGATGTTGTCCCCGAATGTCAATGAATCAATCCGGAGATCTCCAGACAACCCAAAGGCCTGAACTTTTCCTGGACGTTCCGGCTTTCTTCAGACGCCCTGCCTGCCTCCCCGACAGGAATCGAACCTGTATCTCACGCTTAGGAGGCGCGTGCACTATCCATTATGCTACGGGGAGAAGGGGAGCATTTTAACGTGCCGGCGATCTTTTTCGCCACTTGTCCGCCGTTTCGTGCGTTTTTCGTCCGCCGTAGAAAAAACGCGTTTTCGGCGTATTTTCATATAATTATCTCATAGAACCGCTATAAAACGTATTTATATAGATACTTTATGAAGTTTAAAAGAGATTTAATTTTACTAAAATACCTTGAAAACGTTATTGTATACGCTGAAATATTGTATTTTTGACGAGAATTTATTGATCATATAAGAATTTTCAGGCTTTGTAGAGGCCGTCATAATATTTTTTATGAGTTAAATCCAACAGTGCACCAAAACCGGGCGAATCGCGGACGGCCTTCATGGAAAATCGTCGTTCAGCCGCGCTGGATGGTTTCTCAACCCTTCCCCTTCGACATGCTTCCTTTGAGCCGCATGGAGCGATGTTATAATCAGCGCCATTTTTTCCAGCGGCATTCCGATCGTCATGGCGCTATTTACTCTCGGCATCAATCATCGCACGGCGCCGCTGGCCGCGCGTGAACGGCTTGCCTTTCATCCGGAGGAACTGCCGCGCGCGTTGACGGATCTTGCGTCTTGCGGGCAGGCGTTCGAGGCCGCGATCCTGTCGACGTGCAATCGCACCGAGCTTTATTTCCAGGCGGATACGCCGAATCCTGTCGGCGAATGGCTGATACGTTACCGGAAACTTGATTCCGCAACGGTTATGCCCTGTCTATATTCCCTGAAGGAGGAAGAAACCATACGCCATGTTTTTCGGGTCGCCTGCGGCCTGGATTCGATGGTGCTTGGCGAGCCCCAGGTCCTGGGACAGATGAAATCCGCCGAGCGTATCGCGCGTGGCGCGGGGACGCTTGGGCCGATTTTGAGCAAACTTTTTCACAGCGCGTTTTTTGTCGCGAAGGATGTCCGCTCGAAAACCGCGATCGGCGCGAATATCGTTTCGATGGCGGCGGCAGCCGTCCGGCTGGCCGAAGACGTTTTCGGGCAAATCGAGGGGTTGAATGTGCTTTTTATCGGCGCGGGCGAAATGATTGATCTGTGCGCGACGCATTTTTCGGCCAAGCGTCCTGGGCGGATCGTCGTCGCAAACCGGACAATCGATCGCGGACGTGCGATGGCGGAGCGTTTCGGCGCGACAGCGATTCGCCTTGAGGAGCTGGCCGAGCGGCTGGCGGAGTTCGACATCGTTGTTTCCTGCACGGCGAGCCAGTTGCCGATTCTCGGTTTGGGAATGGTCGAACGCGCGATGCGCGCGCGCCAGAGCTGTCCGTTGTTTCTGACCGATCTGGCTGTTCCGCGCGATATCGAGAGCGAGGTCAGCGGCCTTGAAAACGTTTTTCTGTATACCATTGATGATCTGGCGAAAATCGTCGAGGCCGGCGTGGATTCCAGACAATCGGCGGCAGCGGATGCCGGAGCAATTGTCGCGGAACACGCGGAAAATTTTTTGCGGTGGCTGCGACGGCGCGAAAACGTGCCGGTCATCCGCGCTTTGCGCGATTCCGCCGAGCGAATGCGGCGGCATGAACTCGAACGCGCGATGCGGCGGCTGACGCGGGGCGGCGATCCGGCGGGCGTGCTTGAGGAAATGTCGCACAGAATGACAAACAAATTTCTCCACGCGCCGACGCAAACGCTTGGCCGGACGCAAAGCAGCGATTTGCATGCTGTTGTTTCCCATCTGTTCCATTTGCGCCCGTGAAACCCGCCCTTTGTGACAGGCTGGAAAGCATTGCCAGCCGGATTGACGAATTGAGCCGCGTTCTGGCGGACGCGGACGCGACGCGCGATATGGAACGCTATCGCAAGCTGACGCGCGAACACGCCGAACTGGAACCAATCGCCGCGCTATATGCTGATTGGCGGAAAGCCGAGACGGATTTGCAGTCGGCGCGGGAGATGATGGACGATCCGGAATTGAAGGCGCTGGCCGAAGAAGAGGCCGTTCTGGCGCGCGCGCGCCTTTCCGGTCTCGAAAATCGTTTGCAGACGGCCCTGTTGCCCAAGGATGCCAACGATGGGCGGAATGTGTTTCTCGAAATCCGCGCGGGGACGGGGGGCGATGAATCGGCGCTTTTCGCGGGAAGCCTCTTCAGAATGTATTCGCGTTTTGCCGAGCGTCAACGCTGGCTGGTCGAGGTGGTTTCCGCGAACGAAGCGGAGCTTGGCGGTTTCCGGGAAATCGTCGCGCGGATTTCCGGAAGCGACGTGTATTCGAAACTGAAATTCGAATCCGGCGGACACCGCGTCCAGCGCGTTCCTGAAACCGAAGCGCAGGGGCGAATCCATACGTCGGCCTGTACCGTGGCCGTGATGCCGGAAGCCGACGAACTGGGCGAAGTGCGGATTGATCCGTCGGAAATCCGCGTGGATACCTTTCGCGCGTCGGGGGCGGGCGGTCAGCATATCAACAAAACGGATTCGGCCGTGCGCATTACGCATTTGCCGACCGGCGTCGTCGTCGAGTGTCAGGACGGCCGTTCGCAGCATCAGAACAAGGCGCGTGCGCTATCCGTGCTGGCGGCGCGCATCCAGGATACGCGGGAGCGCGAGCAGCGCGCGCGAATCGCTTCAGAACGCAAAAGCCTGATCGGAAGCGGCGACCGTTCCGAGCGTATCCGCACATACAATTTTCCTCAGGGCCGCGTGACCGATCACCGGATCAACCTGACGCTGTACCGGATTGATGCGATCATGGATGGCGATCTCGACGAGCTGGTTTCACCGCTTTCGTCGGAATACCGGGCGGAACAGCTCGCGGCGTTTTCCACAGCAGACTGACGTGCCGGAGATGAGCGTTTCGGCAGATGGACGGATCGATACGCTCTGGCGGCGCGCGGGGGAACGCGTTGGCCGCGCGGACGCACGTTTTCTGCTCGAACGCGTTTCTGGCCTGACTCATGCCGCGTTACTGGCTTCGCCCGAGCGCGAATTGCCTCTTGATCTGCTCCGGCGATTCGAATCGCTCGTCGAACGCCGCGCCGCCGGAGAGCCGCTGGCCTATCTGCTTGGAAGTGCCTGGTTTTGCGGGCTGGAGTTTGCCGTCAATCCGTCGGTGTTGATTCCGCGCCCCGAGACAGAAATTCTCGTCAGACGCGCCGCCGGAATCGCCCGCGCGATCAAGCGTCCGCGGATTCTTGATATGGGCGCGGGGACGGGCATCATCGCGATAACGATGGCGAAATATTTCCCCGGCGCGGAAGTAACCGCCGCCGACATCTCGCTTGAAGCGCTTGGTGTGGCGTGTTCCAACGCGGCTCGCCACGGGGTCAACATCCGTTTTGTCGAAAGCGACTGGTTTTCGGGGCTGGCCGGCGAGCATTTCAATCTTCTTCTTTCCAATCCGCCGTACGTGGCGAACGACGATCCCCACCTTCAGGAAAACGGACTGCCTTATGAACCGCGGCACGCGTTGACCGACGGCATCAAGGGGGGCGACGGTCTGGCGTGTATCCGGAAACTGATCAGGGACGGAGCCGGGCATCTCTCGGATGACGGCTATTTGTTGCTTGAGCATGGCTACGATCAAGCGGCGCGCGTCCATTCGCTTTTGATGGATTCGGGATATTCCGGAATCCGCGGCTGGCGCGACGCAGCGGGAATCGAACGCGTTTCGGAAGCGCGCCTTGCGCCGGAAATTTCGAATGGATACACTCTTCCAGACAATCCCGTTTAATCGAAAGGCCATTATGGATGTGCAAGCGATCATCAAGGAGCAGGTTACGACGAATCCGGTTGTGCTATATATGAAAGGGACGCCCTCTTTCCCTCAATGCGGTTTTTCCGCGACCGCGGTCAATATTCTCCGCGCTTGCAATCTGCCCCTCTTTTTTAGCATTGACGTTTTGGCGGAGCCGGAAATCCGCGAAGGCATCAAGATATTTTCCAATTGGCCGACGATTCCGCAGCTATACATCCGTGGAGAATTCATCGGCGGCTGCGACATCATGAACGAGATGTATAAAAGCGGAGAGCTGAAACAACTGCTCGAGGGGATCGCGCCGCCGGATTGATTTCGCGTATCCCGTTATGGAAAGGGCTTTGGAATGAAAGCATTGCGTCATTTTTTTCTTTGCGTCGCGGCGGCGCTGCTTTCGTCGTGCGCGGGCTACGGCGGCAGTGGTCTCAGACCGGGGATCGATACGCTTGCGGAAGTCATCGCCACGATGGGGGCGCCGGCAATGCGCTGGAGCGACCCCGATGGCCGCATTCAGCTCGCCTATCCGCGCGGGCCATCAGGGACGCAAACCTTTATGGCACATATTCGGCCCGATGGCCGCCTTGACCGCATTGAGGGCGTTCTCGATGCCCGGCATTTTGCGCTTATCGAAAACGGGAAGTCGACCCAGGCGGACGTTCTCAGGATTCTCGGCCCTTCATTTCCGGGATGGACAGCCTATTTCGAGGCGCGTAACGAACTGGTCTGGGAATGGCGTTTCTGCAACGACTGGGGACAAATGGCGCGTTTCGACGTGCTCTTCGACGGAACGACCGGAGTCGTCAGAACAACGTATCAACGCACGGAGCTTGTTGGTCTGAGAGGCGCTTCGTTATCCTGCGCGCACTAGCTGGAAATTGCCGAAAACCGGGAAGCGCGTCAGGCCGCGTCGACGCGCAGAAGCCCGAGCGCGTTTTCCGTCGTCCGGCGGGCGATTTCTTCCACGGGGCACGCGCGCAAGGCAGCAAGCTCTTCGGCGAAACGCGGGAGCTCGGCCGGGCTGTTGCGTTTTCCGGCGAGCCAGACCGGTGGAATATCGGGCGCGTCACTTTCCAGGACGATGTTTTCGATCGGAAGCGAGGCGGCGAGTTTTCGTATGCGCCTTGATCCAGGATAGGTCATCGCGCCCCCAAAGCCGAGACAAAAACCCATGCGAATGAAGTTTTCCGCCTGCCGGAAACTGCCGTTGAACGCGTGGGCGATTCCCGCAGTGACGCCTGCGCGGCGCAGGCATTTCAATACCGCGTCGATGGCGCGGCGGCCATGCAGCAGAACGGGTAAATCGAATTCACGCGCGATTTTCAACTGTTCGATAAAAAAGTATTCCTGACGCGCCGCGTCGCTGCTGCTGAAATAGAAATCAAGGCCGATTTCTCCGACGGCAACGGCGCGAAACGGCGTTCCGGCAAGCTGGCGCAGCGTTTCTTTCAGAATGCGCAAATCGCTTTCAGCGGCGCGGTCGACATAAAGCGGGTGAATGCCGTAAGCCGGCAAAACGCAAGGATAGCGTGGACAGAGGGCGTGGACGGCGTCGAAGTTCTCGGCGCTGACGGCGGGAACGATGATCTTTTCGATGCCGCCAGTCCGCGCAGCCGTGATGACCGCGTCGCGGTCCGGGTCGAATTCACGCGCGTCCAGATGGCAGTGCGTGTCGATCAGCATGGCATCGAATCCATCAGATCGTCAGCGGAGGGCGTTTCGCGGCCGCCAGCCATGCAGCCGGAGCCAGATCCCAGGCAGGCATTACTGAAGCGCTTCTCGGCGGGATAAAATCGCTTAAGGACGTACTTTTTATTCCACGAAGAATTGTGTTTCTTCATCGTAAAACTAACTCCGGTTTGAAACCCCGCCCTTCAGGGCGGTGCGGAGGTTGGAACCCCGGCCTGAAGGCCGGGGTTTCGACCGTAGCCATTGGCAAGGGGATGCAAACCCC
>JAITGN010000048.1 GCA_031280565.1 Accumulibacter sp. | reverse complement strand
GGGGTTTGCATCCCCTTGCCAATGGCTACGGTCGAAACCCCGGCCTTCAGGCCGGGGTTCCAACCTCCGCACCGCCCTGAAGGGCGGGGTTTCAAACCGGAGTTAGTTTTACGATGAATTCTGCCCCGGCTGCGGCGCGCGGCGCGGTCGTGTCCGGCGTCGGCAGAAAAATCCTGCGTTGCGCCGAAAATAATGGTTGATTAAAAGAGTCGGGCTTTTTACAATGGCGGCCCTTGTTCGTTCTGGAGACGTCGCCTTATGTTTGACCGTCTGCGTGAAGATATCCGGTCGGTTTTCGGGCGGGACCCCGCGGCCCGCTCCGCGTGGGAAGTTTTGACCTGTTATCCCGGCATCCACGCCATTTTGTTTCACCGTTGTTCCCATTGCTTGTGGGCGCGCCGCCTGTTCTGGCTCGGGCGCGTGGTTTCGCATTTGGGGCGTTTTTTCACCGGAATAGAAATTCATCCCGGCGCGGTCATCGGACGCCGTTTTTTCATCGATCACGGCATGGGCGTCGTGATTGGCGAAACGGCGGTCATCGGCGATGATGTGACGCTGTATCACGGCGTGACGCTTGGGGGAACCTCGTGGGTGAAAGGGCGGCGTCATCCAACGATCGGAGATGGCGTCGTGATTGGCGCGGGCGCGCAGATTCTCGGGCCGGTGACGGTCGGCGCAGGCGCCAAGATTGGCTCCAATGCGGTGGTCGTCCGTGATGTTCCGGCCGGAAGCACGGCGGTGGGTAATCCGGCGCGGGTTATCGATTCCGAACAGGCGAAGAAGCGTGAGGTCAAGGCCGGTCAGATGGGATTTTCCGCGTATGCGCTGGAAGGCGCTCCGGACGATCCCCTGGCCAGGGCGATTCATGGGCTGCTTGATCACGCGGTCGAGACCGACCGGCGTATCGATTCGCTGTTGAGCCGCCTCGAACTTGATCGCGCGAGCATGGAGGACGAGCTGGCGACCGCAGACAAGTTCGATGCGAGCTACCTGAGCAAAATAGTTGACTGATTTCGTCAATTGTTTCATCCTAGGCCCGAAATCGAACAGGGTGTTCGGAGGAAAGAATAAATGCGATTGACCACCAAAGGGCGTTTTGCTGTGACGGCAATGATCGACCTGGCGCTGGCGGGCGGTGACGGCCCGGTGACGCTGGCGGATATCAGCGGCCGGCAGGGGATTTCACTTTCCTATCTCGAACAGCTTTTCGGCAAGCTGCGGCGTTATTGCCTGGTGCAAAGCGTGCGCGGCCCGGGCGGCGGTTATCGTCTGGCGCGGCCGGTTCAGTGGATTACCGTAGCCGATATCGTCAGCGCCGTCGATGAGGCCATCGACGCGACCCAGTGCGGCGGCAAGGAAAACTGCAAGGACACGAAACTTTGTATGACACATGAACTGTGGGCGGCGTTGAACGCGAAGATGTATGAATTCCTGGCGTCGGTCACGCTCGGCGAGCTTGTCGAAAAGCAGTCGCGCGTCCACGGAGAAGCGGCTGGAGGGGCGATTTCCCTCCTCAAGAATGCGCACGAAAGAAAACAGGAGGCGGGTATTTAATGTCCGCGTCCGTTTATTTCGATCACAACGCGACGACGCCGCTTGATCCCGCCGTGCTGGAGACGATGTTGCCCTGGCTGTCCGAATGCTTTGGCAATCCTTCGAGCCGGCATGAATACGGGCGGGCGGCGCGGCGCGCCGTCGACGATGCGCGCGAAAAAGTGGCCGCCGCCGTTGGCGCTCAGCCGTCGGAAGTCATTTTTTTGAGCAGCGGCTCGGAGGCCAATAATCTTTTCATCAAAGGCGCGCTCGAACGCCTGACGCCGGGCGGGCTGGCCATTGGTGCGACCGAACATTCCTGCGTCGTCCGGCCCGCCGAACAAATGGCCCGGCGCGGCTGGCGGCTGTGGAAACTCCCGGTTGGCCCGGACGGACGCATCGACATGGCGGCCTGCGCGGAAATTGTCGCGCGAAAACCATCGCTCGTTTCGGTCATGCTGGCGAACAATGAGACCGGCGTTCTGCAGGATGTTTCCTCCTTCGCGGCGCTGGCCCGCCGGAATGATTGCCTGTTTCATACCGATGCCATTCAGGCGCTTGGAAAAATTCCTCTGGATTTCAGGGCGCTGAACGCGGCGGGCGTCAACGCGATGGCGCTTTCCGCGCACAAGCTGGGCGGTCCGAAGGGAGCAGCCGCGCTGATTTTCGACAAGCGCGCGCCGATTGAGCCGCTCGTCGCGGGCGGGGGGCACGAACGGGGTTTGCGCGCGGGAACGGAAAACGTGGCGGCCATCGTCGGTTTTGGCGAGGCGTGTGAACGGGCGGCGCGGAAT
The DNA here is from genome assembly GCA_031280565.1 of Accumulibacter sp. Taxonomy (GTDB): domain Bacteria; phylum Pseudomonadota; class Gammaproteobacteria; order Burkholderiales; family Rhodocyclaceae; genus Propionivibrio. The sequence continues at coordinate 5,578 of JAITGN010000048.1, read as the reverse complement.
CTCTCCAGAAACGCGGAAAAAACGCGCGATTTGAGACAACGCCTTGAAAAAGGATTGATCGCGCTGGGCGCGCCGGTTTTTGGGCGGGAAGCGGAGCGTTTGCCCAATACCGTTTGTTTCGCCGCGCCTGGCATCGATGGCGAAACCCTGGTTTCATGGCTTGACCGCGCCGGCTTCGCTGTATCGAGCGGTTCGGCCTGTTCGAGCGACAGCCCGGAACCGTCGCATGTGCTTCTGGCGATGGGAGTCGCGCCGGATCTGGCGCGGGGCGCGGTTCGCGTCAGCCTGGGCGCGTCGAATACCACAGACCAGGTCGATGCGTTCCTGGAGGCAGCGCGGATGACGCTGTCGCAACTGAAGAAATTGACCGCTATCGCGGTTTGCCAATGAAAGAAAAGATGAAAGGCGGAAAGCAGATGTTGAAATATCCTATCTATCTGGATTCGTCAGCGACTACGCGGGTCGATCCGCGCGTCGCCGAAAAGATGATCCCTTATCTGGTCGAGATTTACGGCAATCCGGCGTCGAATTCCCATACGCTTGGCTGGGAGGCCGAGACCGCCGTCGAGACAGCGCGCGAGGAAGTCGCCCTGCTCATCAACGCCGATCCAAGGGAAATCGTCTGGACTTCCGGCGCGACCGAATCGGACAATCTGGCCCTGAAAGGGGCCGCGGCGTTTTATTCGGGCAGGGGCAGGCACATCGTCACCGTGAAAACCGAGCACAAGGCGATCCTCGATACGTGCAGGGATCTCGAGCGCCACGGATATGAAGTGACGTATCTCGATGTGCTGCCGAACGGTCTGGTCGATCTCGAAAATTTCAAGAAGGCCTTGCGTCCGGACACCGTTCTGGCGTCGGTGATGCTTGTCAATAACGAAATCGGCGTCATACAGCCGGTTGAGGAAATCGGTGAAATCTGCCGCGAGAAAGGAATCGTCTTCCATGTGGACGCGGCCCAGGCAGCGGGCAAGGTGGGAATTGATCTTTCGATGCTCAAGGCCGATCTCGTGAGCTTGTCCGCGCACAAGATTTACGGGCCGAAGGGAATCGGCGCGCTTTTCATCCGGCGCAAGCCGAGAGTCAGGATCGAGGCGCAGATGCACGGCGGCGGACACGAGCGCGGTTTTCGCTCGGGCACCTTGCCGACACACCAGATTGTCGGAATGGGCGAGGCATTTCGTCTCGCCCGCATGGAAATGGCTGATGAAAACAGGCATATCCGTGCGCTGCGTGACAAACTGCTCAAAGGAATCGCCGATATTCCGGATGTTTATGTCAACGGTGATCTTGAACATCGCGTTCCGCACAACCTGAACGTCAGCTTCGCGTACGTTGAGGGCGAATCGATGCTGATGTCTCTGAAGAATCTGGCGGTTTCCTCGGGGTCGGCCTGCACTTCGGCATCACTTGAGCCGTCGTATGTGCTGCGAGCGCTCGGACGGGATGACGAACTGGCGCACAGCTCGATCCGCTTTACGCTCGGGCGCTTCAATACTGAGGAAGAAATCGATTATGCCGTCAAGGAACTGCGTGAAAAAATCGGTAAATTACGCGACATGTCGCCCCTTTGGGAGATGGTTCAGAGTGGCGTCGATCTGAGCAGGGTCCAATGGGCGGCGCACTGAAAACAGCGTTTTGAGTCTTGAAAGGACGGTTATGACATACAGTTCGAAAGTCATGGATCACTACGAGAATCCGCGTAACGTGGGCTCCTTCGCCAAGGACGAGGAGGGCGTGGCGACCGGCATGGTCGGCGCGCCGGCTTGCGGCGATGTGATGAAATTGCAGATCAAGGTCAACAAGGAAGGTATCATCGAGGACGCCCGTTTCAAGACATACGGCTGCGGATCGGCGATCGCCTCTTCCTCCCTCGTGACCGAATGGGTCAAGGGAAAGACACTCAATCAGGCGCTGGAAATCAAGAATACGCAAATCGCCGATGAATTGGCTTTGCCGCCGGTGAAAATTCACTGCTCGATACTGGCGGAAGATGCTATCAAGGCCGCTGTCGCGGACTACAGAAAAAAGAGCGGTGAACCGCTATAACGCAGCAATGAAGGAGAAAATGATATGGCAGTAACGCTTTCCGAAAAAGCCGCAAGGCACGTGGCGAACTATATGGTCAAACGCGGCAAGGGCATAGGTTTGCGGCTGGGCGTGCGCACGAGCGGATGTTCGGGCGTGGCATACAAACTTGAATTCGTCGATGTCGCCGATCCGGACGATATCGAATTCGAATCTCACGGCGTCAAGGTTCTGATTGATGCGAAGAGCCTGCCTTACCTCGACGGCACGGAACTCGATTACACGCGGGAAGGGTTGAACGAAGGGTTTCGTTTCAATAACCCGAACGTCAAAAGCGCCTGCGGGTGCGGCGAAAGTTTCAGTGTCTGATTTCACGGCTTGAACCGCATCCGCGAATGCGTGCTGATGGATTTTAACGCTGACCATTTCGCCCTGTTCGATCTGCCGCGGGAGTTCCGGATTGATCCGGAACGTTTGGATAAACGCTACCGGGAGATGCAGTCGATGGTGCATCCCGATCGCTACGCCAATGCCAGCGAGAAAGAAAAACGCTTGTCCATGCAATGGGCGACGCGTATCAACGAGGCATACCAGGTATTGAAAGCCCCGCTCTCTCGCGCCGCTTATCTTTTGCGCCTTTCGGGAGAGCCGCTTGATATCGGGAACAACACGGCAATGCCGCCGGAATTTCTGGCCGAACAGATGGAATGGCGCGAAGCTGTTGCGGAAGCGCGTCTCGCGCGCGAGCTGACCGGGCTTGAGCAGCTTTACCATCGCGTGAAACAGCGCATGAAGCGTTCCTACGAGCAGCTCGCGGGACTTTTGGATGACCAGGCCGATTACGCGCTGGCGGGAGACCGTATCAAGCGTCTGATGTTTCTCGACAGGCTTTTGTCGGAAATCGACAGCGCGATGGCGGCGCTTGAAACCTGATATATCAAAGACATGCAGGAATTTCTATGGCGCTTTTTCAGATAGCGGAACCCGGAGAATCGGCGGCGCCGCACCAGCGCCGGCTGGCGGCCGGAATCGATCTCGGGACGACGAATTCGCTCGTGGCGACGGTTCGCAGCGGCCTGGCCTCGGTTCTCGCGGATGATCTGGGACGGCCTTTGCTGCCGTCGGCCGCGCATTATCGAAAGGACGGCCCGCCGGTAATCGGATACGACGCGCTGGCGGCGCAGGCTGTCGACCCTTCGAATGTCGTCGTTTCGGTCAAGCGTTTTATCGGGCGCGCGCTTGACGAGGTGCCCTACCGGGAATCGATGCCCTATCGTTTCGACGCACGTCCGGGCGCTTTCAGCTTAAGAACAGCGGCGGGCGTCAAAAGTCCGGTCGAAGTTTCGGCCGATATCCTTCGCGTATTGCGAATGCGCGCCGAGGTATCTCTCGGCGGGCCGCTCACCGGCGCGGTGATAACCGTTCCCGCCTATTTCGACGACGCGCAGCGTCAGGCGACGAAAGACGCGGCGAGTCTCGCCGGGCTGAACGTTTTGCGCCTTCTCAACGAGCCGACGGCCGCGGCGCTTGCCTATGGGCTGGATAACGCCGCGGAAGGCATTTACGCGGTTTACGACCTGGGAGGAGGAACGTTCGATATTTCGATTTTGAGGCTGTCGCGTGGAGTTTTCGAGGTTCTGGCTACCGGGGGCGATTCCTTTTTGGGAGGGGACGATTTCGATCAGCGCATTTTCTGCTGGATCATCGAGGCCGCGAAACTCAAACCGCTTTCGAGCGAGGACGCGCGCCATCTTTTGGCGCGCGCGCGTGAAGCGAAGGAATATCTGACAGTCCACGGTGTTGCGCCCATCGTGGTGCGTCTTGGCAGCGGAGAAGCCGTCAATCTGGAGCTGACAACCGGACTGTTTGCCAGGATAACGCGAACGCTGGTCGAAAAAACGCTTCGTCCGGTCAAAAAAGCCCTGCGCGATGCCGGCCTGGCTATTTCGGACATCAAAGGCGTTGTCATGGTCGGCGGGGCGACGCGCATGCCGCAGGTCCAGCGGGCCGTCGGCGAATTTTTCGGGCGCGAACCGTTGAACAACCTGGACCCGGACAAGGTCGTCGCGCTTGGCGCGGCGATGCAAGCCAACCTGCTGGCCGGAAACCGTGCGCCGGGCGACGACTGGCTTTTGCTGGACGTCATTCCGCTTTCGCTTGGAATCGAGACGATGGGGGGGCTGGTCGAGCGGATCGTCCCGCGCAATTCGACAATCCCGGTCGCGCGCGCCCAGGAATTCACGACTTTCCGGGATGGACAAACCGCGCTTTCCCTGCATGTCGTCCAGGGCGAGCGTGAACTTGTCGGCGACTGCCGTTCGCTGGCGCATTTCGAATTGCGCGGCATTCCTCCCATGACAGCGGGCGCGGCGCGTATTCGGGTGACATTTCAGGTCGATGCGGACGGGCTGCTTTCCGTTTCGGCGCGCGAGACGATTTCCGGCGTCGAGTCGGGCATAACGGTCAAACCGTCCTACGGCCTTTCGGACGATGAGGTCGCCCGCATGCTCAAGGATTCCCTGGATCACGCGAAGGACGATACGTTCCGGCGCGCGCTCAAGGAGGCCCAGGTTGAGGCGCAGCGTTTGATTGAGGCTATCCGGTCGGCCATGAAAAGCGACGGCGGCCTGCTGACGCAGGAACAAAAGGAAAAAATCGGGATCGGCATCGCGCGCCTCCAGGCTTCGGCGCTTGGCGAAGACCGTCATGTAATCGCGAGCGCCATGAAGGAACTGGAAGCCGAAACGGAGGCGTTTGCCGCGCGGCGGATGGACAAGACGATCCGGAGCGCGTTCTCGGGAAAAAACATCAATTCGCTTGAAAGCGAATTGTCACAGTCAATGGCGGAAGAAAAATCGTGACCCGGATTGTCGTTTTGCCTCATGTCGAACTCTGTCCCGATGGCGCGGTCATCGAAGCGAAAGCGGGCGGGTCGATCTGTGAAAATCTTCTTGAACATGGCATCGAGATTGAACACGCGTGCGAAATGTCATGCGCATGCGCGACCTGTCACGTTGTCGTGCGCGAAGGCTTTAATGCGCTTGAGCCTCCTTGCGAACTGGAGGACGATCTGCTTGACAAGGCGTGGGGCCTTGAGCCTTTTTCCCGCCTGTCCTGCCAGGCGACAGTCAACGAAACGCCGCTGGTGGTCGAGATTCCCCGTTATTCGGTCAACAGGGCGAAAGAGGGTGAACGCTAGCCGGCGTTTTTTGATTTTTTTCACACTGGAATCTGGAATTGAACCGTGAAATGGACTGACATCAACGATCTGTCGATAGCGCTTTCGGAGACCCGGGCGGAAACCGATCCCGCGGCTGTCAATTTTGTCGACCTGAGAGACTGGGTTCTCGGACTGCCGGGGTTTGACGACGTTCCGGAGCGCTGCAACGAGAAAATTCTCGAAGCGATTCAGCAAGCCTGGATCGATAATCTTTCATCGTAAAACTAACTCCGGTTTGAAACCCCGCCCTTCAGGGCGGTGCGGAGGTTGGAACCCCGGCCTGAAGGCCGGGGTTTCGACCGTAGCCATTGGCAAGGGGACGCAAACCCC
>JAITGN010000030.1 GCA_031280565.1 Accumulibacter sp. | reverse complement strand
GTCGCGATGGACATTGTCGGGTTGCTGCCAATCATGTGGAACCGTGGAGCCGGGTCGGAAGTGATGCGCCGCATCGCGACGCCGATGATCGGCGGCATGATTTCGTCTACCGTGCTGACGTTGATCGTCATTCCCGCGATTTACGCGCTGATAAAACAGTGGGAGCTTACACGGGCGGCGCGCGGGAAATAAAAAGTTCGAAAAGAAGATTCGAAAAGAACCTCCGTATCTCAAGACGGCCTTGAGCGGTTTTTTTCCTGCTGTTTTCTAAAATACGTTGAAAACGCGTTTTATTTTCGTTTTCTAGAAACCTTTGCGTGTTCGTTTTTTATAGAATCGCTTGAGAACGTGCTATCGACTTGCGTATTTTTTGATTTTTCTCCGGAATTTTTCTATATACCTTGTATTTATGGGGGCTATAGAGGACGTCATAAGATATTTTGACGTTATGAATGCTGTTTTACGATGTTTCCGGTTTGGGGGAACCGTTGCCGAATGGAGAAAATCTATCCCCGGCGCAGAATTTTGCGTGCCCGTTTGTATTCGTACATTCTTTCGTCAGCGATGCTCAGAAGATCGGTGCGCGATATTTCGTTGTCCTCGTCGACCTCGACGATGCCGTAACTCATGCTGTGGTTATAGAAAGATCCCGGCTCTCCGTCCATTTCAACCAGCGTGTTCCGCAGTTCTTCCAGGCGGCTTTCCGCGTCTTTTTGCGCCCAGTCCTGCGCCAGCAACATGAATTCGTCGCCGCCCAGGCGCGCGATTTGCACATCCGGCGAGAAGGTGCGCAGAATATCCATCACGGTCAGAATGTATTGATCTCCTTCCGTGTGACCGAAGTTGTCGTTGACATATTTAAGGTTGTCCATGTCGACGAAACAGAGGACGAAACGGCTTTTTCCGTTCAGCCAGTTGTCCAGCAGCTGCATTCCGTAATGCCGGTTGTACGCTTTGGTCAGCGTGTCGCGGTAGGCGACGCTTTCAAGCTCCTGGAGCTGTTTTCTTTCGGCGCTCACATCGGAAAAGGCGAAAGCGACCGCCTGCGAGCCGTACCAGCGCAACGGGTGCACCATCACGGAAAAATATTGCGCGAATTCGCCGTTGGACAGGCTGAGTTCGACGAGAAACGGCGAATCACCGACCGATTTTATCTGCTGTACGAGCCATTCTTCCAGTTGCGGCTCGAATTCGTCTTCCGCGAGAATGGACGTGGCGGGATAGTTGCAAAACAGATATTTTCCGGTTTCCTTTTCAACAACGACGATCCATTGCGACGCCTGGACCGTGATTGCCTCGAAAAGGCTGTTGCACTGAATGAGTTCCAGTGCTTTTCGCTTGCCGCTTTCGATTTCCTCCATAAGTTCCTTGCGGTGCTTGTCCAGCTGCTCAATCATCGCATTGAAGGCGGCGGCGAAATCCCCCATGAAACTTACGCGCTGTTTATAGTCTCCCTTGGCCACTTGCTGCGATTGCCATGCCAGATGTTTGAGCGAGGACTTGAGAGATTTTAGCGGCGCCGCGATTTCATTGTCCGGCGAAGGCAATTTCCCGTTCAGGTCGCCTTTTGCGAGAGCTTTCGCCAAGTCCCTCGTTTCGATCAGGCACTCGGCGAAATACTTCAGGCCTTCCCCCAATTCGCGGAAATCTTCCGGTAATTTGTCGATATCCAGCCTGGCATTATCCGGGCTGTAAATCACATCGCCCAGATAGTTGAACAGTTTCTCCGCGACAGGATTGATGGCAGCGCTCCGTATTCGATACCATGCCCCCGAAAGCCCGGGAGCATGGCTGTTGCTTGGTTTATTGGACTATATTTCCTTCAAAACGGCAGACGCGGTCGCCGTTGGCCCAGCAGTCGACTTCGCGAACATCATATTTCTTGCCGGTGTATGCTTCCAGGATGCCCGCAATGAACCCTTCATCATAATTGCATACAGTCTCATTGGTGACCGGAAGGCCGCTGCAGTCCAGATCCTGCCCTACGGTGAGGACAAGGCCCCCTGTCGCCTCGTCGAAACTCTCCACGCGCAGAATGCCGATTTTGAGGTCTCTCAGTGCCGCCTGGAGGTTGGCCACGAATGTGTTGAAATCCACTGTCAGATCCAGCTGATTATGCGAAAACTCGGTTCCCGCGAGGAAGCCCGCCTGACGGAAATGCTCGTTGGCCTGTTCTCCTCCATACGCCTTCGATAATACATCCAGCATTGTGTATTGCATAAGACGGTAAACCAGCACGGGCATGTCCTCGCCGAGGTCGCCGCGCCCGTTCTTGATGTCCCCAAGGTTTTTCCACGAAAAGGTATTATGCTGTTCGCCTTCTCTTTCCTGTGCTTTCCTTACAAATATGTTGGCCATTGCTGTTTCCTGTCAGAATAAAACCAATGGAGCGATTGTAATATGCCGTGTATTTCTGTCAAGAAAAAATGATCCGCGGAATCACGCGGACCGCTGTCCGAAAAAAAAGCGCGGACAGATGGAGCCGATGCGGCGTTTTGGAGGGATCAGCAGCCGATTCGCAAGGGATATCCGGCGCGTTCCCAAATGGATGCCTCCTCCCGGAGAGCTGCTTCCGTCAGTGGATTGGCGGAAAGCCAGGCTTCCCGAAAACCGGCGAAAAAACCGTTTCCGGTTTGCCGGACAGAAATGGCGGGCAAAGACAGATCGTCGCGTGAACGATGCAGCAAAACAGCCATGCGCAGGCAGAACAGCACGGTTCTGGCCGGATCCGGCAAGCCTGAAAACGGAATTTTTTCGAGCTTTCCGCGTTGTCCGAGAATCAGCGTTGAGAGATATTCCTGATCCCGTCTTGAAAACCCCGGCATATCCGCATAGGTGACGATGTACGCGCCGTGCCTGTGGAATCCGTTATGCGCGACTGAAATCCCGATTTCGTGCAAATCCGCGGCCCAGCGCAGGAAGCGCGCGCTGGTTTCGCGCTTGCGCGAATCGCCCGGCATCAACTGCGCGAGCAGTGTGAGCGCCATGCGGCTGACACGCCGGGCCTGGGCTGTTTCCACCTGATAACGCTTCATGAACTCCTGGACGGTGAGGTCGCGCATATCGCGATCCTGGAAGCGCCCCAGAAGATCGTAAAGAACCCCCAGCCGCAGAGCGCCTTCGGAATAAAGCATCCGTTGCACGCCAAGCTCCGTAAAAATGGCCAGCATGATCGCCAGCCCGCCGGGAAAAACGGGAGTGCGATCCGCGCGAAGTCCGGACAAGCGGACTTCATCCGCTGAACCTGCCCGGATGAGCAGTGTCTTGAGGCGCGAGAGGCCTTCATGGGTAATGCCATCAATTCCACCGGGGTTCAATCCGTTGGCTTCAAGCAGCGTCGAAATCGCGTGCGCCGTCCCCGAAGTCGCCACGGCTTCTGTCCATCCCGCGCTTCGGAACTCTTTCGAGATCGCCTGGAGTTCGCTCGCCGCTGCCATTTCGGCCCCGTTGAAGGATTTTTTGTCGACGCGGCCGCCGGAGAAAAAGCGCAGCGAATAGCTGACGCATCCCATGAAAAGGGATTCCATCAGAAACGTTTCGGTCTGCCGGCCGACGATGAATTCGGTCGAGCCGCCACCGATATCGACGACAAGCCGCCGTTCGCGGGAAGGCAAGGCTTGCGAAGCGCCAAGATAGACCAGCCGCGCTTCTTCGCGTCCCGCGACAATCTCGATCGGGAATCCCAGCGCTTTTTCCGCTCTTGAAATAAAAGGCTTCGCGTTTTTTGCGACACGGAAGGTATTGGTCGCCACGACACGCACAGCTTCGGGCTGGAATCCGCGCAAGCGTTCACCGAAACGCGAAAGAGTCTCAAGCGCGCGTGACTGGGCCGCTTCGTCGATATCCTTGTCCGGCGTTAATCCGGATGCCAGGCGGACGGATTCTTTCCGGGCGTCAAGCGGATAAATCTGCTCCTCCACGATCCGGCCGACCTGCATACAGAAACTGTTCGACCCGAGATCGACCGCGGCAATCTGTTCGTATCCCATGAGTAATCTTGTCGATTCAAAAAATCCTCAAGTTTTTTCTGTCAAGCCGCCGTTGAACGCGTCAAGCCCGAATGCGAGCGGCGGTTTCATATGCCTGCTTTACGCGGTCGGCCATCCCTATTCCGTCCCTCAGGTTGCCCGAAAGAATCAGTCCGTCATTTTTCTTTTCGAGTCTCCACAGGGTTTCAAGGCGCTTTCCGCTTGATCTTTCATACTGCGGAATGGCGTGGGGATGCCTGAACAGTTTCATGAACGCGATGGAAGATTCCGGCACACGGAAAAGGGCCGATAATTCTTCCCCAACGATTTTCTTGATTTCATCGTCCGGCATGTCCATGTATTCTGGATGACGCGTTCCCCCCATATATACAGCCATGGTAACGTATCCTTCGGGCGCACGCCCGGAAAAACAAAACGAGGGCAGCAAAACGCCGAGAATCTTTCTGTTTTCTTTCGTGGGGACAAGCCCCCCAAAAGAGACGTGCGCGTTGTCGATAGCTTTCCGTTCGGCGCCGACCGCCACCTGAATCACTTTTGCGTAATTCATTTCTGTCAGGCAGTCCATGTCTTCTTTGTCTATGAATGGAAATATTTTTGGCAGTGCGTATGCTCCGACAGTCGAGACAAGATTGTTCGCGCGCAACGTCAACGTTCTTCCTTCGTGTGTGTAATTGATTGCGTATCCGTTGCCGGTTTTGCTCGCCTCAATATTCTGTGCGCTGCGAATGAGATGTTCTTCGCCAATTTCTTTTGCCAGCGCGTCGACAAGCGTTCCAAGCCCGCCGGAGACTGAGAAAACCTTCCGGGAAACGCGCCGTTCCTTTCCGGACGCCAAACTTTTCATGATCGCCCCACAGACGAAACTGCCGTATTTCTGTTCGAGGTCGTAAAGTTTCGGGAAGGCATGCCGCGTCACCAGACGCTTGGGGTCGCCCGCATAAATTCCCGATACAAAAGGGTCGGCCGCGTAATCTGCGAACGATTTTCCAATACGGCGCGATACCGTTTCCAACAACGACTCGTCCGGATCGCTCCCCCTCTTGCGGAAAGGCTCGAAAAACATCCCGACCTTATCGTGAAAGCCGAATAACGGCGTCTTGAAAAACCCGGCCGGGCCTCTGGGCAAGGGATGCCATTGGCCATTCTTCAGAATAAGCCTTTTTTTGGCGCTGCCACTCGCGATTTCGGGGGCAACGCCTGAAAGCTGAAAGAGATCCAGGAGTTCGGCGTTGCTGATCAGTCCGGTATTCGGGCCTTCTTCATACACAAAGCCGTTCTCGCGGTGCGAGCGGATCGCGCCGCCCGTCCTGTCTTTTTTTTCCAGCACAAGCACGCGCAGTCCTTTTCTTTTCATGAAAAAGGCCGCGCTCAAACCTGTCAGGCCCGCGCCGATTACTATGACGTCGTAGTCCATTGAAAGATGATGCCTCAAAGCAATTTTACAATTGACCGGTTACAACCATTGATAAGGTATATTTTCGCGACAAGTATATATAATTGCGTTATCCTGACGGACGGCTCGCATCGCGTCACCTTCACATTTCCGGAACTCATGATGCAACAATCTCCCGCCGTTTCGGGCGGAGCGAAAAGTTTTCCGCGCGAATACTTTCTTAATCGCGAGCTGGGCATTCTTGAATTCAACCGCCGGGTGCTCGCGCAGGCAAAAGATAAATCGATTCCTTTGCTGGAGCGTTTGCGCTTCTTGTGCATCGTCAGCAGCAATCTCGACGAATTCTTTGAGATCCGTATCGCCGGTCTCAAGGAACAGATCAAGGTCAAATCGCTCGTCGTAACGGCGGATGGCCTGACGGCGCAAAACGCGCTCGAAATCATCAGCCAGAAAACCCACGCGCTGACCGAAGAACAATACGGCCTGCTCAACAACGAAATTCTTCCGGGACTTGCCGGGGAGGGAATTCATTTTCTTCGCCGCGCGGTCTGGACCGAGGAGCAGCGCGCCTGGATCGGGAATTACTTTTTCCGCGAAGCGATGCCGGTATTGACGCCGATCGGACTGGATCCGTCGCATCCTTTTCCGCGCCTGCTTAACAAGAGCCTGAATTTTGCCGTCGAGCTTGAAGGCAAGGACGCCTTTGGGCGCAGTTCGGGGATCGCCATTGTCCAGGCGCCGCGTATTCTGCCGCGCATCATACGCTTGCCGGACTCCATCGCCGGAAACGCATACAGCTTTGTTTTCTTTTCCTCGATACTGCATGCTTTCGTCGACGCGCTGTTCGCCGGAATGCGCGTTCTTGGCTGTTACCAGTTCCGTGTGACGCGCAACAGCGACCTTTTTGTCGACGAAGAGGAGGTCAAGAACCTTCGAACGACCATCCAGGGCGAACTCCCGCAGCGGCATTTCGGTGACGCCGTCAGGCTGGAAATCGCCGATAACTGCTCGGAGAGCATGGCGCGTTTCCTGCTGGCGCAGTTCAACCTGACGGACTGTGATCTGTACCGCTTCCCCGGGCCGGTCAATTTGGCGCGCCTGATGCAGATACCGGGCAGCGTCGAGCGGAATGACCTCAAATTTCCGCTATTCCGGCCCGCGTTCCCGAAAACGCTCGGGCAAAAACATTCGATTTTCAACGCGATCCGGTCGGGCGACATCCTGCTCCATCACCCTTACCAGAGCTTTTCTCCTGTCGTCGAGCTGATCGACCAGGCCGCCGACGATCCGCAGGTCGTCGCCATCAAGATGACCATTTACCGCACGGGAACGGATTCCGTCCTGATGAAATCGCTGTTGCGCGCCTCGCAAAACGGCAAGGAAATCACGGTCGTCGTTGAGCTGATGGCGCGTTTTGACGAGGAGGCCAATATCGGCTGGTCGACAAAACTTGAAGAAATCGGCGCGCATGTCGTTTACGGCGTCGTCGGCTACAAGACGCACGCAAAGATGCTGATGATCGTCCGGCGTGAAAGCAACCGTCAGGGAAGTTTCTTGCGCCGCTATGTCCATCTCGGAACCGGAAACTACCATCCGGAAACAGCGCGTCTGTATTCCGATTTCGGGCTTCTGACCTGCAACGAGGAAATTGGCGCTGACGTCAACGAAGTGTTCAAGCAGCTCACGGGACTGGGGCGCGCGCAATCGCTGAAACATCTGTGGCAGTCGCCTTTCACGCTCCAGCCCAATATCGTTGCCGCCATTCAGAAGGAAGCGCTGGCCGCGCGCGCCGGAAAACGTTCCCGCATCATCGCGAAAATGAACGCGCTGCTTGAAGCTGGAACGATCAACGCGCTTTACGAAGCTTCGCGCGCCGGCGTCAAGGTCGATCTCATTGTGCGCGGTGTGTGCACGCTGCGTCCCGGCATCAAGGGGCTTTCCGAAAACATTCGCGTCTGGTCAATCGTCGGCCGTTTTCTTGAGCATCACCGGGTCTTCTATTTCCATGCCGAAGGCGAAAAAAAGGTTTATCTTTCCAGCGCTGACTGGATGGACAGAAATTTTTTCCGGCGCATCGAACTGGCCTTCCCCGTCATTGACAAAAAACTCAAACGCCGCGTCATCAACGAAGGCTTGAAAATCTACCTTTCGGATAACGCGCAATCCTGGGAAATGGACGCGGACGGGCACTACCGCCGCCGGAGGAGTTCGCGCGGGAAGCGGCGCTGCGCCCAGGATGAGCTGGTCGAAGTCCTGAAATCCGTCTAAGGGCGCGCGATGCGGATTCTGGGGATCGACATCGGCGGAACGGGAATCAAATCGGCGATTGTCGAAACGGCGACAGGCAAACTCGCCGGAAAGAGAATACGCGCCGAAACACCCCGCCGGGCGACACCGGAACAGGTCGCGCGGGTATTGCGCGAACAGATCAGCGCGCATGAGTGGGACGGGCCGGTCGGTGCCGGTTTCCCCGCCGTCATTCGAGAAGATACAGTCTGTACAGCCGCCAATATCGACGCTTCTTTTATCGGCCTGCCCATTGCTGATTATTTTTCGGAACAGACCGGCCGGCCCGTTTTCGCCATCAACGACGCTGACGCGGCGGGGCTTGCCGAAGCGCGTTTCGGCGCGGCCAGGGATATTCCCGGCGTCGTATTGGTCATCACGATTGGCACGGGACTTGGCACATCCCTTTTCATCGGCGGAAAACTTCTTCCCAATACCGAACTCGGACACCTGCTGCTTGATAACGGGATGGATGCCGAGCGTTACGCTTCGGAATCGGCGCGCGTCAGGCAGAAACTCAGCTGGAAAACCTGGGGGAAACGATTCAACCGTTATCTGGACGCGATGGAGAAACTCCTCTGGCCAGACTTGATTGTCCTGGGGGGCGGGATTAGCAAACAACGGGAAAAATTCGTGCCGGCGCTCAAAACGCGCGCTTCAGTCGTCACGGCATGCTACTTCAACCGGGCGGGAATCGTCGGCGCAGCGCTTTACGCCGAAACCCGGCTGGCGAAAGCGCTTCCCGTTCCTCACGCCGTGGAATAGAGCATTTTCGATTCAAATAGCGGCATGTGGCCGGGAGAGGACGGCCTCCGCCTTTCCGGTCTATTCACCCTGCTCCGTCCTGGGCTTGACGAAGGAAGCCTGTCGAAGAACGCCTTTCCAATCCGTTCGCCCTGAGCCTGTCGAAGGGTAAGGATTGGAAAGGCCAGGAATGCCTTTAGCTTGAACAACCCTGATTCAAGAGGGGTTGAGAAGACCTCGGAGCGTCCGTTCATACTTCGACAGGCTCAGCACGAACGGAGATAGAGGGTGTCGAAGGGTTCCGGCAAAATCAACGCAAACAGAGACAGGCGCTGTCGTTGGTTCGGAAGACTCAGCGCGGACAGGTTTTTAACACGCTCACCCCGAATGGCAAAAAAAGAACCGAAGATAAAAACAACGTCCTTAAGCTATTTTTAAATTCAAAAGCCGCTTGCCCG
>JAITGN010000137.1 GCA_031280565.1 Accumulibacter sp. | reverse complement strand
ACCCCCGCAAGGCCGCCTGCAATTGTCAATATCGCCGATATTGTGGTCGACCAATCAATTTGGTCGGTCATACCCGAATAATCCGGCGGAGTCGCCAGAGCAACCAAAGGAAACGCCATCGCGGAAGTAACCGCGCTTTTAATGCATGTTTTAAGTTTTTCCATGATAAAAATGCCTCCATTTTTTTAACTCTGGAATCCGTCCAGATGCGGTTTTGAGTTACCTCAAAATTAATGTCACAGAACGAGAACCGCGGAAGTAATAACTCCGGCCACTACGAACAGACCCAAAGCTACTACGATAACCTCTTGTGTTTCGGTATCCTTTTTTCTTATATCCAAATTGCTCTAAAATCAATTTAATAGCTTCAAGTACCCATAAAACACAAAATATTCCAGCAGCAACCAACAAAACCGTTATTTCGATCTGTATCCAATTAAAATTAAAAGCTCCACCAAACATCCCACCGATAAAATCCGGTGGTGCCGCCCAAGCGACTTGCGAGAACAAAGAAAATATAAAAATCAAAATCCTTATATAGATATTTTTCATAAGCTACTTTCTAAGCAGGTTAAGCACGCCCCCTAATTGTTTCGAAAAAAAGTAAAAAAACAGAACAGACGAAAAGAAAAAGGTAAAAACTCCCATGCCTGTCCCCAAATCAAATTCACCGGGAAAAGGGTTTTCACCTCCACCCCCTGAACCTGAGGTTTCAAGGGTTTCAACGCGTGTTTTAATGTCTGCTAATTGGGTTTCAATGGGGGTTAAACGGTTTTCCGCCGCTGTTAGCCGATTACCCAAGCCTGTTATTTGTGTACCCAAGTTGGTTATTTGGGTACTTAAAGATGCTAATTGATTGTTTATGGATGTCTGGTTAAGCCCCGCCTGGAAGGCGTTGAATTCGGCGATAGTTAATGCGTAATGCGTGCAATAAGTACCGCCGGGAGTCCCCAACACTCCCTGAGACCAATAGACCACGTTCAGGTTACTACCATATTCGCTTGTAAGTGCAAGGCAGGCTGGCATCAGGCGACTGCTCCGACTATTCTTCGCTGTCGTAGAAGGTTTCAAGCTTGACTTGTTTGATCGTCCTTATTTCCCCTGTTTCCGAGTCAGGACGTGTCTTGTAATCTGTCCGGAAGGTCTTTATCCGGACTACACCACTCCATTCCATACCTATGCTCGATAGGGGTTTAACCGATACAACATCTACTGGCATCGGGTAACCGTAACTATCATACTCATCACGCATAAGTATCCGTGTCCTGAACCGTATCTGGTCATTTCGTGTCCGATACTTATCTTGCGATTGTACTTTCCCGTAAACGTACAATTCGCCAGAATGGCATAACATCGTTACGTCTCTTGGGTTTTTGCCGTTTTCTGTTTTTACTTGTACGCTAGATACGCTCATGTCTTACTCTCCTTCAGGTTAAAAATGGTTTCAGGCAACTTTGCGATAGCAATGATCGTCAACCGGACATCGGTTAAATATGCTGTTCAGTGAGAGATATCCAACACATCGCCTCGGATCGCTCGGCAGAGGGACAAAATCCTTAGGAAGTACCGTTTCTTGATCCAAGACAACAACGTTACTCGCGTTCCAACTGATTCCGGCATCAACAAGCCTTTTCCGGTTTGAATAAAAGCGCGATTTTGAGTAGTCACGCCTAACAATGTCTTCACCCCGAACGGCTAACTTAAGCCAGAAAGCAAAGAGTAAATTAGCCATTTGATTGCCGTAGATATCCCCCAAACGCGCTTGAACTTCATCGTAAGTCCGCACTATCCTCATTTCACTTCGCCCTTCTTTCAGTAACTTATACATTTGGTCTGAAAATAAATTGATTAGGTAATCATCGGTAATTTCAAGCACTTTTGGGTAGCGACCTTTAAAGTCATGCCTAAGTTTGTCGGCGTTGATTTGTACTTCAGCCCTAAGGCGATTATCAGCAAGACGTTGCAAGGCGTTTATCTTTTTGGTTATCATTCGGTAGGTTTCCGCTGTAATGCATTTAGCGTTTTCTTTGAGGTCTCGCAAAGCGACTTTAAGCAAACTTCGTTTGATACGTGGGTAGTCGTGTTGCCTGAATTCAGCGCCTTTGCCATAGATTCTTAAGGTTGTAAACTTCCCCGGGAAATGTACCGCTGTATCATATTTCGCTTCTTTTACTGCGCGTCGCGGAAATTTGCAGTTCTTTAACGCACGGAAGTATTCAGCTTGTGCCGCTGGCGTCAAACAAAACATTTCTGCCCAGTCGACACGCCGAACTTCCCATTTGTCAGCATCAGGCAAAAGTTTGTAACGGTCCGCGGGGGCATAATCATCACCAGCGAACATTTCACTTAGTAGGTTCAAGAAAAGTTTGCACAGGTTTCTAAAGTCAGTCGGGTTGCCGTAAATATTTTGTCCGTACAGAAATTTGTGAATCGAGGCTTCGACTAATAGGTAGGGTTCGCAGGGTATTTGCTCGAGCTTTCCGTTCCGACCAATAACCCAATCTTCACGGCAGACCTTGAACATCACCCGAGAATCCCAGCTCCCTTCAAGGTTCCCAACCGTCAATTCATAAAGTATTGCACCGGTTGAAAGTTCAACCCCCTGCTTCAGGATGCTTTGACTCTCCAAGTAACACGCCGTCCCTTCGTCTATCACCGGCGATCTCAGTTTTACCGTATCTACCGCCATCAAATATCCCAAAAGATTCAAAATTCCCACAGGTGGGACTTATCAGCGGTGCTACTTCGCCGCTGATCGCTTCTCCTCTCCAGTTAAATCTCTTAAAAATTAGGGAGGAAATACCAAATATCTCAATAGAAAATAATCACAAATTGTGATCATTGGCGACAAGATAATCACAATTTGTGATGTTGTCAACTCACAAAAAGTGACTAAAATCCTAAAGAAGAAACAGAGAAAAAAGAGATGAAAAACGATCCAACGACCAACCCCTTCATAGTCAGCATGCTCGCCATGCTGAAAGGCATTTTTAGCGACTGGAAGGCCATCACATTCTCAATTATCATAATCACGGTATGCTTAGGGATAGCCGCCTTGAAAGGACGTTTAAAAAAGAAAAGGAGGCAAAAAGAAGAAAATCGCCACCCAGAAAATGCAAAATACATAAACACCCAACTTTCTGAACCCAATGAAATACAACCTCAAAGCATCAAATACCAAGAAAAATTCCATCTACTCGGATATACAGAACAAGCCCTTTTCAGTCGTTTGAATGAAGTCGTCAATAAAGATAACCAAGGCGAATTCTATGTATTCAGCCAAGTAAGCATGACGCAGTTGTTTTATTTCAGGAATAGACGGTTCGAGCCCGGATTCAACGAAGTCGCCCGAAAAAGCATCGACTTCGTGATTTGCGGGAAAAACGATATGAGAATATTTCTTGCGGTTGAACTCAATGGCCCGCATCACGAGGAAAAAGAACAGAAAGCAAGAGATTCAGTGAAAAAACAAGCACTTGAAAGCGCGGGAATCCCTTTGCTAGTCTACAAGCCTGAAAGATTACCCTCCATCGAACAGCTTATCGATGATATGGTCCCACTAATTCAAAAGAAACTCAAAAAGATAGGAGAGAGGAACAAAGAATGAAAGTCAGAGAACTTCTAGATAGCGTAAAAAAAATCAAAGGCATAAAAACGGATTATGCCTTGGCAAAAGAACTCGAAATACACCAATGGCTAATATCCTGTTACTACGATGAATCAAGAATTCCAAATGAATTCGCCTGCTTACAAATCGCTAAAGCACTCGGGAAAAGCTACGAAGAGATATCAGCTTGCATCCACGCACAGACTGAAAAGAATGAAAAACGCCGTGCTGTATGGCGTGATTTTTATCAACAAATCGGCGGGATAGCTGCCGGAGTTACAGCCTTCATCTTGTCAATCTACGATGTTATACAATGGAATGCGGCGTAAATGTTCAACGCCAGAGTTTTGCTGATTCCGGGAACGGCGGAAAGCTGGTCGATTCCAGCTTCCTTGATATCCCGAATACCGCCGAAATGCGAAAGCAGCGCCTTGCGTTTTTTCGGCCCGATGCCCTCAATTTCTTCCAGCCGCGATGTCGTCCGCTTCCGGTTTCGCCGCGCGCGATGGCCTGAAACCGCGAAACGGTGCGCCTCGTCCCTGATTTCCTGAATCAGGTGCAGCGCGGGATGTTCCGCCGGCAACTTCTCTGGCTCGCGGCCATCGGAAAAAACCAGGGTCTCAAGTCCAGGTTTCCGGGCCTCGCCCTTGGCAACGCCTATCATCCGCAAAAATGACAACCCAAGCTCCTCGACAACAGAGCGCGCGGAAACAAGCTGCCCTTTTCCGCCATCGATCAAAATCAGATCGGGCGCGACGGCTTCGCCGGAAACAAGCTTTCCGTAACGCCGGCGTATCGCCTGCTGCATGGCCGCGTAGTCGTCCCCAGGCTGAATGCCCTGGATATTGAAACGTCTGTATTCCGATTTCCGCATCCCCAGTCCCTGGTAGACAACGCACGAAGCGACGGTCGATTCGCCCTGGGTATGGCTGATGTCAAAACATTCGATGCGAATGTCTTTTCCTTCCCCGCGTTCCAGCCCGCAAAATTCCATCAGGGCCTCTAAACGTTTTCGCTGACTCGACAGCGCATTCCGGCGCGCGAAAATCGCCAGCCGGGCATTCTGTTCAGCCATTTCCCGCCAGACTTTCCGCGTCGCCCCGCGTGGTTCGAGCACGCGCACGGGATGCGGCGCCAACGCCGTCAGCATTTCATCCAATTCCGCCAGCGTGGATTCGTCCAGCGGGCGGTTGATGTAGATCCGTTCTGGAACCAGGCGGGAATCGTAATGCTGATACAGAAAAGCGGTGAGGATTTCGTCCGGTGAATTTTCGTCGGCATTTCCCGGAAACTGAGGCTTGTCTCCCAGATGAAGGCCGCCGCGAATCATCGCCAGATTTACGCAGACTGTTTCTTCTTCCTTGACGACGACGACGATGTCCGCGTCTTCCTCTCGCTGGCTCGCGATGTGCTGCTTGTCCCGGATGCGGCGCAGCGACTGGATCCGGTCTCTGTAAATCGCGGCGTTTTCAAAATCCAGTTCCGCCGCCGCCCGATCCATCGCGGCGGTCAGCCGGTCGATGACTTCCTGGTGCTTTCCCTTCAGGAACATGGCCGCCAGCTGAACATCCCGCGTATACTCTTCGGACGCGATATGGCCTACGCACGCGCCCGAGCAGCGCCCGATCTGGTAGAGCAGACAAGGACGTGAACGGTTGTTGAATACCAGGTTTTCACAGGTTCGCAAACGGAACATTTTTTGCAGGAGGTTGATGCTTTCGCGCACGACGGACGATGACGGATACGGCCCGAAATAGTCAGCGGTCCGGCCCGCTTCCCCCCGGAAAAAGCCAAGCCTCGGAAACTCGTCGCGCGTCAGGACAATATAGGGATAGGATTTGTCGTCGCGGAAAACGATGTTGTAATGCGGCGAAAGGCTTTTTATCAGATTGTTTTCCAACAGCAAGGCTTCAGCTTCCGAGCGCGTCACCGTCGTCTCGATAGACGCGATCCGCGATACCATCAGGGCGATTCGCGGACTGGGCAGGTTTTCGCGGAAGTAGGAAGAAACCCGTTTTTTCAGGTTTTTTGCCTTACCCACATAAAGAACCACGCCCGCGGCGTCGATCATGCGATAAACGCCAGGAAGTTCGGTCAACGTCGCCAGCAGCACTTTGGGATCGAAGGTCTCATCCATGCCTGTCTCGATTCACCCCTTGAAAAACCAGACGTGGAAGAGAATGCTTTCGCCGCGCGTAATATGGAGTTTTTTCAAATCGGAACAGGTCTTTAAAAGTGCGGGATTCGATGTTATCACGCTCTCGGAGCGCTTCCATGAACGCGCGCCGCTGGGATATTTTCTGCGCCGTCATCGACAATTACGGCGATATCGGCGTCGCCTGGCGTCTGGCCAGACAGCTGGCCGGAGAATACGGCTTTTCAGTCCGCCTGTGGGTTGACGATCTTTCCGCTTTCCAGAAACTGTGCCCGGAAATTTCGCTTTCGGCGCGCGTTCAGAATATCTTGAGCGTCGAAGTACGCGCCTGGGATAAAACGTTTCCGGAAGACGCGGTTCCGGGGCAGGTTGTCATTGAGGCTTTTGGATGCCGCCTGCCGGAATCCTTTATGAAAGCCATGGCGGAGCGTTCTCCTCCGCCCGTCTGGACCAATCTGGAATATTTAAGCGCGGAAACCTGGGTCGAAACCTGCCACGCGCTGCCCTCGCCGCACCCTGTCCTTCCGCTGGTCAAGCATTTTTTCTTTCCCGGATTTACGGAAAAAACAGGCGGCCTGTTGCGCGAACGCGGCCTGGATGCGCGCCGCCGGACATTCGCCAAATCGCAGGAGCCGCGGGATTTTTTTCAGAACGCGCCGGAAACAGACATACGCAGCACTTCAGACACACCACCGCTGACGGTTTTTCTTTTCGCCTACGAGAACGCGGCGCTTCCGGATTTACTGGATTTCTTCGCCTCCGGAACGCAGCCTGTCCGCTGTCTCATCCCGCCGTCGCGTCCGGCGGCGGGTGGGTTTTCCGGAATCTCCGCGCGCCAGGGAAAGTCTTTTCGGCGCGGCAATCTGGAAGTGTTTTTTCTTCCCTCCTTCGTTCCTCAAACGGAGTTCGACAAACTATTGTGGATGTCGGACGTCAATTTCATTCGTGGAGAAGATTCTTTTATCCGGGCGCAATGGGCCGAAAAACCTTTTGTATGGCATATCTATCCACAGGAAGAAAAAACGCACCTCGTCAAGCTGGACGCTTTCCTCGATCTTTTTTGCAATGCACTCCCGCGGGAGGCGTCAAACGCTTTGCGCGCCTTTCATCACGCGTGGAACGAAAACCGGCTCTCGCCGGAAATATGCTCGGACTGGATGGCATCGCTGCCCCAACAGCGCCCGCACGCGAAAAAGTGGGCAAAATTCCTGAAAAAACAGGACGATCTCTGTCGTTCGCTGACGCGTTTCTGCCTTTCACGGCTATAATACGGGGTTGATTTTTTACCTCATCACACACCCGAATCGATTATGAAAACAGCTCAAGAACTCCGCGCCGGCAACGTATTCATGGTTGGAAACGACGCCATGGTCGTCCTCAAGGCGGAATACAGCAAATCCGGCCGCAATGCGTCCGTCGTCAAGATGAAAATGAAGAACCTTTTGACGGGCGCACCCGGCGAAGCCGTTTACCGCGCCGACGATAAATTCGACACCGTGGTGCTCGACCGCAAGGAAGTGACGTATTCCTACTTTTCCGATCCGATGTACGTTTTTATGGACTCGGAATACAACCAGTACGAAATCGAACAGGAATACATGTCCGACGCCCTCCCCTATCTCGAAGACGCCATGCCTTGCGAAGTCGTCTTCTACAACGGCAAGGCCATCTCGATTGAGCTTCCGACAACCCTGGTGCGCGAAGTGGTCTATACCGAACCCGCCGTCAAGGGCGATACTTCGGGCAAGGTCATGAAACCGGCCCGTATCTCGACCGGCTTCGAATTGTCCGTTCCCGCGTTTGTCGAGATCGGCGACAAAATCGAAATCGATACCCGCACGAACGAATACCGCGCCCGGGTCAAATAGCGCCCGCCTTCTTTCGCCCTTCCCCACATTCCCGTCCGCGGCGACGCTTCCCGCGCCGCCGCCCTTCTCCTACAAAACGCGAATATCGAGCAGACTCTCATCCCAACTGTCGTGTTTTTCCAGTCCAAGGAGATTGGCCGCCGTCGCCGCGATATTCGACAAACCCGCGTTCACCGTCCGCCGAAGCGTGAGACGACCGCCGCTCGCGTTATCGTAAAGAATCAGCGGGACGGGATTGAGCGTATGCGCTGTTTTGGACTTCAATGAACCGTCTTCATTCTGCAAGGGATTCCGCGTCTTTTTATCCAGCTCGAACATCTCGTCGGCATTGCCATGATCGGCCGTTATCAGCGCCGCGCCGCCCAGCGCGTCGATGACAGGCAGAATGCGCGAAAGCGAAAGATCGACGGCTTCGACCGCCATTGTCGCCGCGCGAAAATTCCCGGTATGCCCCACCATGTCGCCGTTGGCGAAATTACAGCGCATCAGCCCAAAGCGTTCACTTTTGAGCGCGTCTATCATGGCGTCAGCAATCTCCGCCGCTTTCATCCACGGACGTTGTTCGAACGGAACCACATCACTTGGCACCTCCCGCCATGTTTCGCCGTCGAATTTTCCCGAACGGTTGCCGTTCCAGAAATATGTCACGTGGCCGAATTTCTGCGTCTCCGAACAGGCGAACTGCGTAATTCCCGTCCGCGAGAGCCATTCGCTCATCGTATTCCGGATATCCGGCGGCGCGACGAGAAAACGCTCCGGCAGTTTCAGGTCACCGTCGTACTGAAGCATTCCGGCGTAGGTCACCTTTGGAAAGCGCGCGCGGTCGAATTTATCGAATTCCTTCCGCTCGAACGCCTGACTGATCTCGATCGCCCGGTCACCCCGGAAATTGAAAAAAACGACGGAATCGCCATCCTCCACGGCTCCAAGCGGACGTCCATCACGCGCGATCACAAAGGGCGGCAGGTCCTGATCGATGGTTCCCGGCGCGCGTGATCGCAACACGCGAATCGCTTCCGCCGCATCCGCGAACTGCTCGCCTTCGCCGAGGACATGCGTTCGCCAGCCCCGCTCGACCATTGCCCAGTTCGCTTCGTAACGATCCATCGTAATCGCCATCCGCCCGCCGCCGGAAGCGATTCGCGCGTCGAAACCGCTGTCGCTGACATCGGAAAGAAAACGCTCGAAAGGCTCGACATAATCCAGCGCGCTGGTTTCCGGCACATCGCGCCCATCGAGCAGGATATGAACGCGGACGCGCCGCAGCCCATCCATCTTCGCACGTTCGACCATCGCGCGAAGATGGCTGATGTGGCTATGCACATTGCCATCCGAAAACAGCCCGATGAAATGCAATGCGCCCGCCCCCGCGCCAGCGGCGATTTCCTTCCACGCTTCACCGCGCCAAATCGCCCCTGAAGCGATGGCATCGGCCACGAGCGCCGCGCCCTGGTTATAAATCTGGCCCGAACCGATCGCGTTATGCCCAACCTCGGAATTGCCCATGTCGTCATCCGAAGGCATGCCGACGGCGGCGCCATGCGCGCGCAAAAGAATATTCGGGTAATACGCCGTCAAGCGGTCAAGAACGGGCTTTCTGGCGGCTGCGAT
>JAITGN010000122.1 GCA_031280565.1 Accumulibacter sp. | reverse complement strand
GATGATCCGGGAATGTTTTTTGAGTTTTGTGAAATTACACGACTTTGGGCGCGTCCGTTCATGCTTCGACAGGCTCAGCACGAACGGAGAGAGGCGTTGTTGATGCGCTTTGACAGGCTAACGGACTTTTTAACACACTCACCACGAAGGAAAAAAACAGAGTGGCGAATAAAAAACAACGTTCTTAAGCTATTTTTTATTTCTGGGTGTGTTCGGAGGAAGACTTTTCAATCCGTGGAAATGTGTTTCTTTTTCGTTCATCCTCAGCAGATCAAAGGGTACAAGTCATTTACGCCTTGGCGCGTCCGTTCATGCTTCGACAGGCTCAGCACGAACGGAGAAAGGCGCTGTTGATGCGCTTTGACAGGTTCAGCGCGGACAGATTGGAAAGGCCATTTTTCCTTCGTCAGGCTCAGGACAGGCAGGGTGAACGGATTGGGAAGGCCATTTATGCCTTGGACGCCTTGGCGCGTCCGTTCATACTTCGACAAGCTCAGCACGAACGGAGAGAGGCGCTGTTGATGCGCTTTGACAGGCTAACGGACTTTTTTAACACACTCACCACGAAGGGAGAAAAACAGAGTGGCGAATCAAAAACAACGCCCTTAAGCTATTTTTTATTTCTGAGTGTATTCGGAAGAAGACTTTTCAATCCGTGGAAATGTGTTTCTTTTTCGTTCATCCTCAGCGGATTAAAGGGTAGAAGTCATTTATGCCTTGGCGCGTCCGTTCATACTTCGACAGGCTCAGTATGAACGGAGAGAGGCGCTGTCGATACGCTTTGACAGGCTAACGGACTTTTTAACATACTCGCTATGGCCACTACAGCCTCAAGTGACAGCCCCCCCGACGGCGCCTTTCCATGTCGCCGTTGCTGGAAGATGCTGTGGCCGGGTATGAGGACGGCAATTCCGGATTGGTCCAAACGGTTTATACACGACTCCATTTCCCCGTTAAAATAACGGCATGGACAGCACCGACCTTACCGATCACTTTCTCATCGCGATGCCCGCCATGGAAGATTTTTTCTTCGCGCGGTCGCTCATTTACATCGCCGAGCACAACGGCCAGGGTGCGCTCGGCGTTATCGTTAACCGGCCGACCGACATGAATCTGAGCCGGCTTCTGGAAAGGATCAACACGGATGTCGACACGTCGAACATTATTGATCTGTCGGCCCTTCCTGTTCTTTTCGGCGGCCCCGTTCAGACCGACCGCGGTTTTGTCTTGCATCGTCCGCTCGGTCATTGGCAGGCTACGCTGGTCGTCAATGATGATGTCGGTCTCACGAGTTCGCGCGATGTGCTCCAATCCATCGTCCGTGAAGGAAAGCCCCAGGAAATGATATTTACGCTCGGTTATTCCGGCTGGGGCGCGGGTCAGCTCGAATATGAGCTTTCACAGAACGCGTGGCTCACGGTTCCGGCGGATCAGCACATTCTTTTCGAAACCCCGTTCGAGGAAAGGCTTCCTTCCGCGATGGAAAGGCTGGGTATCGATTTCGCCAATTTTTCCGGAAAAGCCGGGCATGCCTGATTTCGCGAGCTTTCCCGGCGGAACGCTTCTTGCCTTCGATTTTGGCGAAAAACGGATCGGCGTCGCCGTCGGCGAATCCGCGCTGGCCCAGGCGCATCCGCTGACAACGCTCCGCCACAAAAACCAGGATGAGCGGCTCACCGCCATCGGCGCATTGATCCGCGAATGGAAGCCGGCGGCGCTGGTCGTCGGCCGTCCCGTCGCGCTCGACGGTGAACCGCACGCCATGACGGCGCGTTGTGTCCGTTTCGCCAATCAGTTACGCCGGCATTTCGCCCTTCCCGTGGCTTTTGCCGAGGAACGCTTGAGTTCCGTCGAGGCCCGGGCGCGTTTGCGCGAGGGCGGCCACTCCTCCAGAAGCGCGAAAACGTATGTCGACGCGCTTGCTGCGCAAATCATTCTGCAACATTATTTCGAAAACCTTTCCGCCTGCCTTTTACAGGATAGCCTATGCCCATAGACCCATTCCCCGACGCCGAGGCGCAATGCACCGAACTGGCCGGGTTGATACGCTCGCGGTTGAAGCCCGGCACGCTGTTGGTCGGCATCCATTCCGGCGGCGCGTGGATTGCCCGCCGTCTTGCCGAATTGCTTCCTCTTCCTGGCGAAATCGGCCTGATCGACGTTTCCTTCTACCGTGATGATTATGGCGAGAAAGGACTGCATCCGCATGTCAAGCCTACGTCGATCCCGTTCGATATTGAAAACCGTCCGCTGATTCTCGTCGACGATGTGCTCTACACCGGACGCACGACGCGTGCCGCGATCAACGAGCTGTTCGATTATGGCCGTCCGGCGAGCGTCAGTCTGGCTGTTCTGGCTGACCGCGGCGGCCGCGAACTGCCGGTTTATGCTGAATTCTGCGTCTGGCGCGTCGAACTCGACCCTCGGGAAGAGTTGATTCTCGAACCCGGCGCGGACGAAAAACTGCGGTGGAGGCTTGAAAAACATGCGTAACTCTCTCCCGCCCAATCCTCAAATCGACGCTAACGGCGCGCTCACCCATCTGTTATCGATCGACGGGCTGCCGCGCGAGATCGTGCTGAATATCCTGGACACCGCATCAAGCTTTCTTGAAGTTTCTGACCGCGATGTCAAGAAAGTTCCCCTGCTGCGCGGAAAAAGCGTTTTCAACCTCTTTTTCGAAAATTCGACACGAACGCGAACCACGTTCGAGATTGCCGCGAAACGCCTGTCGGCGGATGTTATCAACCTTGACGTAGCGCGCTCGTCGACCTCCAAAGGCGAAACACTGCTGGATACCATCGACAATCTGGTTTCGATGCACGCTGATATGTTCGTCGTCCGTCACGTATCGTCCGGCGCGCCTTATCTGATCGCCGATCATCTGAACCGGCTCGGCCGTTCCGACATTCACGTAATCAACGCAGGCGACGGACGTCATGCGCATCCAACGCAAGGCTTGCTCGATATGTTTACGATTCGCCATTACAAAAAAGATTTTTCCGGCCTGCGAATCGCCATCGTCGGCGATATTCTGCATTCGCGCGTCGCGCGTTCCGACATTCGCGCGCTGAGCGCGCTCGGCGCTACCGAAATCCGCCTGATTGGGCCAAAGACCCTGTTGCCTGCCGAAATGGACATTGCCGGAACCCGGGTTTTCAACAGCCTGCGCGAAGGCATCCGCGATTGTGACGTCGTTATCATGCTTCGCCTGCAGAGCGAGCGCATGAACGGCGCGCTCCTGCCCTCGGCGCGCGAATATTTCAACTGTTACGGCTTGACGCCGGAAGTTCTCGCGCTGGCCAGCCCTGACGCTATCGTCATGCACCCCGGGCCGATGAACCGCGGCGTCGAAATCGATTCCGAAGTGGCCGATGGGCCTCAGGCAGTCATCCTGAATCAGGTGACGTTCGGAATCGCGATACGCATGGCCGTCATGAGTCTTCTGGCAGGAAACTAAAGCAATGACAACTCAAATCCAGATCAAGAACGGTCGAGTCGTCGACCCCAAAAATCGCGTCGACCGGATTGCCGATGTTTTTTTGCGCGGCAGCCGAATCACTGCTGTCGGGGAAGCGCCTGCGGGTTTCACGCCGGATCGCGTCATCGATGCCACGGGTCATGTTGTTTGTCCAGGACTCGTCGATCTCTCCGCCCGGCCCGGCAACCTCGAATCCGAGCTTTCAGCCGCTGTCGCCGGCGGAATCACGACGGTCGCTTGCGCGCCCGACACGCAGCCGCCTCTGGACGAGCCCGGCCTGGTCGAACGCCTTGTCCGGCGTAGCGCGGCGCTCGGCCTTGCGCGCGTCGTTCCGGTTGGCGCGTTGACTCAGGGGCTTGCCGGGGAAAGGCTTGCGGAAATGCACAGCCTGAGCGAAGCCGGCTGTGCAGCTTTTTCGCAGGCGCAACGCCCTGTTTTCGATACTCAAATCCTGTCCCGCGCGATGCAATACGCGGCGACCTTCGGTTTCGCTGTCCATTTGCAGCCGCAAGACCCGTATCTTTCACGTGACGGCATTGCTCATGACGGACGATTTGCCGCGTCCCTCGGTCTGGCCGGAATTCCCGTATGTGCCGAAACGATCGCGATTTCCACGGCGCTTCGGCTCGCTGAAATGGCGGGTGTTCAACTGCATCTCGGACGCCTGTCGTCGGCTGCGGGCGTGGCCCTCGTCCGCGAAGCGCGGCGCGACGGCCTGAATGTCAGTTGCGATGTCGCCATTCATCATCTTCATCTCTCGGAAGACGACATCGCCTATTTCGACAGCCACGCGCATTTCATCCCGCCGCTGCGCGCGGTTGAAGACCGGAGCGCCTTGCGGGAAGCGGTCGCTGACGGAACAGCCGTTTTATGTTCCGACCACACGCCTCTCGATGAGGATGCCAAATTGCTTCCGTTTCAGGATGCCTCCCCTGGTGCGACTGCGTTTGAGCTTTTTCTGTCCCTGACACTCAAATGGGCCGAAGAGTCCGGAACGCCATTGCGAACGGCGCTTGCCCGCCTCACCTGCGACCCCGCCGCCATTCTCGGTATCGATGCCGGAGAGCTGGCCGTCGGCCATACGGCGGATATCTGCATTTTTGACCCATCCGAAATCTGGCGCGTTTCCACAAAAACATTGCGCAGCGACGGCAAAAATACGCCGTTTCTCGATGCCAGCTTGACGGGCCGGGTCAAAACAACGCTGGTTGACGGCCGAATCGTTTTCGAGAGCGATCCGTTGGGATAGTTGAGGCAAGCCGCTCTTCCCTTCCGTTCCAACGTTCTTTTCAGGCATCGCCGCCCAGAAAACGTCTTTCCCGCATGTTTTTTGGAGGAAGCTGGCCGAAACGGATTTTCGATAAAGAGCGAAGGCTTCCACGAAGAGCTGGAAGCGCCAAAGAAATGGCCTTTTCAAGCTAAATTTTACGCCCCTTCATCGAAAACCGCTCAAGAACGAAGCAAAAAATCCATAATCGCGAATCAATGTCCCGGCTTTTGTTCGGTGATGGCGGATAAAATAGCTTGAAAACGTTTCTTTATTTTTTCAACTTGATCAGATTTTGCGAAATTTTTTTATTATTCCCTGTATTCTCAGGACTTTCAAGCGTTGTCATGGCCAGATTTTTTCGATTCGCGTAGCTTGCGATCCATCAAAAATTTCCTCCGATTACTTTCCTTCAGGAAAATAATCACGCGCCGCCGCCCGGCTGCGGGTGTAAATCGAAAGGGGCTGTACTAGATTAGGGGTTTAAATCTCACACCAAGAGGGTAAAAGATGTAATTGCCGTGTTGGTGTGCCGTAATTGAATCGGAATTCGCATTCTTTCAAAAAGAGGGGAAATGAA
>JAITGN010000008.1 GCA_031280565.1 Accumulibacter sp. | reverse complement strand
CGCAGATCGTCAAAGAGCGGCGAGACGAAACGGTGCCCGAATTCCCCCGCAAAGTCTTGCCCTCCTCTGAAAGCAGGCGTGTCAATTCACACCATGCCGGGGAGCGTGCAGATATTTCTTCGGAATTCCAAAGGCGGAAAAAAACGTGAAACTCCGGCGGCGGGTTGAATTGCCCGGAGCAGATCAGCGGAAAATCAGCGGCAGAATGACGGCGGAGAGAATGCCGTTGAGTCCCATTCCAAGCGCGGAGAACGCGCCCATTTCCTCGCTGATGAGGAGCGCGCGCGCCGTGCCGAAACCGTGTGATGTGAGTCCGACGGCAAAACCTTCTGCCGCCGGATCATCTGGCTTCATCAGTTTGAACAGGAACGGGAAGCCGACGGCGCCCGCTGTTCCCGTGATAACGACGAATACGGCGGTAAGCGAGGGAATGCCGCCGATTCTTTCGGCGATTCCCATGGCGATTGGGGACGTTGCCGACTTTGGCGCGATGGAAAGAACGACTTCGCGGGAAGCGCCGAGAAATTCAGCGATCAGCATTGCCGATCCGGCGGCGGTCGCCGATCCGGCCAGCAATGCGACACACAGGGGAAAGGCCATATTCGCAAGCCGCTTCCGGTGGGCGAAAAGCGGTACGGCGAGTGCGACGGTCGCGGGGCCGAGCAGAAAGTGGATAAATTGCGCGCCTTCGAAAAATTTCGGGTAGGGAATGCGGGTTATGCCCAGAAAAAGAGCGACCATAACGATCGTCAACGAAGTTGGGCTGGCCCAAACGCTGTGGTTGCAGCGTTTGTAAATCCAGAGGGAAAGCGTATATGCCATCATCGTCAGCGTCAGGCTGAAAGGGCTTGTTTCGGAAAGCGCCGTCCAGACGCCGGTCAACGCATTGGCATTCATTTCGTTTTTCCGGCGGGACGCTGTCCGGCGGTCATCGCTTTGAGTACCCAGACGGTGACGGCCATTCCGGCAAAGGTGCTGATCAGGATGGAGAGCGTGATTGGCAGCCATTCGTCGGCAATCCGCGAAAGATGCGCGATGACGCCAACGCCGGCGGGCACGAAAAAAAGCGAGAGGTGGTGCAATAAAAGCCCCGTCCCGTTTTTGAATTCTTCGTCGACGCGGCCCCGGATGGCGAGCGCCGCCAGCAGAAAAACCATTCCAGCGACCGGCCCGGGAACTGGAAGTCCGGTAAGCCGGACAGCCAATTCGCCAGCGAACTGGTAGAGCAACAGAAGAGAAAAAACCCGGATCATTCGATTCAGATGGGCGTTACGGATTCAATTGGCGGGACGAAGGCTCGGGAACGAAGGAGAGGGCTGGATTGCCCTCGCGTGGGCGTCACATCAACCGTTGCCCGTGTTCGCGTGAATCGTGGAATCCGACGCTTGTCCATTTTTCCTGGGTCACTTCAAGATTATACCGTGTGCTGGCCAGATAGACGTAGTTGCCATCGACATCCATTCCCATCCGGTGCAGCTGTTCGCGCTCGAAATCGCGGCGCGTGGCTTCGTCGGGGAAGGTCAGCCAGCGGGCCGTGTAGACATCCACGGGTTCGAAAATCGCGTCGACGCGGTATTCGTTTTGCAAACGCTGCGCGACGACCTCAAACTGCAGGTTTCCTACCGCGCCGAGCAGCAGGGCACCTGTCGCCAGATTTTCGAAAACCTGAATCGCGCCTTCTTCTCCCAGTTCGCGCAGACCTTTCTGCAATTGTTTGTTTTTGAGAGGGTCGCGCAGGCGCGCGGCGCGAAAAAGTTCAGGAGAGAAATACGGAATTCCCTTGAAAACGAGTTTTTCGCCTTCGGTCAAGGTATCGCCGATATGGAGCTGCCCGTGGTTGTGAATGCCGATAATGTCACCCGCGACGGCGTCTTCCATCAGAATCCGCTCATTTGCCATGAAAGTCAGGGCGTTCGCCAGTTTGATTTCGTGATCTGTCCGGATGAGTTTCACCTTCATGCCGGAAGTATAACGGCCCGAACAGACGCGGAAGAATGCGATGCGATCTCGGTGCCTGGGGTCCATATTGGCCTGTATCTTGAAAACGAAGCCCGAAAAACGCTCTTCCGACGGCGCGACGCGACGGCCCCCCGCATCGCGCGGCTGCGGAGGCGGCGCCCAGTCAAGCAGCGCCTGAAGAATTTCCTGAACGCCGAAATTGTTGATTCCGGAGCCGAAAAAGACGGGTGTTTGTTTTCCGGAAAGAAATTCGCCGAGAGCGAAAGGGCGGCTGGCCGCGCGAATCAGATCGACATCCTCGCGGAGTTTTCCGGCTTCAAGCGGGAAATCGCGGTCAAGCACGGGATTGCCGATTCCTGTGATTTTTTCAGCGCCGGTTCGCCGTTCTTCGCCAGGAACAAAACGTAGCAGGCTGTCTTCGCCAAGGTGGTAAACGCCCCGGAACGTTTTGCCCATGCCGATAGGCCAGGTCAGGGGGGCGCATTCGATTTTCAGCACCGACTCGATTTCTTCGAGCAGATCGAACGGTTCACGCACTTCGCGGTCGAGTTTGTTGATGAAGGTGATGATCGGCGTATCGCGCATCCGGCAGACATTGAGGAGCTTGATCGTTTGCGCTTCGACGCCCTTTGCGGCGTCGATGACCATTACCGCCGCGTCGACGGCTGTCAGCACGCGGTAGGTGTCTTCCGAAAAATCCTCGTGGCCCGGTGTGTCGAGCAGATTGATCATGTGATCTTCGTACTCGAATTGCATGACGGAACTGGTGACGGAGATGCCGCGCTGTTTTTCGACCTCCATCCAGTCAGATGTTGCGTGACGCGCGCTTTTGCGGCTCTTTACCGTTCCGGCGAGCTGGATCGCGCCGCCGAACAGAAGCAATTTCTCGGTCAGCGTCGTTTTTCCGGCGTCCGGGTGCGAGATGATCGCGAACGTCCTGCGTTTTTCGACATCGCGCCGGATATCGGCGGAAAGCCGGGGAAGAGCCTGGATGGAACTCATGAAAATTTCCGGAACGGGGAATGATTCTGAAAGCCGTGAAGTATACTTGAAAGCGGAACGGAAATCGGCGATGGATGTCGACGCGCGCCGTTTTCCACGAATTGCCTCGCGAAGAAGAAAACGAACCGGAGCCGGTTATGATAAGGCGTTTATGCACTGTTTTGTTTTTCCTGACGGCCGCTGCTGATGCCCAGGAGAATTTTTACGCGCGTCTGGCCCATTCCGCCGAAAACCTGACGAAACAGACCGTCCGGTACGATCCGGCGTATTTCAGGATGCCCTATCCGAATGGAGATGTTCCCGCCGACAGGGGCGTCTGTACAGACGTCGTCATACGGGCCTATAGAAAGGCTGGAATCGATTTGCAGAAAGAAGTCCATGAGGACATGAAAGCGAATTTCAGCCGTTATCCGAAACTTTGGGGGATGAAAACGACGGATACCCATATAGACCACCGGCGGGTTCCGAATCTCATGACGTTTTTTTCACGCCGTGGAGCGGGGAAGAAAATATCCTCAGACCCCCGGGATTACCAGCCGGGAGACATCGTTTTTTGGGATCTGGGCGGGGGCGTCAAACACGTGGGCCTTGTTGCGAATAAAAAATCGACGGACGGAAAGCGGCACTTGATCGTCCATAATGTTGGACATGGCCAGGTTCTCGAGGACTTTCTGTTTCAATTCACTGTCATTGGTCATCATCGGTACAGGAAGTAGAATTTTTCAGGGGGTGGAGGGCCTGAAACCGGTGCGCCAAGCTATCCGGGCCGGGGTCGGGGAAAAATTTTTCGTTTGAATGTCAGCCAGGAATGCGCTCTTTCATCATCGCGTTTGCCTGCGGCGTTGCCGTTCTTCAAGTTCAGGGCGAACTGCCGCCGCCCGCCTTTGTGTGTCTTCTGGCCTTTTCCGGATTCGCCATTCCGTTTGTCATGCGGCGTTTGAACAGTGGCGCGTATCGCCTGATCGCGCCGTATATTCCAGCCGTCAGTGGCTTTTTGATGGGTTTCTCATGGGCGCTGGGAATGGCGCATTACCGTCTGAGCGACGCCTTGCCGGAAGAATGGGAAACGCGAACGGTGCAAATTACCGGCGTTGTCGCTGCGCTTCCCGTTCGTTTCGCGCAGGGGGAACGTTTCGTATTCGACGTCGAATCCATTTTGACTCAGGGCGCGCGCGTTCCGGGACGAATCATGCTGTCGTGGTACCGTCCGAACGATGAGGGCGCGGACAGCGGCGAGGGCGGCGAAACGTCTGTCCTTGTCCGTCCGGGCGAACGCTGGCAATTCTCGGCGCGTTTGAAGCGTCCTCACGGCAACGCGAATCCTTATGGCGGCGATTACGAAGCCTGGCTGCTCGAACGCGGCATCCGGGCGACAGGATCGATCTATCGGCGCGGAGAAAACAAGCGGCTGGATGCTTTTGTGCCGCGTCCCCCCTATATCGTCCAACGCCTCCGCGACCGGATACGGCAGAATTTCTTTTCAGCGCTGCCCGGCGCGCCTTATGCTGGTGTTCTTGCAGCCTTGGCGATGGGTGATCAGCGCTCGATTACCCAGGAGCAATGGGATGTGTTTCGAAGAGCGGGAATCACGCATCTCATCAGCATTTCCGGGTTGCACGTGACGATGGTCGGGGCGCTTTTCGGTTTGCTCGTCAATAAATCATGGCGGCGCGGCGCGCGCCTGACGCGCTGGATTCCCGCGCAGAAAGCGGCCCTTGCCGCTGCCTGGCTTGCCGCGTTTCTCTATTCGCTGCTGGCGGGCTTTGAAGTTCCCGCGCAACGGACGCTCTACATGTTGACGGCCGTTATGCTTTCACTCGTGTCGGGGAAGAATTTCGGTGCGGCGAAAACGCTTCTTTTAGCCCTGCTGGCCGTACTGATTCTCGACCCGTGGGCAGTGCTGTCGCCCGGTTTTTTCCTGTCTTTCGGCGCGGTTGCCGTCCTGTTTTTTGTCGGGAGCGCGCGCGCCGCGCCGCGCCGCGGCTGGCGGAAAATTTTAATGGAGTGGGGCGTGGCGCAGTGGGGCGCGACGCTTGGCACGTTGCCGCTGTTGCTGTTTTTTTTTCAGCAGTTTTCGCTTGTCTCGCCGCTCGCCAACGCGCTGGCGATTCCGTTTGTGAGTTTTCTTGTGACGCCGCTTGCGCTCTTGTTCGCGCTTTTTCCGTGGACGCCTCTGCTCGCGCTTGATCACTGGCTGTTCGAGCAATTAGCGCGTTTCATCGAAATGCTCGCCGCATGGCCTGTCTGGCAGCAGGCCGCCCCGCCGCTCTGGGCTGTGCCGCTCGCTTTTCTTGGGCTTGCCTGGCTTCTGTTGCCGCGAGGATTCCCCGGACGATGGACGAGTATTTTTTTGCTCTTCCCCGCGCTGTTCGTTCAACCGGAGCGGCCTGCGCCCGGCGAAGCGTGGGCAGAAGTGCTTGACGTCGGGCAGGGATTGTCCGTTGTTGTCAGGACGGCGGAGCATACGCTGCTTTACGACACCGGCCCGGCCTACAGTCCCGAATCGAATGCAGGAACGCGTGTTCTGATCCCGTTCCTGCGGGCTTCCGGCATACGCCGGATTGATGCCATGATCGTTTCGCACCGCGATAACGATCATGCTGGCGGAATGGATTCGGTTCGCGCCGCCTTTCCCGTTCTTCGCTTGCTGAGTTCGATGGACGCTCCTGACGGCGAACGCTGTTTCGCTGGGCAAACGTGGGAATGGGACGGCGTGCGTTTCAGTCTTCTGCATCCGTCGGAAGACGATTACATCCGGAACGCGAAAAAGAGCAATAGTCTCAGTTGCGTCTTGAGCGTTTCCGCGAAGTCCGGAAACTTTCTGCTGACTGGAGATATCGAAAGCGCCGACGAAAAGCGGCTGATCGCGCGGTTTCCGGCCGGACGGCTTCGCAGCGCCGCGCTGCTCGTTCCGCACCACGGCAGCCGCGGATCATCGTCGCCGGCGTTCATCGCCGCTGTCGCGCCGGAAGCGGCGGTTTTTTCGGCGGGCTACCGCAATCGCTTCGGGCATCCACGGCCGGAAATCCTCGCGCGCTACGGGAGCAGCCGCGTTTGGCGCACCGATCTTGATGGCGCGTTGCGCTTGAGGTTCGCCGATTCCTTTACCGTGACTTCGTGGCGTCAGGAAAGGCGGCGCTACTGGCACGGACGCTGAGTTTCGCGTGGATGCGCGCGGAAAAGCGCTGTGCGAGGGTTCTCAATGACACGTCTTTGACGTTGGCGGGATATCTTTGAAAAGCCCGTCGATTGCGGCCTTATCGAAGCGGTATTCGTGGTTGGCCAGATCGTCGCGTATCACAATGACGCCGTTTTCGCTGAGCGTCTCGTAGACTTCTTCGCGTCCCAGCGTCCGCAGCATGTTGCGGACTTTTTCCCAGTCGTGGGGATAATCGTGGGTAACGGGCCGCGCGTCGAACAGGCGGACGGTTTCCTCGTGAAAAAGACGGGCGAGCAATTCTTCGGCGGGCAAGCCGAGCAGTTCGCCAGGAGCGGCCGTTCCGGCCAGTGCCTCAATGCGTGTCCATCCATCCGGGTCACGCTCGTCGGCGGCAGGCATTTTTTGGAGAAAGAGGCCCGCCGCGCCCGATGGCGACGCGGCAAGAAAAAAGCGTGAAACGAGTTGTTCCGACTGTTTCAGATAGTGCTCGAAAATTTCAGCGACATTTTTTCCGTCCAGGGGGACGATGCTCTGGTAAGGCTTGCGCATCGACGGACGGTCGAGTGAAAGCGCGAGTTGACCTTGGCCAAGGAGAGTGGCGGGATTCGATGTTTCGGCGTTCCTGCCATAACGCGCCATGCAGCGGATATTTCGCGCTTCGCTGCAATCGACGACAAGTAACGAAACAGGCCCGCTTCCCCGTGACTGAATCGAAAGGCGTCCGGGTTGTTTGAGGTTGTCGGCGAGCAGAAGCGCCGTCGCGCTCATTTCGCCGAGCAGACGAATGACATGTTCCGGATAATCGCGGTTGGCGATGAGCGTCCGCCACACGGCATCCATCTGTACAAGGGCGCCGCGGATGTCAAGATCATCGAAAAGAAAGCGCCGCAGGCTGTCGGTCATTATTTCAGTTCCTTTTCGTAATATTCCGGATCAAAGCCGATGAGCAACGCTTTTCCCGTGTCGAGCACGGGGCGTTTTATCAACGAAGGATATTTGCCCATGAGGGCGAGCGCTTTTGGCTCATTGATTTCAGCGCGTTCTTCGGCGCCGAGTTTTTTCCACGTCAGCCCGCGCGTGTTGAGCAGGGCCTGCCATCCGGCGCGGCGGCTCCAGTCCGGGAGATGGCGTTCGGCCACGCCGGCCTTTTTGTAATCGATGAATTCATACGCGATGCCGTGGCTGTCGAGCCAGGTAAACGCCTTTTTCATCGTATCGCAATTCCTGATGCCAAAAATTTTCAGCATGAACGGCTCCATTGAAAGCTGAAAGATCAACTCCTGTATTTTGCCGGAAAATCCTTCGGACTTTATAACGGATTGCCGTATCGGATTCCGCAAACTTCCGGATTTTACGTCAGCCGTTTCCGGCGGCCTTTTGTTGTGCAGGCTGGAAATCCGCCATGCAGTTCTTTTTTAAGAACAGAAATAAATTATGACGACAAATAAAAACATTGGAAATACAGCAATAAATATATTTTTTATATTAAAAATTGTTAAAAATGAAAAATTAAATAGTCCGTGCTGAACAAGTCCGAATCCCTTGATTGTTGGGGGTTTGATGTATAAAAGGTGGGTCAGAATCTGCAAGAAATGAGATAATTCGGTATCGAATACTTGCAAATTCAGACAGGGATTTATGGGGCCGAAGCCAGTTATGCCGCAAAGCG
>JAITGN010000088.1 GCA_031280565.1 Accumulibacter sp. | reverse complement strand
ACGCCCTGGCGAACGCGAACGCGCCAATCCGCGCGACGGGCCGGTCGACCACGCTGGAGAACTCGTCGACCACGGCCAATTCCGGCGCTTCGCAGATCAGGCGAGCCAGGGTCGCGCGGAACTTTTCTCCGTTGGACAAAACATGATAAGGACGCAACCACGCCGGCACACTGCCCAGACCGACGGCCGACAACGCGGCCGTGACCACGTTGCAATCGCTCCCCGGAGAAATCGCGTCGATAATGGGTTTGTCCTTGGGCCATCGGGGAGCGTAAAACCTGCCCAGTGTCGCGCCAAGGCTGGATTTTCCGCTCCCGGACGGGCCGACGATAACGCCGATCTTCCAGTCGGAATCATCAATCGGCAAGTCGGCATTCAGCGTAAAATCCGCGCCGGATTCGACGTTGAACAGGGATTTGACGCGGGCGGCGCGATAGGAATCGAAATCGGTGCATCGATGGTGAATAGCGGCCTTCATACCGTCACCACCTTGATTTTGTAGCCCTCCGCTTTCAGTTTGTAAAAGAGTGTTTCCTGTGCTTTCTCGTCCTCGCACAGGATGATGATGCCGTACCGCGAACGGTACTTGAACCCGTTTCTACCGGGCGCTTCCTTTGCCATTTCCGGCCTCCGTATCGGGCGGTCTGGCCGCGCGGGTGGGAGGCTCCATGGCCTTCATCTGATTGAGCGCCCCGCACCGGGGGCATTTGATGGCCAGCCGACGATACTCAGCTTCCGCCAGTTTTTTATTGCATTGCCCGCATCGGATGGTTTCCATTTTTTGCGTTCCGGTGTAGCCTTTGCGCCGCTGTACGTGCAGCACGGCGTCTTCGGCCGAACGCAGGGACTTCTGCGGGAGGCGGCTCCGGTGGGTGGTTGCACACCTTCCGGAGTCGCGCCGTCTTTGCTATACTAGCTGTGTGGTCATGTATAGGCGTCCAGAGCGCCCTCCAAGATGTCCACGCGGACGCGGCCCCCTGGAGGCCGCGTTTTGTAGATTAGCCTCCCTTTGCGTTGTCCGTTGAAATAGCGGTTGCGTTCCTTGACATCGTCCGAGTCGCGCGTCGCAAAGACGGTATTGCCGTACCAGCCCGCACGTCCCCACTCGAACACGCCAATCGCGTGTCTTAAATCGCCTTCGATGTTGAAGGCGCGCAGGTATCGCCGACGTAACAGCCATTGCCCAGGCTTGTTGCGGCTTTGTTCCCATGCCCACCATATTTCATCCGGGTTTTTCAGGGTCAACGCAAATAACCCGACGTAGCGGTATCTGTCGGCCTTGGAAGACGATGCAAGCCATTTGAACGCATCAGTGCTTTTGTCGGAGCCTTGCACGAACAGGGCGCGGCTGATGAGCAACGAACTCATGGCCGGGTCGGTAAACACGGCAGGTGTGTCAAGTGTCGCGCCAAACTCGCGCAGGAACTCCTCCACAAGTACCTTGGGCGGCGTGCCTTTCGGGAAAACAACGGATGCGGACAGCGTTGTTGGCGTCGGCGCGACAGGAAGAGGTGTTCCGGCTGGCCAATCGATGCCGCGACTCTGGAAAACCTTCTCGTATCCGTCAAACGGCGGTACTGTCCACGGCTCCATGTACGCCTTGCCGGGGTCGTAGCCGAACCCGGGGTCAATGCCTTTCGGCGTCATGACCACACGGGGATTGCCGGTGTTCTTGCCGACGATCTTTTCTTCCCAGACGATCTCCGGGGCTTCGT
Source organism: Accumulibacter sp. (assembly GCA_031280565.1). GTDB lineage: Bacteria > Pseudomonadota > Gammaproteobacteria > Burkholderiales > Rhodocyclaceae > Propionivibrio. The sequence continues at coordinate 7,855 of JAITGN010000088.1, read as the reverse complement.
CGGGGCCGCTCTTGCCGCGCGCCTCCCATTCTATTTGGGCTTCGCGGCGGCTCAGGGTGTCGGTGTCGCAGCCGCATCCATAGCCATTTTGCGGCTTGTGTGTGTCCCACCACGGATCGTCGCAGGGAAGGAGGATGCCGTCCCAGCTTTTGTGGTCGGGTCGGTAGTGTTCCGCGCCGGAGTGGATGTAGATGCGGTATGGGCGCAACACCTTTTCTTTTTCCTGCTGCTGATATTTGCCCGCCAGCCACGCCTGCCGGACGTTGGTGTTGTAAATCAAGCGGCTGCGCCAGCCGGGAGCGCCGTTATGTGCCCAGCCGTGCTTTTTGACAATTTCCGGGAAAGCGGTTTTGAACGCATCATAACCCCCTTTTGAACGGGCTTTATCAACCGCATTATAAATGTCTTCGAGCAAGCGATCTTCGTGCGCCCCGGCGACGACAAAGGAGAGCGCGTGCTGTTTTTCCCAAATGTCGGTGTAGCCGGACGTGGGCAGCCTGATTTTGTTGCGCCAATACGCGTCGGCCTCTGGGAATGGCAAGGCGGCAGGGTCGAAACGAGGATCAGCCATTGCGTCGGCGCTCCAGGGTCAATCGGAGATAGTCGACCAGTTCTTTCTCGACCAATTGCCGGTCACTCTCCGGCCAGCCCAGCAAGGGGCGCGCCGGTAATCCGGGGTGATGGACACGCTTTCGGTAAATGCCCAGCGCGCCGAGTCTGAGGGCCTTGCGATTCTTCGCCTTGATATCATGGGCGCGCGATCCCTCCTGGTGGTATCTGGCGGGATCGCCTTCCGCGCCAGAAAAGCCGATTCGCAGGGTGTGGTTATCTTCCAGTCCATAATTGAGGGTGCGCAACATAGCTCCGGTGCGGTTCAGTGGACCGCCCACGCGGCCTGCCGGATAGCCGGGATGCTTGAGCTTTTTCCACGGAGTGCCTTCCGGGTCGAGACCTTGCTGGTGCCGAGCCTGATTGGCGCGTACCAACGCGCGTCCGAGGGCGTAGAGGATTACCGACGGATCGTCGAGCATCGACGAGAGATCGTCGAGAAGACGACGATAACGATTATCGCGATCGAGTTCGACAGTGAATGATGCCATATGTCACCGTTTTCTCTTCATCGCCGCATCAATGCCCGCGAGGTGGGCGGCAGTCGTGCCTTGCGCGATGATTTTGGCCCATGCCTCGAAGTTCGTTTTGTCGCGCTTGAGCGCAGCGATGCCTTCGAGCGCGGCGTCAAAATCCTCCGACTCGGCGACGATAGCCGCGATCTGGTCAACGATCTTTTGCTCAAAAGGGGCGCACAAAGCGGCCATCTGGCTGCGCGAGGGCGTGATGTAACGCGGCATCGTTATCGGTGGATCATACGTCAACATAGCCTCTGCCGAGGCGCTCATCGTGCTGTTTGAGACGATGAGCGGCGGCGCGCCATCCGCTTCTCGCGGATCAAGCGCGGCGATCATTTCTTCAGCCAGTTTCAGTGGCTTTTCGATCAGTTTCATCGCGCTATCGACCGGGAGCGTCAGGCCCGCGGCGGACAGCACGGAAAAGAGCGCTTCAATCGCGTCCGCCCGGACGAATTCAGGCTGTTTCATGACATTGAACTGCCGCGCGAAATCCGCCGCAAATGCTTCCAGCGCGCGGGTTTTCGCTGTCACGATCGCGGAAAGGGTATCGGCGCTTTTGTCCGGTTCGCCTTGTTTTCCCGCTTCGACAAACGTTATCGAAAAACGGGCCAGGCCGCCTGAGGCCGTGCTTTCTGAAAGGCTGCACTCCGAAACCGTAACGGAAACCACGCCCAGCCACGGATGCGCAAGCTGACCGGGGCCGGGCGCTTCGACCGCTTTCAAGAGCGCGTCGCGCGCGCGCATGTAATCCGGGCCGGCGATAAACGCTTCGATCTTGTATTCGCGCGCTTTTCGGCCCATATCTTCCAGCCAGGGCAGATCGCGCTGGGGGTATTCGTGCCGCGCCAGGCGGCGGCCCGTGGAAAGTTCAGCGCCGCGCGCAAAAAAAACGGCGCCGCGAAAGCTGGCAGGCTGAAGTTCGTCACGCCATCCCATTATTTTACGCTCCTTGCATCATCAGTCCGGAATCGACATTGATTTCCGTCTGGGGGCTTCCGGTTCTCATGGTTTCGATTTTCGCGCGGCCGTCGGCCGTTATCCGGATATCCAGCGTGTTTTTGATTTCTTGTTTTTGCGCGCCCGCGACGTCGGCGGCAGTGATTCTGCGAGCGGCTTCCGGGCTACCCGGCACGCCTTCCGGAAGGCCTGGCGAATGGGACGATGCCGCGGGCCGGAACCGCCCGGCGTTCGCGGCGCGCGCGCGGGCGATTTCCTCTGGCGTGATTTTTTCATCAAGCGCCGCCGAAGCATGGGTCTTGTCGTACAGCCAGCCGCCGAGCGAATCGTTTTTGCCGCCGGTTTTTTCACTGATTTTCGCGTTGATTTTATCGTTCAACCAGCCGCCGGCTTTCCATCCGGCAAATGCGGCGCCGGCCAGGGCGGCAATGCTTCCAAGCGACATTTTTACGCCAAGCAGCTGCAAATTGAGCGCCGCCAGCTTCGCGGAAAGGCTACCGACGGCCGGGGCAGCCACGCCAAACCCGCCCCCCAGGCCCAAAAGAGAAGCGCCAAGAAGGCCAATTTTCGCGATCAGCAAGCCAAACGTGACGAGCGGCGCGCCAAGCGCGACGCCGAACGTCGCCAGGACAACCGTGGTCATGCCAAAGGTATGGCCCAGAAATTTGATTACGGCGGCGGCTTTTTCAATGACAGCCCAGACGGTTTTCGCCGCCGGGACAATGGCGTCAAGCAAGGGCGGGTGCTTGACGAAATTTTGAAAACCACTGTTGATCACGTTCTTGTTCGCCAGCGCCCACGCGCGGACGGCATCGACGACCGGAACGAGATTTTTCGCCAGATCAACGCCCAATGTATTTTTGATTCCACTGAAGGCACGGCTTGCGCGGTTCCAGGCGGCGTCGAAATTACGGGAATTCTTGAGCTGTTCTTCGGAAAACAGCGCGCCGTCCTCGCGCATTTCCGCCAATTGCCTGCGGTACGCTTCCGACCCGCCGTTCAGCGTATCCATCATCGACTCGCCGTTCTTGCCCATGAGTTTTAAAAGCACGGCCTGCTTGGCGAGATCGTTGTTCGAGCCTTTGAATGCGTCACCCATTTTTTGCAACACGTCCTCGGGACGCATGCTTTTTAATCCGGCAACCGAAATGCCGACGCCGGCGAACGCGGCCGCGGCCTCCTTGTTTCCATGAATGGCTTCGTTCTGGGACTTTTTGAGCTTTGACATCGCGGCGGCGGCCTCTTCCATGCTGCCGCCCGAATCGGCAACCAAAGCGCCGTAGACCTGCAGGGTTTGGGCGCCAATCTGGTATTTCCCGGAGAGATCGTCGACTTTCCGCGCGGCGTCGTTGGATGACTTCGCAAAGTTGACCAGGCCGAGCGTGGCCGCGCCCGCACCGCCGAGCGCGATCGCGCTCCAGCGGCTCATCGCGCGAAAAGCGTCCCAGGTTTTCGACAGGCCGCCCATCTGCTGGTTGATCAGCCCGACGCCGGCGGCGACATTGTTCAAACCGGTCAGTTTTCCGAAACCGGACATGGATTTATTGATCTTTTCCATGCGGCCCGCGATGTTCATCAGCACCGTCGATGCGTTGTCGGTCGCCGACACCAGGATGCTTGTTTTTTGCGTCACCATCTCTATACTTGCTTATTGATCAGAAACCAACTCCGGTTGGAAATCTCCCCCTTCAGGGGGATACTCTTGTTTGGGAGAGGCGTAACCTCTTCCAAACGATCGCCCGCTTGCGGGTGCGGATTGAAACGAACAACATGATAAAAGCCTTCTTGCTGCAAGACCTCACGAATCCTGACGGGCCACTGTCTGTCCGGGAGTCCGTGAAAAGCACGGCCGCGTTTGTCCGCGATCTTTTTGTCATCGCGCTTTGGATCGTGTCGGTTCCGGCCGTTTTTCTCATGTCGATCGGGCTTTTGTTCGCTGGGCTGGCCGTCGCGGCTTATGGCAATCTGCGGATTTTTTCCGGGACATTTTGCCTGCTTTGCGCGTTTGCCTACTATACATTTCTTTACAATGTCATTTCGAGCCTTGCCGCCGCTATAGTTTCGGCATAGCCTGGTAAATCCGGCCTGCCTCGTCTGCCCAGAAAAAGAGTTCCGGAAGTTTCATCGCCCAGATTTCTGACGGCTGAAAATGAAAGACGTAGGCGATCAGGACGGCGGCGTCCCGCCCGCCGGCGCGGTAACGTCCAAAAAACCGGAAATCACTCCCGCGACCCGAAGCGCGTCTCTGGCGCTGAGTTGATTGATTGATGACGGCGGCACACCGGAAATACGCGCGGCAATGTCGAGAAACGCGCTGAACGGGATTTTTTCAAGGCCCATCGGGAAATCGCGCAAATCCCCGGCGACGGGTTCTCGCAGCACAAGCCGGGAAAGCGTTTCACCGTGCGCGGTAATCGGCTTTGAAAGTTCAATTTCAACGTTGTTCATAAACTCACTCCGGTTGGAAACCTCCCCCTTCAGGGGGATACTCTTGTTCGGGAGAGGCGTAACCTCTTCCAAACGGCCGCCCGCTTGCGGGCGCGGATTGAAACATCATGCTTTCTCCGCTGCGGCGCCAATGAATTTCAGGCCCGCCTTGTTTTCAGACGAATCGAGTTCCGGCGGCTCGGAAACGCTCGCGTGGCGAATCACATAGACCGCGCCATTGCCACCTTCGAACGTGATTGTCGTGTCAACGATCTTTCCAAGCGCCGTGATGTCGTCAACATCGCTGATGGCAACATCGCAGCTGACTTCGCTGTTGACGGTTTTTTCGGTATAGCCAGCGTAGCCGTAGTCGCTCAAGACCGGCTCGCGGGTAAACCCGCCGGGGTTTAATGTGGCGCCGTTCAGGCTGTTCAGATTCATTCCGTTGACGCGGATGTAGGCGCGTCCAATGATTCCGGGCATGAAAGTTCCCCTTTTTTAAAGTCTGAATTGAATTTGCGCCGCGAAAACGCGGAACTGGTTAACAATGTTCGGCGGCAGGAGCACGTCGATACGGTTGACGTCGGATAAGTTGCGTGAAACGAGAATGTCTTTTTTAAACTGGTCCAGGTTTTCGACAAGGCCGGCTTCCTCCCAGTCGCGGAAAAGCGCGATCAGTTCGGCGCGGATGATGATCGGCGTCACCACGGCCTGGCCAGGCGCAAAATGCGTGCCGTCATCAGCGAGCTTGAAGCGCGGGAATTTTTGCGAAATCCGCGCGCGCACGGAATAACGCAGATACGAGAGGGTGTACATCGTTTCGATATCGCGGTACGAGGGGTCGGAAAGGCCGCCCGGATTTTGCGTGTAGGCCGTGACCGCGCGCTCGATCGCTGTATTTCCTCCCGCGTCGACGATCGTCGTTGCCGCGCCGTATGACAAAAGATTATTGCGCTCGGCGCGGGTGAACCGGAGCCCGGCCGGAGCGGAAAGCCACCCGGGCAAGGGCAGCGTTTGCAGGGGCCGCGCGGGGTCAATGGCGAGATAATACGCGGCGGTTACGCCCGCGAGCGTTGCCTTTACCCACGGCGCGCCCGGTTCGCCCGGCTCAAGCGCCCAGAATGAGGTATGCGGATTATTCCGCGCCGCCAAAAAGTTGTTGATGGATCCTATGCTTCCGCGCAGACCAAAGTGGCAATGGCCGTCGTTTTGATACAGCGGCCCCCAGCGGGTATCCAGCTCCCGTTCGATCAGGGCGATGCTGGCCGGATCGTTACAGGCTGAAACGAGGGTGTTGTATTGCAGCGCGCCGATTGCGGCAAGGGCCGCGGAAATCGGCGGGTCGCCTGTTCCGCCGGCCATCGGCGTGATCGCGATGGAAAGGCCGGACGGCGTTTTTTCGGACAGCGGGTAATAATTAAGACGCAGGTCGATGCCGTTTCCGAGCGATCCTTTGTGCTTTGCCGTGACCGTGACCGTCGATGCGTCCGCCGCCGCGGTTACCGGTAAATCCGGATCGGCATTGATCGCGTCCGAGAGCGTCAGCGCGATTGACGCGGCGTCGACGCCCGGCCCGATGCCCACAGGAACGGAGGCGCCGGCGACGTAGAGGTGAATGATGCCCGCTTCCGCCGGCGATCCGCCAATGGAAAGGCTTCCCGTCGCGGCGACGCCCGCGTCAAGATCAGCGATCGGCAACAGCCATGTTTCCAGGGTATCCGTTACCCTGAAAACCGCGGAGACCATCGCCGCGCCGATCGATCCCCGGCCCAGGCCGGATATTCCATCCGATTCGCGGCTGATTTGTAACGGCACGTCCGCCGCCGCCGTTCCGGCGGGGAGCTTGGGGGCAATCAGCAAAAGCCGCTGCGGCATCGCGACAAGTCCCGAAATCGCGCGGGAATTGTCGAATTCGACGTATTGGCCCGGCGTGAGCAGGTTGACGGGAATCTGGTTGAAGGAAATGGCGCCCATATCATGCTTCCTTTCTCGGTTTTGCCGGCGGCGCCTGGACGATGGCCGCGTCGCCAGAGGCGACGGCACGCAGCCAGAAGGGATGGCCGTCGGGGACGTTTTGCTCGCGCGTAAACGCAAGGCCGGTATCAGGGTCGCGGATCAGGCGGCCGGGAACAGGTTTAATTTTCATGGGAAACATTCTCCGGTTTGAAATCTCCCCCTTCAGGAGGGGGAAGGTTGATGATCGCCGAGGCGTCGATCTGGCCGTCCGGATGCGTTGGCCGCGGCGGGTCATTCCGTGGCGAGGCCAGGTCGAAATCGACATGCGCTCTTTTAAAATCGTCAAGACCGGAGGCGTCCGCGCCGATCGTCTCGCTTTCCTGAATCGCCAGCTCAAGCGTCAGCCGCCGGACGACTTCTTCACCGGCCGTGTCAAATTCAGCCGAAATCGCCGAAAACCGCGCGGCGTCGCCAAAATCATTGATGAGCGGGCGCGCGTAAAGCCGATGCATGACCGCGTCCAGCAAATTTTCCGCAGCGTCTTCCGGCGCGTCCGCCGCGCTTGCCCGAACGTAAACCGATACGGAAAACTGATAAGTCCAGGTGACGTAACTCGCACCGGGCGAATCCGCCGAAGCGCCCTCGAACCGGATGACCAGGCACGGCAGTTCCGCGCCGGTCAAGACACGTTCGTGTTCGACAAAAACACGGTCAGCGAATTCCGGCATCAGTTCAAGCCATTTGATCAGCCCGGTTTTGATCACGTAAAGGCTCATGCTTTTTCCAGTATCAGGCGCTTCAGGCCGCTTTCAGGCTGAATGCCCGTGATGCGCCAGGAGAGGCCATCGACGGTCACGTGTTCGCCATGTGCCGCCGGTTCGTTTTCGCGTACCGTGAAAACTGGCCCCAGGCCTTCGACCCCGAGTTGATCGACGTAATTCGCATCGAATATCCCGCGCGCGGGACGCCCGGAAATCGCGGCGTCCACGCCGAAGTCGGCAAAAAAGGCGGTGAAGTTTTCGGCGATCATCCGCCCTCTCCGGCGTTCAACGGCAACGAGGCGGTTTTTCCCACCGCGGTTTTTCCTTTGGCCGCCTTTTCGGCGGCCTGGATGAGCGCGGCGGGCGCGGTATGGCGTTTTCCGGGATCGGCGTCGTCCTTCCGGTCAAGAAACAAGGCGCGGTTCAGCCGCGTCAACGCTTCCGCAACAGGCTTCGGCGCATCGACGATGTCGCCTTCGTCCTGGTGCACCCCGCCACGGTCGTCGCCGTATTGCATTTTGACAAATGTTAGACAACCGCATATAATACAATCACTCGACAGGAGGATTATATTATGCCAAAACCGATTTCAAATGTGGAAAGAAATAAAGTTATCAAGCACAAGAA
>JAITGN010000044.1 GCA_031280565.1 Accumulibacter sp. | reverse complement strand
CCGCATACCGAAACTGGCCGCCTGTTTAGCGAAGTTCCGGTAGAGCCGCGAAACCGTTTTCATCAGGATGAGCGCATTCCCTGTTTCCAGGAGGTCGTCGCGCGTCCGGACCATCTTGTTTTCTACAGTCATTCTCCCGCATCGAGACGGTGAACATCGCGTTTCGCCCACTGTGGATTTTATTGGCATTGTTTTTTACGAAAGGGTATAGATATGTTAAAGGTGTTTGGAATTGTTGTTTTCCTTGTTGGTTGCGCCGGTGTTTATTGGACGGGCAAACGCTCCTTTGAAAGAAGAAATGTGGCAGAAGAGGAAGTGTTTGAATTTTACAGAAAAGCGGTTGGGCCAAAAGTGATGGAAGGCGTGATTTCGCTCGTGGCAAACGTGTTGGTTGTGCTGGGCTTTGGTATGTTTTGTATAGCCTGGGTATCTGGGGTATGACGAAGCGCGCGGGATTACTGTTCCGGGCTTTATGAAAGATTTTTAGGGCGCCGATCCGTTGAATGTCTTCATTCGACGCAAGGTAAGCGCGCTGAATGACGCCTGTCGAAGAAAACAGGTTTTTCAATCCGTTCGCCCCGTCTATCCTGAGCTTGTCGAAGGGGAAGGATTGAAAAACTATTCGAAGAGTACGAACAGGAAAGGCTATTTACGATCTGGAGCGTCCGTTCATACTTCGACAAGCTCGGCGTGAACGGAGATAGGCGTCGTTAATGTATTTCGACACACTTAAAGCGAGCGGGTTTTTTATCCATTTGAACGGAAAACGCCCCAATCGCGCGATTCATTTGTTTGGTTTGTCCGTCAGCGCAATATGAGACAGCCGCGCGTCTTTGCCGTCCGGTTGCCATGATGGCCGGCGGTGGCGTATTCTTACTGTTTTTCCCGGTTTGACCAGAAAGGAAATCAAATGGCTATTTACACGCTTGGCGACCTCATTCCAAAAATTGACCCGGAAAGCTGGATCGCTCCCAGCGCGGATGTCATTGGCCAGGTCACCATCGGAAAAAACGCTTCCGTCTGGTGGAACTGCACGGTACGCGGCGACGTCGACAAAATCTTCATTGGCGAAAACACGAATATTCAGGACAACTCGGTTGTTCACACCAATCGCGGTATCGTCGTCGTTATCGGAAACAATGTCACGGTTGGCCACAAGGTGATGCTGCACGGTTGCTCGATCGGTGACAATGTGTTGATTGGCATGGGCGCTGTCATTCTGAACAATGCCGTTATCGGCAAGAACTCGATTGTCGGCGCGCATTCGCTCGTTACGGAGGGCAAGGTTTTTCCCGAAGGCTCGATGATCATGGGGACGCCGGCCAAGCTCGTCCGTCCGCTCACCGAACGGGAACTCGCCTCCTTGCGGGATTCCGCTGACCGGTACGCAAAAAAGTGGCAGCTTTACCGGGACAAACTCTCCGGCCCTTCTTTCTGAGCCGCTTTCGTTCCGTTTTTTCTTCTCCACCGTTCCGCGCCTCCAGGAAACCGCCGGAACCGGGGTGGGCGCGACAGAATAGCGTCCTCAAGGTGTTTTCTCGCGAGAGAGTAACAAAACTGCTTTAAACAGCATGTTTTCTTCCAGTTTTTAGCATTGATATTCTCCTTGATGGTCTCTCTTTTTAACAAAATGCCTTAAAGACGTCATTGGTTTTTTTCGGATTCGCTGTTTTTCCAAAAAATGTAATAGATACCCTGTCATTGCAAGGCTTCCAGAGGTTGTCATGAACGGTTTTCCCCTTGTTGGCTGTTCGTTTTATTGACATTTAAAAAACCACCTTCTACGGACGTGGTTCATTTACTTTCTGTTCTGTTTTTTTCCATTTGTGGTGAGCGTGTTAAAACCCGTCCGCGCCGAGTTTGCCGAATCATCGACAGCGTATGTCTCCGTTCGTGGTGATTTCGTCGGAACACATCGACAAACATCCATCTCCGTTCGTACTGAGCTTGTCGAAGTATGAACGGACGCTCCAGGTCGTAAATGGCTTTTCCAATCCTCACTCTTTCTTCAAATAGTTTTTCAATCCTTACCCTTCGACAGGCTCAGGGCGAACGGATTGAAAAACAGGTTTCTGACAAACTGAACGGGCGGACGGATTGGAAAACGAGCCTCTGGCAAGCCTCCTTCGTCAAGCTAAGGACAAGCAGGATGAACGTGGACGGAAAAACTCGCCTCTACTGATCCTGTATGAACTTCGACAAACATCTATCTCCGTTCGTACTGAGCCTGTCGAAGTATGAACGGACGCTCCAGGTCGTAAAGCCTTTCCAGTCCTCACTCTTTCTTCAAATAGTTTTTCAATCCTTACCCTTCGACAGGCTCAGGACAGGCAGGGCGGCCGGATTCCAGATTTTTAACCTGCGCCCTGATCTGATTATTCCAGAATGATACGAATGAAACTGCCCCCTGCACGAATTCATTTATTTAGATATTAATAATTATTATCGTTTACATCGGCGCGTTCCGAAACTAGAATCGCTAAACACGGCTTTATAAATCGGCGGGAAGCGAGGAATGCTTGGGAAAGAGGGCGTCATTTGAATACGGAATGCGTGTTTTTACAGGTCATGCCGCGCATGGGCCTGTGGCATCGCCGCGATGGACGCGCCTGGACTTGAAGGAATTTGTTTTTTTCGATGGATGCTGTATGAAGATGCGAAACATGATGGATTTTGCCGAAAAACGGCCGGGAATGAATATTGGAATCCGGGGCATTCTGGCGGTTTTCGGCGCGTATGGTTTCGGCGTTCTCGGGGCGAGAGCGTTTGCTGGGGGCCTATCCCCGCCGCTCGACGCGGCCGCGCTGTCCGTCATGCTGGCGTTCATTCTGGAAGCGGGAGCCATCATCTGGGTCTTCGCCGCGTCGACGGTCGCGCGGGCCGCGATGGGCCTGGCCGCGCCGGCCGCTCTTTTCGGCGCGTGGCTTGCGGTGGCGGGATAGGCCGTGCGATTTGATCAACCGCGCCGTTTGCGCCAGTCGATGGCATGGCTGCATACGTGGTCGGGGCTTCTTCTGGGGTGGCTGATGTTTCTGATTTTCGTGACCGGCAGCCTCTCTTTTTTCCGCAGCGAGATCAATTTCTGGATGCGGCCGGAATTGCATCGTGCGTATCGCGCGGCCGGCGGGGCGAAGGCGGATAGCGCCCGGATGATCGCCCATGCGCGGCGGGTTCTGGAACAGGAAGCGCCCGATTCGCCGCAATGGCAGATTTCGCTGCCCGGCCCGCGTTTCCCGGCACTGTCCGTTTCGTGGCGAGCCAGCGAGTCCAGCGCCACGCCGCCGGGTGGACGGCGCGGGCACGTTGGGCGTCCCGCGATGAAACGGCTTCTTCTCGATCCATCGACAGGCGACATTCTCAAAGCGCGCGAGACGGCGGGCGCGGATTTCCTGTTTCGCCTGCATTTTCAGCTATACGGCATCGACGCGATCACGGGGCGATGGATCATCGGCGCCGGAACGATGGTCATGCTGATCGCGCTCATCAGCGGCGTCATCGTTCATCGCAACATTTTCAGGGATTTTTTCACGTTCCGGCCAAACAAGGGAAAGCGCTCCTGGATGGATGCGCATGTCCTCACCAGCGCGGTTTCGCTGCCGTTTCATTTTGTCATCGCGTTCTCCGGGCTGCTTTTGCTGGCAGGCCAACTGATGTGGCCGGTGATGCACGGCCTCTATCCTGACGCGCGCGCTTTCGTAATCGAATCGCGCGGTGGCCGCGCGCGATTCGACATCGAGCCGCCTTCCGGAACGCGCGTGCCGCTGACCGATTTCGCTCCCCTGTTTGAGACGGCGCGGCAGCGCTGGCCGGAACGGCCGCCGGATACAATTGTCATCACAAATCCCGGTGACAGCCGGGCGTCCATCGAAATACGCCAATCCTACGGAGGCCGCCTCGCCAATCGTGCCGCGCCGGAGCGCCTGTTTTTCGACGGCGCTGGCGGCGAACTGCTCGACACGCCGAAAGCGGAAGCGCCATCAGCGATTCTTGCTGTCTGGAACGCGTTGACGGCGCTGCACATGGGGCGTTTTGCCACGCCGGCGCAGCGCTGGCTGCTGTTTTTCGCGGGAATATGCGGCGCGGCGATGGTCGCCAGCGGCCTGGTTCTGTGGCGCATTTCGCGGCTCGGAAAGCATGACGAGAAATCAAGCGGAGAGGCGGGAGAGGCGCTGCGCATGCCTTTTGGCTGCCGTCTGGTCGAGGTTTTCAATGTCGCCGGAATCGCCGGGCTGCTGGCCGCCATCGGCGTGTATTTTTGGGGATGCCGCCTGTTGCCGGGGGATCTCGCTTTGCGTGTCAATTGGGAGATCGCCCTGTTTTTCATCGCGTGGGGCGTTTTACTCTTTCACGCGGCGTTAGCACGGCATCTCTCCGCCTGGGCGGGGCAACTGGCTTTTTCCGGAATCCTGTTTGCGTTCCTGCCGCTCTTGAACGGACTGACCGGCGGCGCGTCCCTTTTCCGGAGTATTGCGGCGGGATACTGGCAAGTTGCTGGATTCGACCTGTGCGCCCTGTTTGCCGGCGCGTTGCTGCTTTTTGCCGCATGGAAAGTTCATGGACGCGCCGCGGGGGGACTTTCAGGGGCGGAACGCCCTTTGCCACAGCCTGTCGCGGGAAACTGAATCGTCATGGAAACACTGCTTCTCACGCTCGCCGCCGCCGGTTTGGGATTCCTGGCGTCCGGCATGGAGCGTCACGCCAAACAGATTTTCGGCAAGGCAACCGCGCCGCGCTTCCGGAATTCCTGTGCCGGAATTGGCTGGGCCGGACTTGGTTTGACGCTCATGACGGCGATTCGTGCGTATGGCGTTTCTACTGGAATCGCCGTTTTTTTCGGCGTGACTGCCGCCGTTTCATTGGGCTTTGCGCTTATTCTTGCCTATCGTCCGCGCCTGTTGCTTCTGGCTGTTCCCGCAAGCGTTTTTGCCGCGTTTCTCGTTATCCTCACGTGATTTAGACCGTGTAGTCACAAGATTTTAGTCCATAGCATCCTGCAGCGAATCTGTACGGCGGCAAGATAGGAGGAGGTTCTTTTGGCATAGCGCGTGGCAATACCGCGCCATTGCTTAAGC
>JAITGN010000140.1 GCA_031280565.1 Accumulibacter sp. | reverse complement strand
CTGCATGTCCGTGTTGATGCCGAAGCGCTTTCGATTGAAGGCGAGGTTGAGCTTCCCGTCGTCAAGGATATGGAGGCCAGCCACGTCGAAGTGCAATCGCCCCGTTTTCAGCGTACTTTCACGCTGGGGAAGGAGCTCGACAGCGAAAAGGTAGAGGCTGAATTCCGCAACGGCGTGCTCAAATTGAGCATTCCAAAACTTGAACAGGCCAAACCCCGCAAAATCGAAGTTCGCGCCGCCTGACGCGCTTTTCGGTTCAGTCTTTCGTGCCTGGGGGGGGGATTTCCGCCGTTCGCTCCATTCCGGCACATTCTGGCGATTTGGGTCCGCGAAAAACGTTCCAAAACAACGCCCTCTTTCCCTTTGCGGGAAAGAGGGCCGATAACGCGGATTCATAGCGCGGATTCTTTCGGCCTGCCCCGGACAGACCCGCGACACTCATGCGGATAAAAACAGTTATTAACGGTTACTGAGTACCAGCTTTTACAGAAGCTGCCGCCGGAACCGGAGATTTCCGTATACGCGGCGAACGGCCGGTTAAACGTCTCCCGCCGGCTCGGTCAGGCGTTTCGGACGCCGGTGCTGGCGCTTGAGCAGGCGGCTTTCCGGCCGTGCCCTTCCTTCTTGCGGCAACAGACGCCCTTCCGTGTTTTTTGCGCCCTGAAAACGGCGCGGGCCTTGCATTGCTGTCCGCCATTCGGGAAAGGATTTTTCACGATTTCCAGGAGCAGTACGAATTTCAAGTTCGTTCAATTCGTCCCATTCCGCATCCGTGCGATCCCGTTCCGGAATCGCCAAAAGCTCACGGATCCGGCGACGCGGATCAATAGTTTGAAGATCATTCTCGTCCATAGAACACCATTATGAGTCACCCCGCCAAACTTGCGCAATACCCACCCCGGCGGATCACCGGAAAGTGGCATATGATAAAAGGTCTCTCTCACGAAGAGCAAACATTCTGGCTTCAAGGAAGGACATCCGAAACCGCCCGGACACCAGAGAAAAATCCATATCAGGAAACACAGCATCCCGATTCTATATATAATGCGAGGTTTCTTTCATTTTCCGGAAATCATGGAAGCCGAACAAATCAACCAGATCGCCAATCGGCTCGCGGATATCGCCCAGCGCTCCGCCGAGCTTCGGAGGTATCTTTGAATACGACCGGAAATCCGATCAATTAAAAGCGATTCTGCGCGAGCTTGAAAACCCGAATGTCTGGGACAACACAGAACGCGCCCAGGAACTTTCAAAAGAGAAAAAAAGCCTTGAAGACGCCGTTTTAGCGCTCGACCATATTGGCCGCGCGATCGGAGACGCGGAAGAGCTTTTCGTCATGGCGCGCGAGGAAAACGATGAGGGCGCATTGCTCTCGCTGGCGTCGGATATTGACCAGACTGAAAAGAGGGTCTCGGCGCTTGAATTTCGCCGCATGTTCAGTAATCCCGCCGACCCGCTCAATTGCTTTCTAGACATTCAGGCCGGCGCGGGTGGAACGGAAGCGCAGGACTGGGCCTCCATGCTCCTTCGCATGTACATCAAATACGGCGAGCGTAAAGGCTATTCCGTCGAGGTTCTCGAAGAATCCGCCGGAGATGTCGCGGGCATTAAAACCGCGACGCTCAAATTCAGCGGGGAATATTGCTTCGGCATTCTTCGATCTGAATCAGGTATTCACCGGCTGGTGCGCAAGTCGCCGTTCGATTCGAATGCGCGGCGCCATACCAGTTTCGCTTCGGTTTTCGTCTATCCGGAAATCAATGATTCATTCGAAATCGAGATCAATCCGGCAGATCTGCGCATCGACACTTACCGTGCCTCCGGAGCGGGCGGGCAGCATATCAACAAAACCGATTCGGCCGTGCGGATTACGCATTTACCAACCAGTATCGTCGTCCAGTGCCAGAATGACCGGTCGCAGCACCGCAACCGCGCCGAAGCCATGGCCATGCTCAAATCCAAACTCTATGAAGCCGAGTTGAAAAAACGCCAGGCCGAACAGCAAAAACTCGAAGACTCAAAAACCGACATCGGCTGGGGTCATCAAATACGTTCGTATGTGCTTGATCAGGCGCGCATCAAGGATTTGCGAACGAACGTCGAATGTGGAAACACCCAAAGCGTACTCGATGGCGACCTCGATATCTTTATTGAGGCAAGCCTGAAACAAAGTATCTAGACCAATATCCTATTTTACCGAATGCATCATGTCCGAACGAAATAACGCGCAAAACACTTCCGAGCAGGATGAAAACCATATCGTCGCCGAACGCCGCGCGAAGCTGGCCGAATGGCGCGCCTCAGGCAACGCTTACCCAAACGATTTCACGCGCGAAGACGACACGGGAAAAATCCTTGAATCGCATGGAGAAAAAACCGGCGAGGAACTGGGCGCTTCGCCGGTCAAACTGAAAATCGCCGGGCGCGTCATGCTCAAACGTGTCATGGGAAAAGCCTCGTTCGCTACGATTGCCGATTTCGCGGGCCGCATCCAGCTCTATGTCGCGCGCGACAAAGTGGGAGAAAAAGCCTATGACGCGTTCAAACGCCTTGATATCGGCGACATCGTGGGCGCTGCCGGCATCCTGTTCCGCACAAAAACCAATGAACTGACCCTTCAATGCGACGAAATCCGCCTTCTGTCGAAATCACTGCGCCCGCTGCCGGAAAAATTCCACGGCCTGACCGACCAGGAACAGAAATACCGGATGCGTTACCTCGATCTCATCATGAACGCCCAAACCCGAGCTGCATTCATTGCACGCAGCCGCATGGCGCAGTCGATCCGCGAATACATGACTGGCCACGGTTTTCTCGAAGTCGAAACACCGATGATGCATCCGATTCCCGGCGGAGCTTCGGCGCGCCCTTTCAAAACGCACCATAACGCACTCGATATGCCGCTTTACCTGCGGATAGCTCCGGAACTCTATTTGAAAAAACTGGTCGTCGGCGGTTTTGAAAAAGTGTTCGAGATGAACCGCAATTTCCGGAACGAAGGCATCAGCCCGCGCCATAATCCCGAATTCACGATGATGGAATTCTATGAGGCTTATTCGGAATACCGCAAGCTGATGAGTTTTACCGAAAACCTTTTGCGCCACGTCGCGCGTAAGGCGCTCGGAAAGGAAATTTTCGATTACCAGGGACGTCCGCTTGACTTTTCAGCACCATTCGACCGTCTGACCCTCCTCCAGGCGATCGTAAAGCACTGTCCGCAATACAGCGAAACGCAACTCTCGGACGCCGACTGGCTCCGCGCGGAATTGACCGCCATGAATGTCGAAATCAAGCCGGATATGGGCGTTGGAGCCATGCAACTGCTGATGTTCGAAGAAACGGCGGAAACGCGGCTATGGGACCCGACGTTCATCGTTGGCTACCCTTTCGAAGTCAGTCCTCTCGCTCGCCGCAGCGACACGAATCCCGGCATTACCGAGCGTTTCGAACTCTTCATCGCGGGCAGGGAAATCGCCAACGGTTTTTCAGAACTGAATGACCCTGAAGATCAGGCAGAGCGCTTTCTCGCGCAGGCACAAGCCAAAGACGCCGGCGACGAAGAGGCGATGTATTACGATGCGGACTATATTCGCGCCCTCGAATACGGGCTACCGCCGACAGGCGGCTGTGGCATAGGAATCGACCGGCTCGCCATGTTGCTGACCGACTCTTCCAATATCCGTGATGTCATTCTTTTCCCGCAAATGCGGGCCGAATAACGCGCGGAAAACATGAAACGAAAAACCGATTTCCGGACCCATCAACGCAAACCGAGAACATCCTGCATGTCAAATAGTCCGCTCTTTTTCCCCGCCAAAAAACGGGCGGCTCTCAGGCTGCCAAGCGCATAGGGTTTGCGGCTTCCCGCGCGGTGAGTGATTTCGATACGCTCGCCATCGCCGCAATACATTACGGTATGATCGCCCACAATATCTCCGCCGCGAACGGCGGAAAATCCGATCGTTGACGGATCACGCTCGCCGGTTATCCCTCTTCGGCCATACAGCGCGCTTTCCTTGAAACTTCTCTCAAGCGCCTGGGCAACGATTTCGCCCATCCGGATCGCCGTGCCGGACGGCGCATCAATCTTGTGCCTGTGATGCGCCTCAAAAATTTCAATATCGTAACCATCCGCCAGGATTCGCGACGCCACTTCGAGCAACCTGAAGACCGCGTTGACGCCGACCCCCATGTTTGGCGCAAAAACGATCGGAATTTCCTTCGCGGCATCGGCAATCGCGCGTTTTCCCCCTTCATCGAAACCTGTTGTTCCGATAACGGCCGGCACTTTGCGCATGCGACAAAGCTTCAGGTGATTCAGCGTTCCTTCGGGGCGCGTGAAATCAATTAGACAATCCGCGTTTTCGATTCCCGCGCCGGTATCCGAAGTGATCCGCACTCCGCAGGGTTTTCCCAGAAATTCACCGGCGTCCTTTCCAGTTACGGATGAACCTTCCTGATCGATAGCCGCTGCAAGAACCATTCCGTCGTCTTCCAGAATGGTTTCGATGATCGTTTTTCCCATGCGTCCACTGGCGCCAACAACCGCAATCCTCATTTTTGTCCTTTCAGAAACAAGAAACAAACCGCGTCCGAGCGTCTAAAAAGGCTCTTTATTTTCCGGCGGAGGCACGCTCTCCCCTTTCGTCTCAGGCTCAATCGACCCAAGATCAATTTCCCGGTTTCGGGATTCGGGGATAATTCCGTTCTGTTCAGAAGACAAGGCGGCTTCGGCATCTCCAGCGACACGCTCAAGTTTCCCTGCCTCATCGAAAAAAACCGTGAATTTATGCATTTCCACTTCGCCGGTATTTCCTTTCCGCAGGCGGTAGATATAATCCCACCGGTTAGCGTGGAATATGTCCATAAGCACGGGCGTGCCAAGAATGAACCGCACCTGATCCTTGGTCAGGCCAGGACGAAGTCGCGAAACCATTTCCTGGTTCAGGATATTGCCCTGTTGAACGTCAATCTTGTACTCATTGATAAAACGCGGTACTGTCGAGCAACCTGCCAGAAACGCAAAGAGCGGAATAACGAATCGATGTGGAACCATATGCCGGCATTTCTTACAAGACTGTTGAAAAAAAGCGCTCTAAAACCAGGATGAACGCGCCCAAATACGTATCATAATAGACAATGATAACCGAAAAATATTTTTTCTCTCAGCGGCACAAACCCATTATGACAAAATCCGACAACCTGAAAAACAAGGGCCTGAAGGCGACGTTGCCAAGGATCAAGATACTTGAGCTTTTCCAGAAAACGGAAATCCGTCATCTATCGGCTGACGACGTCTATCAGATGCTGCTCGCCGAAGGTCTGGATATCGGGCTTGCGACGGTTTATCGTGTGTTGACCCAGTTTGAACAGGCCGGCCTGCTTGAACGCAGGCATTTCGACTCCGACAAATCGGTATTCGAGCTGAAAGCGAGCGTACATCACGACCATTTGATCTGCATCAAATGCGGGGGGGTGGAAGAGTTCTACGACGAAGATATTGAGCGGCGCCAAAATAAAATCGCCAAGGAGCGCGGGTTCACCATTCGCGCCCACGCTCTTTATCTTTATGGGGAGTGCGGTAATTGCGCGGCGCCAAAGAAGAAATAAACGTCAGCCCGCCCAAAGAATCGAATTCTCCTTGACCGCATCAGGCATAAACATCCAGTCGTAGACCTGGCTGGGCCGTTGGTGTGCTATTCCGGTAAATGCCGGACGTGTCATCCGCATTGGCAGTAAAGCCATCTTTATTCAGCTTCGCTTCATTATTTTGGGGCGCATCCTTCTGTTTTTGCGCTGCTTCCTCGCGCCGCGATTTATCGATTTCCATCCGCGCGTCGTTTTCCATCCGGCTGGCCTTTGCCGCGACGCTTCTGTCCTGCGGAGAAGGATCAGCGGGAGCCAGCGCCGCCGCGCGAATACGCCGCGCTTTCGATAGTGTTTCCTCGGGCGTCCTGCCGCCCGATGTATCGATCGAGACTTCACCGCCTACGGCATAACGCTGTTTATCTGGCCCCGTTTGATAGCTGTAGACAGCGCCGCCTCTTACCAAACCGCTACCGGCGGCCACATGCGCCTGTTCATGCTGCCGGACTTCACGATCTCTCTGTTTGAGCTGTCGAACCAGGCGCTCTTCATCCGGCGTCAAGGCTTCGGAGTCATTGTTTTTACCTGTTCCGTTCGCGGACGATGCGCTTTCACGGGCAGTCTCTCCTGCCGCGATATCTTCTTCAGGCGTTCGCGTGTCAAAACGCGCGAAACGGTCAAGCCCGTGAGAAAACCAAACAGAACTGTCTGTCACGCTCCGGATCATGAAAACCACCTCATAAAAACCGATAAGCTCCTTGAAAAATCAACGTCCCCGGCAAAGGGAAATAAACCAGTGGGTATCAATCCGGCGCATCACGCATTCACCCGGCTTCCAGTCGCCGAAAGGCGCATGATCCAGTGTGTCAAAAACCCGCAGCCGCCTGCCTTTTGTCCCATACGGCAATCACAGATGACCGTTTTCAATGCGCAGAATCTTCGGAATATGAACAATCCTTTTGAATATCACAGTGAAATACCTCAGACTAATACGCGTGTATCTTCGCCAAGGGACCAGTTCGATACTCAACCCATCAAATTTTCCGAAAATAGTCCGGTTTCTTCTGGCTTCAGAAAGCATTTTTTCACACGCCAACGCGGTCGTGCGGGTGTAGGGCTCCGGCAGCCAGCACCCCCCATAACGGGAACCCTCCATTCTAATGCCATGCACAAATATTCCCGCTTTGTTCATCAGCGCTTCCGTGTCGGCCTGCTTGAACCAATAAGAAGGGGATACTTGTCACTGTATTTGGATTCTTTAAACGCGCGGTGGCGCCGCACCACTTCTTCAAATTCCGCCCGGTGCGCCCGAAACTGCGCGATCATTTCCTTATCGCGCGGTAGCCAGGTCTCGTACGCGAGGATGTAATAGATTCCGTAAACGCACGCAAACAGAAAAAGCCGCCATAGCCATTTAGGCACGATAGCCCGCCCCGCTTCTATCCGGAGTATCCAGGGTTTCCGCGTCATAAACACTATCGGCAGCGCTGCCGAGATAGACAGTCGTCGTCATGACAAGCCCCTTGGTACACAACTCCAGAATATTCAAGATAAATTCTTATGACTGTTCCAGCATTTCCTTTGCGTGTTTCCGCGTAATCGGCGTAATCTCAATCCCGCCAAGCATTCGGGCGATTTCTTCGATACGCGCTTCTTTGTCAAGCAACTCGACCCGGCTCCTGACCGCATCACCCTCGCCGGTTTTTGCTACCTGCCATTGCCAGCTTGCGCGAGCAGCGACTTGCGGCAAATGCGTCACACACAAAATCTGCCGCCCTTCACCCAGACTGCGTAACAAGCGTCCGACAATTTCGGCGACGCCGCCGCCAATACCGACATCCACTTCGTCAAAAATCAGTGTCGGCACACGCGCTGCTTGGCTGGCAATGACCTGAATCGCAAGACTGATGCGCGACAGCTCTCCCCCGGATGCCACTTTGGACAAGGGGCGCGATGCGTCTCCTGACAGGCCGGCGATACGAAACTCGATTTTTTCCAGGCCATGCACCCCTCCGTTTTCCAACGGTAACAAAGCCGCTTCAAAGCGTCCACCGCCCAGTGCCAATCGCTGCATGAGTTCGCTGACTTCGAGGCCGAACGATTTGGCCGCTTCAGCGCGTTTTGCGGAAAGATCTTCAGATAAAGCCTCATAGCGCACCCGCTCCGCCTTTTCCCGCGTTTCCAGCGCGGCGATATCGCCTTCCTCGTGAAGCAAAGCCAGCTTCTCCCGGCTCTGTTCAAGCAGCGTTGGAAGGTTTTCCGGCGTTGTCCTGAATTTTCGCGCGCACGTCAGAATGGCTTCGATCCGGCGCTCGACCTCTTCAAGACGCCGCGGATCGAGATCAATACGGTCAGCATAGCGGCGAAGCATTGAAACCGATTCTGAAAGCTCTGTGCGAACCGTCCGCAACAGGTCGGCAATTTCCACCAGGGATGAGTCGAAATGGACGAGTTCATCCAGCCGCCGAAGCGCGGAATCAATTCGCTTCTCGCAAGCGGAATCCTCTTCGGATAAAAGCGACAGGGAAAGTTGCGCGCCTTCAAGCAGACCAGCCGCATGCGCCAAACGTTTATGTTCGACGCCAAGATCACTCCAATCCTCCCGTGAAATCCCAAGCGCCTCCAGTTCCCGAAGCCGCCATTCAAGCTGTTCGCGCTCTTCCGCCCGCAAAGCGGCGTGTTTCCGCGCGTTTTCCAGCTTTTCACCGGCATCGCGCCACGCACGCCACGCGAAAGAAACTTCGTCCGACAGCGCCTCCAGCCCGGCCCGCGAATCCAGAATTTGAAGCTGCGCCTCTTCGCGCAACAAGGATTGATGCGCGTGCTGACCGTGAATATCGACAAGCGGCTCGGTCACTTCCTTCAACTGCTGGACAGTTACAGGCGAACCGTTGAGATAGGCGCGCGAACGGCCATTGGCATCAATCACCCGCCGTAGCAACAGTCCATCCGAGGCGTCCAGATCGCGTTGACGGAGCCATTCGGCCGCCTGCGGCACATTCATTGGCAGATCGAATTCAGCCGAGACCTCGGCCCGCCCGCATCCGGCGCGAATCAGCGAAGCATCCACGCGCCCCCCCAGAGCGAACGACAACGCGTCGATCAGAATGGACTTGCCCGCGCCGGTTTCTCCGGTCAATACGCCAAATCCACCCTCGAATTCGAGTTCCAAACGATCGACCAGCACAAAATCCCGGATAGACAAACGCCGTAACATCTTCAGTCCGCATCCTTTCGTGTAGCCGCGAATGCGCCCGATTCCTCATTCCAATGCAATTTTTCCCTCAACATGGCGAAATAATTGTAGCTGGGCGGATGCAGAAAACAGATCGAATCGTTCGCCCGGCGGATCCGAAGCTTGTCCCGCACGCGCAAGTCGACGCGGTTCTGGCCATCGAAATGCGCGCGCACATCCGACGCGCGACTAATGCGAATCTCAATTTCATTCTGGTCGTTAACCAGAAGCGGACGGTTGGTCAAGGAATGCGGGCACAGTGGAACAAGCGCGATTCCAGAAATCCGCGGATGCAAAATCGGCCCGTTAGCCGAAAGTGAATACGCGGTCGACCCCGTCGGCGTCGAGACAATCAACCCGTCCGCGCGAAGCGCGTAAACGAAAACCTTGTCGACAAACAAGGTAAATTCAATCAGGCGGCCGGTTCCTCCTTTATCGGCAACAACTTCATTGAGCGCTAGGCTGGAGGCTATTGTCTCCTCATCGCGCACGATTTCAGTTTCAAGCAGCATCCGTTCCTCGGGAACAAATTCGCCATTCAACAACGCGTCCATACTGGATAACATGTCATCGCATGCGATATCCGTCATAAAACCAAGGCGGCCCCGATTGATGCCAACCAGAGGCACATGGAAAGGCGCCAGCTGGCGCGCCACATTGAGCACACTTCCATCGCCGCCCAGAACGATCGCCACATCAGCCCGTTGTCCGATCCCCGCGAAATCGCAAACATCCCATCCGGGCAACGGAACCGGCACATCAAAGTTACTCGCTGTCGCTTTTTCAATCAAAACGGCAATTCCTTTTTGATGCAACAACAGCGCCAAAGGCAGCAACAAGCCTGAAAGATCGCGGCTTCGATATTTTCCGATCAAGGCGATAGTTTTCGGAAGAACCCGGCGGGAAGAAGAAGTCGAAACATCATCGGTTTTCATGAAATCCACGTCCGGCAAGAGTAAACGACAAAACGCGGAAGAAGATCACACTCCTTCCACGCGATTATCTTCCTGAAGAAAAAGGTTTCCAATCGAAGCGCTTTATACCTGAACCCAATTTTTTGGCGTGCCGCCAGAAACAGCGACAGCGCACCGCTTTGGACAACATTCGTATAATGATAAACGTTATAGCCTCGGAGAGGACTTCAAAAACAGCGCTCCAATCAAAAAAGTTCCCTTTTTCATCTGAAAAACATAAACTTTAACCGTGTCGCGCCACGCGGGGAACAATTCCACCCGACACCATCATACTTTGGCTGAAGCTACCCGGAGGACAATCATGGAAAAAACCGATGAGAAAGACACAAAACCGAACATCGCGACACAAGACAAACTGGCTTTGCGCGATTATACGAATCAGGCTATCGCCTCACTGAAAAATCAGGAGCTGGACGCCATGAAAAGCAGCATTCTGAATACGCTGAAAAGCTGGCTCGGAGGCGACAAAAAATAAACGCCGGAGAAACTCTCTGTTCATCATGAGAGCGCTTGGACATATCGATAAAAATGACGTCCTTGACGCATTTTTGTCTATCGGCGATGCCTTGAAAACGTATATTTTTGTTTTCCGCGCGTTTGCCATGGAGGGCGGGAAGGCGCCTGATCTTCGCCTTTCGCCTCTCATGGATTTTCACATGGCAAGCGTCCCGGAATAGCGTCAATGTATCGTGTCAGCCACCTCACAGCCGAAATCAGACTAACGGACTACATCAGGAATTATCGCGATACCGAGCGATTCTCGAACTATTGTAAGGCATGTGACCGGTATAACGCCTGCTGGTCATGCCCTCCATTCGAGTTCGATACCGAAGAATACATTTCTCCGTATAAAGTAGCGTACATCATTGGAACAAAAATCGTTCTGGATGAAAGTGTCATCAATCAAAACAGAGGGCCGAAAAAATGTGAAAAAATGGCGCATGACATTATGGCGCAAGTTCGTCCTGGCCTGGACGAGGCACTGTTAAAGCTGGAGAAACAATATCCCGTCAGCAAGGCATTCTTTGCGGGCATGTGCCATATCTGTCCGGCAGATGTGTGCGCCCGTATCAAGGGATGGCCTTGCATCGCTCCGGAAAGAAACCGCCCTTCGCTCGAATCGTTTGGTTTCGATATTGGCAAAACGTCATCCGAATTGCTAAATGTCGAACTGAAATGGAGCGAGAACGGCGTCCTTCCGGACTATCTGACGCTTGTAAGCGGATTTTTCACACGGGAAGCGGCCCCGGTTTCTTTTGCTTGCCCAGAACGGCCCAATCGGACCTGAGAAACCTATGCGGAGGAAGCCACGCTTCCTGCATTGTATATTCCGCTGAAGCTGAATATTGGTCGGGGCGGCGGGATTCGAACTCGCGACCCCTTGCACCCCATGCAAGTGCGCTACCAGGCTGCGCTACGCCCCGACACGAAGCTTTTGATTATAACAGGAACTCTCTCTATACCTGAAGCATTTCGACGATTTCTTTGAGTTCCTCGCGAAGATTTTTTGGGGCCGGCACGGGATGTTTACCTGTAAAGTCGCCCAATTGATTGCGCGCGCCGCTGATGGTAAACCCCTGGGCATAAAGCAGATCCCGGATGCGCCTGACGAGAATAAGCTCGTGATGCTGATAATAACGCCGGTTGCCACGACGTTTTACCGGTTTAAGCTGGGAAAATTCTTGCTCCCAATAGCGCAACACGTGGGGTTTTACTCCACAAAGCTCACTGACCTCGCCTATCGTAAAGTAGCGTTTTGCCGGAATAGGCGGGAGAGAATTTTTCTCGGAATTCTTAGGATAGGCTTCCATTGCAAGAGCGCCTCATATCAGCTTTCAGTTTCTGGCTGGCGTGGAAAGTGACAACACGCCGCGCGGAGATAGGTATCTCCTGACCTGTTTTTGGATTTCTGCCTGGGCGCTGCGGTTTATCCCGCAACTGAAAATTTCCAAAGCCGGAAAGCTTCACCTGATCGTTCCGCTCAAGAGCACTGCCGATCGCCTCGAAAAAGGCATCGACCATATTTTTGGATTCGCGTTTGTTAAGGCCGACTTTTTCAAACAACAGTTCGGCAAGTTCCGCCTTGGTCAAGGTCATTTAATTTTCCTATCATACACGGAGCCGGACAGCAAAGGCCTGTCGCAGATAGTCAAGCAACCGTTGAATGACAACATCAACTTCCGTATCCTGCAAGGTTCTTTGAGTATCTTGCATAACTATACGAAATGCAAGACTTTTTCTGCCGGAATCGATGCCTTTACCCGTATAAACGTCGAAAAGGTCGACCGCCTGCACCAGGGAAGGGCTATTGGCTTTAATGCCTTCCAGAATCTGCTGGATTTCGAGTTTCTGGTCGACAACGATGGCGAGATCGCGGATAACATGAGGCTGGCGCGAAACCTCCGCATATTCTGGCAGCCTGGCCTGCTTGAGCGCATCCAGATCGATTTCGAAAACGACGGGAGGCAACGGCAGTTCATAGCGCTGCAACCATTGCGGGTGAAGCTCGCCGATAAATCCGGCCATCTGCCCGCCAAGGAAAATTTCGGCGCTTCGGCCAGGATGCAGCGCCGGATGCGCCGCTTTCCTGAAACAGACAGCCGCGGGGGCCAGCAGGAACTCCACATCACCCTTGATATCGTAAAAATCAACGCTCCTGGAAGAAATTCCCCATTGCTCCGGCAACGCGGCGCCATACGCCAGCGCGGCAAGTCTCCAGGGCTGGCGAAAACCCGTAGTGGGCGATCCAGCGGTATCGCGAAAAAAACAACATCCAGTCTCAAACAGACGCACGCGGCTCTGCTTGCGCTTCAAGTTGGTCACAAGGTTGAAAACAAGACCGCCCAGCAAAGTCGAGCGCATAACACTCATCTGCGCGGCAATCGGATTGGAAAGCCGGATCGCATCTGTATTTCCCGCGAAATCCCTTTCACAGTCTTCGTTTACAAAAGCAAAATTGATGGTTTCCTGATAGCCGCGATCCGTAAGAATCTGCCGAATACAATGCAGGGGGCGCATCTTTTCGGGCCGCGGCAACATCGATAGCGTCGCAAGGGGAGGCGGAGACGGAATAGCGTCATAGCCGTACACCCGTGCAATCTCTTCGATCAGATCAGCCTCGATTTCCAGGTCAAAGCGAAAAGAGGGCGGCGTAATCGTAAAATTCTCGCCGTCACGCTCGACTTTCATTCCCAGGCGCGCAAGAATACTGCCGATTTCTTCACCGCTGACAGCGACGCCAAGCAGTTTCTCAACGCGGGATGTCCTCAAAACGATCGAATCACGCTCAGGCAATTTGTCTGCCGCTTCGCACAACGGCCCCGCCTGTCCGCCGCAGATTTCGAGAATCAACTGGCTGGCGCGCTCAAGGGCGCGGCGCGTACCACCAAAATCGACGCCGCGTTCAAAACGATAGGACGCTTCGGAACCGAAACCATAACGCCGCGCTCGACCGGCAATCGCGGATGGCGCGAAAAAAGCCGATTCAAGAAAAAGCTCTTTCGTATCCAGCGTTATACCGGTATCGCCCCCTCCCATAATTCCAGCCATGGCGACAGGACGCTCATCATCCGCGATCAGAAGAACGTCATTCCGCAATTCGAGTGCCTGCCCATTGAGCAGGAGAATTTTTTCTCCCTCGCGGGCCATGCGGGCATGGAGCGTCCCCTTGAGCTTGCCGTTATCGAAAGCATGCAAGGGCTGTCCCAGCTCAAGCATGACATAATTGGCAATATCCACGAGCGCTGAAATCGAGCGTATACCGCTGCGTTCGAGCCGGCGTTTCATCCATTCCGGCGTCTCCGCTTTCGCATCCACTCCAGAAATCACCCGGCCACAGTAAAGGGGGCACGCATCCGGCGCGTCAAGCGCAATGACGCGTTGAGAAGAAATACCGGCCGGCGTTTCCGGAACATCCGGATAAACAGCCGGCGCGCGGGTCAATGCCGAAACTTCACGCGCGATTCCCGCAAGCGAGAGACAATCTGCCCGGTTCGGAGTCAGTTTGAGCGTCAGCAATCTGTCGTCAAGATCAAGGTAAGCGCGGATATCCTTACCTACCGGCGCGTCACCCGGAAGAACGAGAAGCCCGGAAGCGTCCTCCGAAATGCCAAGTTCCTTTGCGGAACACAGCATGCCGCAGGACTCAATGCCGCGAACCTTCGCTGTTCCGATTTTCAGATTTCCCGGAAGCGTCGCCCCGGACAAGGCGCAGGGTGCGTACATTCCAGGGTGCACATTGGGCGCGCCACACACGATCTGCCGCACTTTACCATCGCCAGCATCGACGCGGCACACGCTCAGACGGTCCGCGTCCGGATGCTTTGAGACTTCAAGCACGCGGGCAACGTAAACTTTGTCAAAACCGGGAGCGACGGTCTGTTCTTCCTCAACCTCGAGACCAGACATGGTCAGAAGGTGAGTCAGCTCCGCCGCCGGAATTTTCGGATCGACGAAGCTGCGCAGCCAGGATTCGGAAAACTTCATAGATGACTCTCAAACAAACTGAGACAGAAACCGCAGATCGCCATCAAAAAACAAACGCAGGTCGTCCACGCCATAGCGAAGCATCGTCAGGCGATCCATACCCATGCCGAAAGCAAACCCCGTATACTTTTCCGGGTCGATCCGGACGTGGCGCAGCACATTTGGATGAACCATTCCGCAACCCGCGATTTCAAGCCAGCGTCCTTTCAGGGCACCGCTCATGAACGCGACATCGATTTCCGCCGAAGGCTCGGTAAAAGGGAAAAAAGACGGCCGGAAACGAACCTTGAGATCATCGCTTTCAAAAAAACGCCGGAGAAAATCGGCACAGATGCCTTTCAGATCGGACATACTGACATCCTCGCCAATCCACAAGCCCTCGACCTGATGAAACATCGGCGAATGCGTCGCGTCGGAATCAACGCGGTAAACACGCCCAGGCGCAATAATGCGGATATCCGGCATCGTCTCCAGATGGCCGTATTTTTCCACATGCGCCTGCATATAACGCACCTGTATCGGACTGGTATGCGTCCGCAATAAAACATCCTCGACAGCATTGCCTTTTTCATCAAGCAAGTAGAACGTATCGTGCATCGAACGGGCGGGATGGCCCTCGGGCATATTCAACGCGGTGAAATTCTGGAAATCCGCTTCAATCTCCGGCCCTTCGGCCACTTCGAAACCGATTGACCGAAAAAGCGTCTCAATGCGCTCGAGCGAGCGTGTCACGGGATGTAACCCGCCCCGGCATTCCTTGCGTCCCGGAAGCGTAACGTCGATGGATTCTTCGGCCAACCGCGTTTCAAGCGCCTGACGGCGCAACGTTTCGCGGCGTCCGTTGAGGGCTGTTTCAATCGCCTCTTTTGCCCGATTGATCGTCAGACCTGCCGTTTTACGCTCTTCGGGAGAAAGTTTGGCCATTCCCTTAAGCAGCCCGGTAATCTGGCCGCTCTTGCCGAGATAACGCGCCTTGATCTGCTCCAGCGCATCCGGATCGTCAGCCGCGCTGAAATCGGCGCTGGCCTGTCTGATAATTTGATCGAGATTTTGCATGATATAGCGCCTGCGGAAAAGGGAAGCAAACGCCTCCCTTTTCCTCGGCACAATCAGGCGGCAAGCCGCGCTTTGGCCTGCGCCGCCAGAGCAGCAAACGCCGGCTTGTCGAAAACAGCAAGATCGGCCAAAACCCTGCGGTCGACTTCGATCTGCGCTTTTTTCAGGCCGTCGATAAGCGTACTGTACTTCAATCCGACCTCGCGAGCCGCCGCGTTGATTCGCGCGATCCATAGGGCGCGGAACTGGCGCTTCCTCTGACGGCGGTCCCGATAGGCATATTGACCGGCTTTCATTACCGCCTGTTTGGCGATGCGATAGACATTCTTCCGGCGGCCTCGATAACCTTTGGCCAGCGCGAGAATTTTCTTGTGGCGTGCGTGCGCCGTTACTCCACGTTTTACCCGGGGCATCGTTTATCTCCTCACGCGTAAGGCAGCATGGCGCGAACCATGGCCTTGTCAGAATCGTGTACGCCGACCATGCCACGCAATTGCCGTTTGCTCTTGGTGGTTTTCTTTGTCAGGATGTGGCGTTTAAACGCCTGGGCACGCTTGATGTGTCCATTCGCGCTGATCTTGAAGCGCTTTTTCGCGCCGCTTTTCGTTTTTATTTTGGGCATATATAGATGCTCCTTTCGATTTGATGGAATCAGGTGATTTCCGACGGAAACGCTTGATAACCCAAGACCACTTATAAAAATACCCGAACGGCTGCCGACTATTTTTTTCTTGCCGGCGCCAAAACCATGACCATCTGGCGTCCTTCCATTTTTGGCATCTGCTCGACAGTCGCGTAATTCTGCAAATCTTCCTTGATCCGCTCGATCTGGCGCATACCGATTTCCTGGTGCACCATTTCACGTCCTCTAAAACGCAAAGTCACTTTAACCTTATCGTCATCCTGTAAAAAACGCGTCATATTGCGCAACTTGATCTGGTAATCGTTCTCGTCGGTACCCGGGCGCAATTTGACTTCCTTGACCTGAACCTGCTTCTGCTTGAGTTTTTGCTCGTGCAGGCGTTTCTGTTCCTGATACTTCAATTTGCCGTAATCCACGATCCGGCACACCGGGGGCTGCGCCATCGGCGCGATTTCGACCAGATCGACTCCCGCTTCCTCTGCCATGCGCAAGGCTTCGCGGATACCTACAATACCGGCCGCCGCCCCATCCGGCCCGATCAAACGAATCTCAGGCGCAGTAATTTCGTTGTTGACACGTTGCGTCTTTTGCAGTGCGATGGTTTTAACTCCTTGTTTCCAGAAAAAAATTAAGCCGTGCTTTTCCGCGTCTCGACTTCATTTCGAAGCCGTCCGATCAGCGCCTCGACCGTCATTTGACCGAGATCCTGACCGCCGCGTGTGCGCACGGCAACCAGATTATCCGCCATTTCCCTGTCGCCCACGACGACCTGGTATGGCAGCTTGCTCAAACTATGTTCCCGTATTTTATAGCTTATTTTTTCGTTACGCAAATCCGTTTCAACCCGGAAACCTGCCTCGCGCAGTGCATCTGCGACCTGTCCGGCATACCGGGACTGATTCTCCGAAATATTCATGACAACCAACTGAAGCGGCGACAGCCAGAGAGGGAGCGCACCCGACCAGTTTTCTATCAGAATCCCTATAAAACGCTCAAGCGAACCGAGAATCGCGCGATGAAGCATGACCGGCGTATGGCGCGCATTGTCCTCGCCGACGTATTCGGCACCGAGCCGCTGCGGCATCGAAAAATCCACCTGCATCGTTCCGCACTGCCACGAACGCCCGATAGCATCCCGGACATGGAATTCGATCTTCGGGCCATAAAACGCCCCCTCGCCAGGAAGTTCATCCCACTGAAGGCCTGAAGTCTTCAGCGATTCACGCAACGCCCGTTCGGATTTATCCCAGATACCATCAGAACCAATCCGTTTTTCCGGACGAAGCGCCAGCTTGACCCGCACATCGTGAAAGCCGAAATCGGCATAAACGCGGTTAACCAAATGGTTAAACGCCGTGACTTCGGACTGTATCTGGTCTTCCGTGCAAAAGATATGGCCGTCGTCCTGCGTAAAGCCGCGAACGCGCATAATGCCGTGCAATGCGCCCGACGGCTCGTTGCGATGACACGAACCGAATTCGCCGTAACGCAATGGCAAATCGCGGTAACTCCGAAGTCCTGTTTTAAAAATCAGCACATGTCCGGGACAGTTCATCGGTTTGACGGCGTAATCGCGCTTTTCGGACTCGGTTGTGAACATATTGTCCTTATAGTTCTGCCAATGTCCGGTTTTTTCCCAAAGCGTGCGATCAAGAATTTGCGGAGTCCTGACCTCGAAATATCCGTTATCCCGGTAGACCCGGCGCAAATACTGCTCGATCTGCTGCCAGATCGCCCAGCCCTTCGGATGCCAGAACACCATCCCCGGAGCGTCGTCCTGAAGGTGAAAAAGATCAAGATGCTTCCCAAGACGCCGGTGATCGCGTTTTTCGGCCTCTTCGATCCGACGGACATAAGCGTCCTGGTCTTCCTTTTTCGGCCAGGCCGTGCCGTAAATACGCTGCAACTGCTCGTTATTGTGGTCGCCCCGCCAGTAAGCGCCAGCCACTTTCATCAGCTTGAACACCTTAAGCTTTCCCGTACCCGGCACATGCGGACCGCGGCACAGATCGACGAAATTGCCCTGGCGATACAGAGAAACCTCCTGGTTTTCTGGAATGGCGTCGATCAATTCAGCCTTGTAACTCTCGCCAATTGATCTGAAAAACGCACTGGCTTCATCGCGTTTCCAGACCTCGCGAACTACGGGAATATCCTTTTTGGCGATCTCGCCCATCCGCTTTTCTATGGCAGCCAAATCTTCTGGCGTGAATGGGCGCCTGAAAGAAAAATCGTAATAAAATCCGTCTTCTATGACAGGGCCTATCGTGACTTGCGCTTCGGGAAACAGTTCCTTGACCGCGTGGGCAAGAAGGTGCGCGGTCGAATGGCGGATGATTTCAAGCCCTTCGGCATCCTTTTCCGTAACGATGGCAAGCCTGGTATCGCTCTCGATCAGACAAGAAGTATCGACCAGACGACCGTCGACCTTTCCCGCCAGAGCCGCCTTCGCCAGTCCAGCGCCAATATCCCGCGCGACAGCGGCGACAGAGACCGGCTGCGCGAATTCCCGTTGAGAACCATCTGGCAGAGTAAGAAGAGGCATAATCTGGTCTGTTCCGATTTCTGAAACAGCCAGAGAATCTCGGACTCTGGCTTTGTTCCCGTATTCTATTGAAAACCGTGAATTTGAAAAATCCTGTGAGTGTACTTCAAATTGGCGAATTGGGCCATACTCCCTCGACTCACCCTCAGGGCCGGAGCATGAAAAACCGTTGACAATCATGTGCTTACGACAATGGGTTGTAAACATTGCCGGTATCGGTTCTACTCTCGCTTTTTTATGGTGAGCGATGAAAGAGCCTGGAAT
>JAITGN010000076.1 GCA_031280565.1 Accumulibacter sp. | reverse complement strand
AACGGGAAACGCCTTTTTTCCGATTCGCCCTGCCCTTCGGGCGCGCTTGTCCGGCGCGTTCCGGCCCCGGCCGCACCCGCCAGTGGCTGGGATATGGAACGCGCGAAAAAACATATCGACGCGATGTACCGGGAGCGCCGCGCGCGCGAGCAAGCGGAGGCTCGCGAGAATGAGAACCGTGAAAACGAGGATCGCGTCCCGGAAATCAAACAAGAAGAATTCATTATTTTTCCGCCGCCGCCACCGCCACCGCCGCGACATCGAAGCCGCTAGCAATTCACGCCGCCGGGAGGAGAAACTCATGTTTCGATCCACGAAAAAGACACGGCGTTTTCTGATTGCCGGTTTGATTGCTTCAATCTCCGGCAGTGTGTCCGCTGAAGTTTATGAGTGCATCAAAGACGGGAAACGCCTTTTTTCCGATTCGCCCTGCCCTTCGGGCGCGCTTGTCCGGCATGTTCCAGCTCCCCGCCCCGCCCCGAAACCACCCGTTGCAAACGGAGCGCTTGCCGACGGCGGAGATATAGCCCGTACGCAAAAATACACCGGCGAGATCGGCCGCGAGCGCCGTCTGCGCGAAATCGCTTCGGAAATCGCGCTCGGCGAAGAAAAAATCCGGGACGCCCTCGCCCTGATGGAAAGCGAGATCGCGGCGTTTCAGGAGGTGTTTCAGCGCGCCAGTGAGAAACCCAACGCGCCGCAAAAACGCAATCTGGCGTTGAAAATGCGGGAAACCGTCGCGCGATGCCGGAAGATTTTCGACGATCTGAAAAGCCAGGCTGCCGCGCTGCGGGAGGAAAGAAAAAGCCTCTCCACCGCGCGAGACTCCGATGAACCCCGGAAAGCAAACGCTTCTTCCAGAATGAAGGTACGGCGTCTGGCCGATATCGACGGAAAAATCGCCCGAAGCCAGGCTGAAATCGAACATAACCGGAGGCTGATGGAGGATGAAACCGCCAAAATTCAGGACGAACTGGAATGCATGGAGATTCCTTATCCTGATAGCGCGATGTGGCAGCTTGCGCTGATGGAAGGAATGCGCGCGATTTCCGAAAAATATCAGTTCATGAACGATGTTCTGGAAAGCCGGATCGATACGCTGACCGGGGAGAAAAAGGAACTCTTTCAGTAAATCCAGCGCCGGAGAGTTTTTCCGGAGAGGATGATTCAAGATGTATTAGAATGACGGGTTTCATTGAGCGCTCTTACGCCACGGCGAGCGCGCTTCGCCTCCAGCAGATTTTGATTGAAGACAAACCATGCACCCAGCCCTGAACATCATGATAAAAGCCGCGCGGCGCGCCAGCCAGATCATTAACCGCGCTTCGCTGAATGTCGAGCATCTCCAGATCACGGCGAAGCAACAG
This sequence comes from Accumulibacter sp., assembly GCA_031280565.1. Classification (GTDB taxonomy): domain Bacteria; phylum Pseudomonadota; class Gammaproteobacteria; order Burkholderiales; family Rhodocyclaceae; genus Propionivibrio. The sequence continues at coordinate 7,935 of JAITGN010000076.1, read as the reverse complement.
CATGACTTCGTCACCGAAGTCGACAGGGCGGCCGAGGGCGCGATCATCGAAATTCTGCGTGAAGCGTATCCCGACTACGGAATCCTGGCCGAAGAGTCCGGGCATTTCGCCGGCGACGGCGGCGAATATCAATGGATCATTGATCCGCTCGACGGGACGACCAATTTCATTCACGGGTTTCCCCAATACGCGGTTTCCATTGCGCTCGCACACAAAGGGCAGCCGGTTCATGGCGTTGTTTACGATACGCTGCGAAACGAGATGTTTACGGCCAGCAAGGGCGGCGGCGCGTTTCTTAATGAGCGCCGCATCCGTGTCAGTAAATGCCTGAAGCTCGAACATTCCCTGATCGGCACGGGCTTTCCGTTCAAGACGCTTGATCACCTCGACGCGTATATCGCTATTTTCAGGGAGCTGACCGGACAGACATCGGGAATCCGCCGCCCCGGAGCCGCTTCGCTGGATCTCGCGTATGTCGCCTGCGGCCGCCTGGACGGTTTTTGGGAATTCGGTCTTTGCCCCTGGGATATGGCGGCGGGCTGCCTGCTCATCCTTGAGGCTGGCGGCCTTGTCAGTGACCTGGCGGGCGGCGGTAAATACATGAAACACGGCAACCTCATCGCCGGAACGCCCAAGGTGTTTGCGCAGCTTCTTCACGTCATCAAAAAACACGCCGCGTCGACGCTTTCCGTCTGACGGCGCGGCGCTATCCGGAATGAACGCGACGCCCTTATCCGACATCGGCAAGCATACGCCTTCCATGCAGCATTATCTGCGCCTCAAGGCGCAGTATCCCGGTTTGCTGCTTTTTTACCGGATGGGCGATTTTTATGAACTTTTTTTCGACGATGCCGAACAAGCCGCCGCCCTGCTCGACATCACGCTGACGTCGCGCGGCCAGAGCGCCGGCGCGCCGATCAAGATGGCCGGCATACCGTATCACGCGATTGATCAGTATCTGGCTAGGCTCGTCCGGCTTGGAAAATCGGCGGTCGTCTGCGAACAGACCGGCGACCCCGCGACAAGCCGGGGGCCGGTCGAACGCGCCGTTTCGCGCATTATTACGCCCGGCACGCTGACCGACGCGGCGCTGCTCGACGAGAAACGCGACGCCCCCCTGCTTTCAGTCGCTCTTTCTCCCCGCCGCGCCGGCCTGGCCTGGCTGAATCTGGCGAGCGGCGAATTCAAGGTCGGCGAAATCGCTCCCGAAAAACTCGCCGCGACGATAGATCGCATTCGTCCGGCGGAAATCCTCGCCGCCGAAAATCAGGCGCTGCCGCTTCCGCCGGATACTCCGGTAACAAGGCAGCCCGACTGGCATTTTGACGCCGACGCCGCCGGGCGCGACCTTTGCGCCCACTTTAAAACCGCGTCGCTCGCCGGTTTCGGCGCGGAGGATCTGCGGCCCGCCATCGCCGCCGCCGGAGCACTCCTGCGCTACGCGCAAGCGACGCAAACGCGCGCGCTTCCGCATGTCCAGGCGCTTTTTGTCGAACGCGACGATACGTATATCGGCCTCGACACGGCGACGCGCCGAAACCTCGAATTGACCGAAACCTTGCGCGGACAGGCTTCGCCGACGCTCTTCAGCCTGCTCGACACCTGCGTCACGTCGATGGGGTCGCGCCTCCTGCGGCACGCGATTCATCATCCATGGCGCGAACCTTCGATTCCCGCCGGACGGCACGATGCCGTCCGCTTCCTGATCGATTCCGGCGGGTTCGAAAGGATACGGAAAACACTGCGCGGCTTCGCCGATATCGAACGCATCGCCGGACGGATCGCTCTCTTCAACGCCCGTCCGCGCGACCTTTCGGGCCTTCGCGACAGCCTGGGGCGTCTGGACGGCCTGCGCGCCCATCTCGACGGCGCTTCGCCCGAACTCCTGAACAAGCTGCATGCCCGCCTCGCCCGCCCCGTTGCGGCGCAAGGGCTTCTGGAACGCGCGATTCTGCCCGAACCGGCGGCGTCGATCCGCGATGGCGGTGTCATCGCGCGCGGCTACGACGCCGAACTCGACGAGCTGCGCGGCATCAACGACAACTGTGGCGCGTTTCTCGTCAAACTCGAAGCCCGCGAACGCGAACGCACCGGCATACCGAACCTGAAAGTCGAATACAACCGCGTCCACGGTTTTTACATCGAAGTCACCCGCGCCAACGCTGACCGCGTACCGGACGATTACCGGCGGCGGCAGACGCTCAAAAACGCCGAGCGTTATATCACGCCGGAACTCAAGACGTTCGAGGACAAGGCGCTGTCGGCCCAGGATCGCGCCCTGGCGCGCGAAAAACAGATTTACGAGAGCATTCTGACCGAAATCCAGCCGGAAATCGGGGAACTGCAGGCCATCGCCTCCGCCGTGGCCCATCTCGATCTCCTTTCGGCGTTTGCCGACATCGCCCTTGCGAAAGATTATTGCCAGCCCGAATTCAGCTCTGAACCGGGACTGTCCATCGAAGGCGGCCGTCATCCGGTCGTGGAAAACGGACTGCCCGGCGGCGAGCCATTCATCCCGAACGACACGCGGCTTTCCGCCGACCGCCGCCTGTTGCTGATCACCGGCCCGAACATGGGCGGAAAATCGACCTATATGCGCCAAACGGCGCTGATCGCGCTGATGGCCAGCATCGGGAGTTTCGTTCCCGCCCGAAGCGCCACGCTCGGCCCGATAGACCAGATTTTCACGCGCGTCGGCGCCGCCGACGACCTCGCTTCAGGCCGTTCGACTTTCATGGTCGAGATGACCGAATCGGCCGCGATTCTGCATCACGCGACGCCAAACAGCCTCGTGCTGATGGACGAAGTCGGCCGCGGCACGTCGACATTCGACGGAATGGCGCTCGCTTTCGCTATCTGCCGCCATCTGATCGGGAAAAATCGCGCGTTAAGTCTGTTCGCCACGCATTATTTCGAACTGACGCTGCTTTCCGGCGAGTATGCGGAATTGGCCAACGTTCACTTTGGCGCTGTCGAACACGGCGAAAAAATCGTCTTCCTGCATGCCGTCGAAGAAGGCCCCGCCAACCAGAGTTATGGAATCCAGGTCGCCGCGCTGGCAGGAATTCCCGCGCCCGTCATCCGTGAAGCAAAGCGCCAGTTGCGCGAATTCGAGCAGCGCGCCGCGTCGCTCAACCCGCTCCAGCCGGATCTTTTTTCCGCGCCGCCGCCCGCCCCCCCTGCGCCAGTCAGCCATCCGGCGCTCGAACGCCTCGCCGCGCTTGATCCGGACAGCCTTTCTCCGAAAGAAGCGCTCGAAACGCTTTACGCGCTTAAATCGCTGACACGGCCGGAATGACGAAAATAACGGGCATTCCTCCTCTCAAAACCTGACAAAATAGCTTGACAACGTTGTTTTACAGATTTCAGGCGTCCGGGCAATAACCGGCGCGGAATCCAGAGTTCTGGCGTACAATACCTTGCCTTTCAAGGAGAGATCATGAATCCTTTCCATTTTTGTCCGCGCCGCGTTTTCGCGCCTGTTTTATCCCTTCTTTTCGTTCTGTTTTCCGTTTCAGCGTTCGCCGAAGCGCCGCCAGCCCAGGTTCCCGGCTATTACCGCTTCGCGCTCGGCGATCTTCAGATTACCGCGCTTTACGATGGCCCGGTGAATCTGGACACGGGGCTTTTCAAGAACGCTTCAAGAACCGAAATCCAGAAACAGCTCGCCCGCTTTTTCATCGACGGCCCGGCCCTGCAAACCGCCGTTAACGCTTTTTTGATCAACATTGATGGCAGACTGGTGTTGATCGACACCGGCGCAGCGAAACTGTTCGGTCCCAATCTCGGCCGTGTCGCCGATAACCTGAAAGCCGCCGGTTATTCGCCGGACCAGGTTAGTATCGTTCTACTCACCCACCTGCATGGCGATCACGTCAATGGCCTCGTCACGCCGGAGGGAGAGCGGGTTTTCGTCAACGCCGATATCTGGTCTTCCAAAGGGGAAAACGACTTCTGGCTTGACCGCAAAACGTCCGCCAAAGCGCCCAATGAGGCCAAACCCTTCTTCAAAATGGCCCAGGACGCCGCCGCGCCGTATCTTTCAAGCAGGCAATGGAAGATATTTTCCGGCGAACAGGAGCTTTTGCCCGGAATTCATACGCTGGAGACAAGCGGCCATACACCGGGACACACCAGTTACCTGCTCCGGAACAAAGGCAGGACGATGATCGTTCTTGGCGACCTTGTGCATAATCATGCCATTCAGTTTTCCCGTCCGGATGTCGCGATTGAGTTCGATACCTATCCGAAAAGGGCGATCGCGGCCCGGAAAGCGGTTTTTGCGCGCGCAGCCAGGGAAAAGCTGCTGGTCGCCGGAATGCACCTCCCTTTCCCCGGAATCGGCCATATCCGGCGAGACGGCAAAGCCTTTGCCTGGGTTCCCATCGAGTTCACCCCCCTGCCACAGGAGTTGAAATAGAGGGTCGTCCTGCAAGATCAGCCTGGCGTAATTAAGGGCGGGGAAATTTCTCATGAATGGGCCTATCACAACATCCCAACAGATACCGGATTAAATAATCTCAGAATCGTTACCGGATTTGGTGATTCGATGCGCGGGATGTATGAGCCGGGCGATCCGCTCATCGTTGATGTCGGCGTGACCGAACTGAATAAACAAGGATCATGAAAACGATTATTGCACTCATTGTGTTATGCGTGTTTTCTGTTTCTGTCATTTCGGCGGAACGTGTCGAGTTATACCAAAAAGCCTGCAATGGTGGAGATGCTCAGGGCTGCTCTAATTTGGGCCGTATGTACTACCATGGGCAAGGCGTCAAACAGGACGATTTCAAGGCGGTTGAGCTATTCAAAAAAGCCTGTGATGGTGGATATGCTAATGGTTATTCCAATTTAGGCGTTATGTACGAAAAGGGAAAAGGCGTTAAACAGGATTATTTCAAGGCAGTTGAGCTATTCCAAAAATCTTGCGATGGCGGGGGTGCCGGGGGTTGCTTCAATTCGGCTTTTATGTACGACAATGGGGATGGCGTCAAACAGGACAGCTTCAAGGCGGTCGAATTATACAAAAAAGCCTGTGACGGCGGAAATGCTGAAGGCTGCTTCAATTTGGGCGTTAGGTACGCAAAGGGGCATGGCGTAAGGAAAGACCTTTCCAGAGCGCTTTCGTACCTTGGGAAATCTTGCGATTTAAAAATTCAGACTGGATGTGATGCGTATGCGCGATTGAAGGAAGGATTCAAGAAACAAATAAACGATGTGCAGAAGCCAAATTTTCGGGCGAAACGGGCGGCGCATAGCATCATTTATTAATTACCTTCTTTCCCAATCCTGGTTTAACAACCGTCAAACAAACCGCCATTATCAGCAAGACAAGTATAATAACAAATGCTCCCATAAGCCTGTTTCTTGACTCTATAAAACGAGGGTCGAATATTGCTCCTTCCCCGGTTTTTTCGATGATTGACAACATATCAAGCATTGATGGGGCAAGTATGATTCCACCTAATATAACGGGAACGAAATTTATGGCGTATTTTGCCATGATCCACCTGTGTCTAAAAAATCCCCATCCGGAAAATTTCGAGAAAACCATTCCGGTGACAAACGTAAGCAAATTCGATGGAATAATTATCAGCAAGTCAACATAATGAATGGCCAGCAATATTTCCGGCATGTTGTTTCTATTCAATACGACCGACAACATAAAAAGAACAACGACGCCCGCGCCAATCCAGATGGAGGCCGATAAAATATGGATCGTTTTTATGATTTTGTAACCCTGACCTGAAAGTTTTTTCATTTCAATGTCGCCATGCGCCCTTGGGCATGTTTTTTATTTCTTCCGCCACATTTTGTTCGTGATAATACCGGACTATTTTCCCGTTTTCATCCGCGCAATACACGCTCCCCGGAACCTCGCGCCCTCCCCCAAAAGACGCGCGACAAATCATGCCTGCCGCTGCCCGGTTTTCAGTCGCGCCACGCCCAGGCGATTCCGCGTTCCTCAACAACGCGGCGGATGGCCTCCATCGCTCGCTCGACGCGCGATTCCGCGCCTTCCACGCCGAGTTCGAGATGCTTGCGCGCGCCATCCATATCGATCGAAGGCAGGCTGTAGAGGCGTAGATCCGGGTATTCCGCGACGATTCGTTCCATCAGATCAAGCAAGGCGTTCTCATACGCATTCGCGCCGGTCAATAAAAACGCTTTGTCGACCATCGGTTTCTGGTTGAAAAAACGCGAATAGAAACGGTCGAGCGCCCATTCGGCCATGGGATGCGCCATTTGCGGAAATCCCGGAACGAAATAATGCTCCCGGACGTAAAACCCGGGAATCCGGTTGAACGGGTTGGGAATGATGTCAACGCCGCGGGGGAAAACGCCGAGCGAAAGGCGTTTTTCGTCAACGCCGTTCTCGAAATGCGCGCGAATCTCGCGTTCCGCTTCCGGATGCAGCACAAGATCGGCGTCAAGCGCCTCGGCCGCCGCCCGCCGCGTATGATCGTCCGGCGTATTACCGATTCCGCCAAAACAGAACACCGCGTCACCGGAAGCGAAAGTCCGCCTCAACGTATTGGCAATACGCGGGCAATCGTCCCCGATATAGTAAATCCACGAAAGCCGCAAACCGCGCGCGGCCAGCAATTGAGCCAGTTTTTTAAAATGCGCGTCTTCGCGTTTTCCAGAAACGATTTCGTCCCCGATGATCAAAGCTCCGAATCTCATTCACGACTCCCGGGCAAAACATTCACGATGGCGCCATTCCGCAGACGCCGCAAAGCCTCAAGACAGAAATGGCCATACGCCAGCGCCGCGAGCGACGGCGCCAACAAGCCAGCGAAAGGCAATAAGGTCAATCCGGACATGATAAACCCCAGCGCGAGCAGAGGCATCGCATGCTGTTTTCTCAGAACGCGCCATTCCTCTGGCGTGGCGAACACCATCAGAACATCGTAAGGAAACGTGCGGCGGCTCAGCCAGGCCATCCAGAAAAAAGGCAATACAACCGAAAATCCGGGCAACAGCCACAAGGGCAATGTCACGACCCAGCCGAGCAGGAAGAGCGCGATCCCCCAAAGGCTGTTCCACACCGAGGCGGCGACGCTGTCGCGGCCCATACGCGCCAGGCCGGGATAATCGGCTCCGGCAAGAAAACCGAGCATCAGCGGCAGCGTAAATACCGCCGTCAGAAACAGGGCAAGCAGATAACACACCGAAATGATCGCGGCCCATCCTCCAAGGACAGCCAGAATTTTCGCGGCCCAGAAAGCGCCCCAGGCGTTGAGCCAGCTCATCGGCGGATATTCAAGAAGCCGGGCGATCAAAAAACCAAGCAGCGTAACCGCCAGCGCCGTCATGGCAAACGCGGCGGAAATCGCCGGAAACGCGATGTAATACCATACCCTGGCCCGCTTCAACGAAAGCAGGCTGCGTTTGAGAGCAAGAACGATTTCATCCATTTCGGCGCGCACCCCTCTCCTCGTTGACCGTCGTTGCCCGTATCCCGCCCGTGCGGCGGGTTTCTCCAGAGTCCCGCTATTATCCGACAATCGGCGTTTCATCGCTTGGACGATTTACAGCGTGGCAGGAATGGCCCATAAACCCTGGGAAACCCGCCCTCCGTTCGTGGTGATTTCGCCGGAACGCATTGACGACATCTATTTCCGTTCGTGCTGGTTTTGCCGGAACACATTGACAACGCTTATCTCCGTTCGTACTGAGCGTGTCGAAGTATGAACAGACGCTTCAGTTCGTAAGTGGTTTTTTCAATCCGCTTGTGCTGAGTCCTCCGAACCATCGACAACGCCTATTTCCGTTCGCGTTGGTTTTGTCGGAACGCATCGACGACATATATTTCCGTTCGTACTGAGCCTGTCGAAGTATGAACGGACGCTCCAGGTTGTAAACACTCTTTCCCATCCCTGATTCTTTCTTCGAATGTTTTTTCAATCCTTACCCTTCGACAACGCCTAT
>JAITGN010000061.1 GCA_031280565.1 Accumulibacter sp. | reverse complement strand
CCTGTCTGAATTTGCAAGTATTCGATACCGAATTATCTCATTTCTTGCAGATTCTGACCCACCTTTTATACATCAAACCCCCACCAACCAAGGGATTCGGAGTTGTTCAGCGCGGACTGATTAGCATCCTTCGTCAAGCCCAGGGCGGAGCAGGGTGAATAGATCGGAAAGGCGGAGGCCGTCCTCTCCCGGCCACATGCCGCTATTTGAATCGAAAATGCTCTAACGCGAACGGCGGTGAAAAAGTCCGTCATCAACAGCAGGGGAGCGTTCCGGGCAGAAAGAAAATGCGGCTTTTCTTTCAAAAAGCGGTAATGATCCGTTCTCCTTTCCGCGTTTTTCAAAAAGCCGCTGGCGCGAAAGAAAGCCCGCGATTTATCCGGCAGAAGCTGTCAAAACCCCATCCGGAACAGCACGAATGCCGAGACGAGCGTTCCGGCCAGGGCGGTTCCGTAACAAACCAATTTACTCGTCGGGCCGGCGGGGATGCCGAATTCATGCAGCGAGTGGAATATCCGGTGAACCGAGTGCCAGAGAAAGAGGGCGATAATGACGAAAATAAAGCCTTTGCCGAAAAAGTTTTGCGCGAATCCCAGCATTTTCGGATAGCTCATCGTATCTTCCGGGAACAGAAGGCCAAGAGGAATAGCGATGCCCGTAATGAAAATGAGCATCGGGCCGGTCAATGCGGCCAGCATGCCGCCCGCGCCAAAAAGCAGCCAGAAAACCGGAGCGTTGGAACGTTTGCGATTTTTTGTCATGCCAGCCCCCAAACCAGGAGATATATAAACGCCGCGCCTGCGACTGCCGCGACGAAACCGCCTGTGACGATTTCATCGGCCCGCAGTTTTCTGCCGCCGATCCGGACAGGCGGCAATGTGACCGGCATGAGTTTGAACCAGCTAAAAGCGTGATAGACAGCGCCAGCCAGCAGACATACATGGAAAACGATTGCCAGCGGGGTTTTAAGGGACGCGAGCCAGGCGCTCCAGGCCGTTTCGCCCTGCCCAAGACGCACCAGTCCGACCAGAAGCGTCAAGGCGTAGGCCAGTACGAAAAAGGCCGTGCTTTCATGAATGACGTATTCAATGAAAAACGGATTTTTTTTCCACCAGCCGTCCATCGGACGGATATAAGGGCGGCGTTTGCTCATCACGATTCTCCTTTGGGCCGCAGGAAGCGCAGGAAATAGTCTTTGCTCGCGTTGATCTTGTTGATATTGACGGCGTTGGCCGGGTCGACGTGTTTCGGGCAGACTTCTGAACAGTAGGCTGCCGCGCTGCAGGTGAATACGCCTTCTTCGGATGCGACCAGTTCCATGCGCCGCGTCGCGCCGCCATCGCGCGAATCCATGTTGTAGCGATGCAGGATCGCCAGCGCGCCGGGGCCGATGAAATCCGGGTCGAGGCCGAATTGCGGGCAGGCGGAATAACAGAGTGTGCAATTGATGCAGGCGGCGTACCGTATGTATTCGCCGAACTGTTCCGGCGTTTGAAGATATTCGCCCTCTTCGGGCGAACGCTTTTCTTTGGGGATGATGTAGGGGTGGACGCTTTCGAGCTTTTCCATGAAGCCGCTCCAATCCACCACGAGGTCTTTTTCGATCGGGAAATGGGCCAGCGCCTCAAGGGATATCCGGTTGGGATAGTAGTCGCGCAGAAAGGTTTCGCACGAGAGTTTCGGAACGCCGTTGATCATCATGCCGCAGCTTCCGCAGATCGCCATTCGGCAAGACCAGCGGAAAGTCAGCGAACCGTCGAAATTGTCCTTGATGTACTGAACGCCCTGCAACACCGACATATCGTCCGTAAACGGGACCTTGTAAACCGTGGAATGCGGCGCTTCATCGTTTTCCGGGTTATAGCGCAGAACTTCGATTTCGATGATTTTTCCGGGATCAGACATGAGGCGCCTTCCTTTCCTGTTCCGCCTTTTCTCCCGCCGCGCCGTACAAACGCGCCGCCGGGGGTGATTTCGTTATTTTTACCGCGCCGTATTCGATCCGTGGCGGCCCGCCCGGCACATAATACGCGTCCGTATGTTTGAGGAAATTAGCATCATCGCGTTCGCCGTATCCGTCGATTCGCTGATGCGCGCCGCGCGATTCACGCCGGTTCAGCGCCGAATTCGCTATGGCGGCCGCTATGTCAAGCTGGTGGTCGAGTTCGACGGTCGTCAGGAATTCCGTATTCCAGACGCTGGTTTGATCTTCAATGACGATATTTTCGAAGCGTTCGCGCAATTCGGCCAGTTTGTCGCAGGTTGTCCGCATGGTGGATTCCATGCGGAAAATTCCACAACCGTCTTCCATCTGTTGGGCCATTTCTTTACGAAGCGCCGCGGTTTTTTCTTTTCCGCCGGTTCGGGTTTTGATGTCCATCAAGCGTTGCCGGGCCGCGCGCGCCTGTTTGAGCAAGGCGCCGGTCTTTCCGTAACTGGCCTGGCGCGCGTGTTCCGCCGCCGAATCGCCCGCGACCTTTCCAAAAACCAGCAGTTCGGAAAGCGAATTCGATCCAAGGCGGTTCGCGCCGTGAATGCCGACACTCGAACACTCGCCCGCCGCGAAAAGCCCGGGCAGCGAAGAAGCGCAATGGCCATCGACGCGAATTCCGCCCATCGTGTAATGCACGGCGGCACGCACCGGAATCATGTCCTTCGCGGGATCGATACCCAAAAATGTTTGAGCCATTTCGTAAATCAGCGGTAAACGTTCGCGCAGACGCGCTTCGCCGAGATGGCGCAAATCAAGGTGAACCACGGAGCCCAGCGGGCCTTCCACTGTCCGCCCTTTTTGTTTTTCGTGCCAGAACGCCTGACTCAAGCGGTCGCGCGGGCCGAGTTCCATATATTTATTGCACGGCTTTTCCTGGAGGGGGCCAAGACCATAATCCTGAAGATAGCGGTAGCCGTCTTTATTGACGAGATAGCCGCCTTCGCCGCGGCATGCTTCCGTAAATAGCAGGCCCGTAACCGGCATGCAGGTCGGGTGGTATTGGACGAATTCCATATCGCGCAAGGCCACGCCATGCCGGTAAGCGAGCGCCATCCCGTCGCCGGTGACTACGCCGCCATTGGTATTTTCCCTGAATACGCGCCCCGCGCCGCCTGTCGCGAGAATCACGGAACGCGCCTCAATCAGCGTGAATTCGCCGGTCGCCATTTCAATGACGACGACGCCCCGGCAGCGCCCGTCGTCCTCGACGAGGTCGACGCAGAAATATTCGTCGAAACGTTTGATCGAAGGATACTTGATCGACGTCTGAAACAAGGTGTGCAGAATGTGAAAGCCGGATTTATCGGCCGCAAACCAGGTTCGCTCAATTTTCATTCCGCCAAAGGCGCGCACGTTGACATGGCCATCCGCCTTGCGGCTCCACGGACACCCCCAATGTTCGAGCCGCGTCAACTCAGTAGGGCAATGGGAAACGAAATATTCCACGACATCCTGTTCACACAGCCAGTCTCCTCCGCCGACGGTATCGTGAAAATGAAAATCGAACGAATCGTGTGCCTGCCGCGCGCCCGCCGCGCCCCCTTCGGCGGCGACGGTATGGCTCCGCATCGGATATACCTTGGAAACCAGGGCAATTTTCAGAAGCGGGTCAGATTCGGCCACCGCGATGGCCGCCCGCAGCCCCGCCCCTCCTCCGCCTACGATAACGACATCGGCTTTATATGTTTCCACCTGGTTTTCCTTTCGTTTTTTAGCGCTTTACAGGCTGTGCGTGTCCTGTTCGCTCAATACGGCGCTGGTATACACATCCTGCACATCGTCGAGATATTCAAGCGCATCGATGAGCTTTTGCATTTTTGCCGCGTCATCGCCCGTCAATTCGATCTCGTTTTCCGGCTTCATTGTTACCTGCCCGAATTCAGGAGCAAACCCCGCTTTTTCGAGCGCTTCCCTGACCGCCATGTAATCATTGGCCGGCGTGATGATTTCGATCGACCCATCCCCGTTTTCGATAATATCATCCGCGCCCGCCTCGACCGCGGCGTCCATCAGGGCCGTTTCGTCGGCTCCGGGAGCGAAAAGCAGCTGTCCGCAGTGTTTGAACTGGAAAGCCACGCATCCATCGGTTCCCATATTGCCGCCGTTACGGCTGAACGCGTAACGGACATCCGCGACAGTCCGGGTGCGGTTATCCGTCAGGCAATCGACGATTATGGCGGCGCCGCCGATGCCATAGCCCTCGTAACGGATTTCGACATAATCAACGCCTTCAAGCTCCCCGGTGCCTTTCCTGACCGCGTTGTCGATTTTGTCCTTGGGCATATTGACGCCTTTTGCCTTGTCGATGACAAGACGCAGGCGCGGATTGAACACCGGATCGCCGCCTCCTTGCCTGGCGGCCACGGTAATTTCCCGGGCTATCTTGGAGAAAGCCGCGCCGCGTTTTTCATCCTGGCGTCCCTTGCGGTGCTGGATATTTGCCCATTTGGAGTGACCTGCCATAAAATCCTCATCTGTTCAAACATTACACAACGTGCCAACAGCATACAGCGGATTAACGGAAGAGTTCACCGCGCTGTCTGATTTGCGTTCGGATACCCGCGAGGAAAAATGTCTGACGACGAACCGTCGAACAGAGTGCGAATTCTAGCACTTCCAACAACCACGATGACGGAGATACCTTCCGCATGATCGACATCGATTCACGTGTGCGCGTCTTCCTTTGCCCGAAATGTAAAACGCATTTCGAGGATCCGCTGGACGGACATTCCCAATGCCCCGCATGCGGGCTTTGGTTCCACAAATGGAAAAGCGTTCCCAGAACGGGCCGCAGGGCTGACAGGCAAGAGACGCCCGATTTCGATGAGATTCTCAGAGCGCAGAAAATTCCCGCCAATCCTTTTGTGCTTTATGCCCAGGTCGCCATTATCGTTTTTATCGCATTATGGGGGCTTATTCTGGCCAACTACGACTATCGCACAGCCGAAATCAACGCGTCGTTCATGCACTTGATTCTGTTGCCAATTCACGAAGCCGGGCATGTCGTTTTTACCCCCTTGGGTGAATTCATGCACGTTCTCGGCGGAAGCCTGTTTCAAGTCGCTTTGCCGCTGGGCATTGCCTACGCGTTTCAGTCGCGCCAGGCCGACTCGTTCGGCGCGGCCATCTGTCTGTGGTGGGGAGGCGCCAGCCTGGTGGATCTCGCGCCCTATATCTGGGACGCGATCGACCAGGTGCTTCCGCTGGTCGGGGGCGGCGAACACGACTGGTTTTATCTGCTGAGTCGTCTTGGCCTGCTTGAGCGCGCGCCTGTTCTCGCCATAACGGCGCATCATGCCGGTGTGACGCTCATGTGCGTGGGCGTATTCTGGGCCTCTTCTTTTCTGTACGAAGTCCGGCGAACCCAGCGCGCCGTCCGGCGCGGCTAGCTTCTATTCAGTGGAGAATCGGGGCCAAAATCCATTTGACAGCGCCTATTTTCGTTCGTGGTGGCTTTATCGGAATACATCGGCGACGTCTATTTCCGTTCGTGCTGAACCTGCCGAACCATTGATGACATATATTTCCGTTCGTACTGAGCCTGTCGAAGTATGAACGGACGCTCCGCCTTTCCAGTCCTCACTCTTTCTTCAAATAGTTTTTCAATCCTTACCCTTCGACAGGCTTCCTTCGACAAGCTCTGGACGGAGCAGGGCGAACGGATTGAAAAACAGACTTCTGACAAACTGGACGGGCGAACGGACTGAAAAACATGCCTCTGACAAGTTTCCTTCATCAAGCTCAGGGTAGGGCAAATGGACTGGAAAGGAGGTCTCCGGAAACCACAAGAGATTAAAAATGGCTTAAGGACGTTATTTTTGTTTTTTTATTCATGGTGAGCATGTTAAAAAACCGTTCGCGCTGAATTTGCCGAAACACATCAATAGTGCCTATTAGTTTTGCCGGAACGCATTGACGGCATCTATTTCCGTTCGTACTGAGCCTGTCGAAGTATGAACGGACGCTCCAGATCATGAATGGTTTTTCCAATCCCGATTCTTTCTTCGAATCGTTTTTCAATCCTTACCCTTCGACA
>JAITGN010000035.1 GCA_031280565.1 Accumulibacter sp. | reverse complement strand
CCCGCGTACCAGACTCCTCAGCCCAATTACGCAGGAATCGCGGCAGCTTCCCATAGCTTTCACTACAGAAAACTCCCCCAAAAACTCACACCTATCAATCGTCTTCGTTGTTAAAGAGCGCACCACATTGGTTGCGGGGACAGGATTTGAACCTGTGACCTTCGGGTTATGAGCCCGACGAGCTGCCAGACTGCTCCACCCCGCGTCCGAGTAGTCAAAGGAACGGGATTCTAACGAACCCGCTACCTTCTGTCAACATTTTCTGCCTCAACCCAAGAAACCTCTCTCGTGTGGATTAAAGCCACGCTGTAGGCAGGGGCAGTATTATAGCAATACCGGAAATGAAGTGTCAACAAAGAAACGCTGAAATGTAGAGAACAACTAATCTGTCCGCCTGAGTAGCGTGTGATGTGTCCGGTTTCATTCTGACGCCGAGGAGGTGTGAAGATGAGACGGACGGAGTTGTTACAGGAGATCCGGAAGATGCGATTTGAAGAAGCGTATGAAGGTTGGGACTCGGGTCGTCTGACGCAGGTTGAGGCGGCGCGTTTGCTGGGTGTGTGCGAGCGGACGTTTCGTCGTTACCTGGCGCGTTTTGAGTCTTCGGGGCTTGAAGGGTTGATCGACAGGCGACTGATGCAGGTATCGCACAAGCGAGCGCCGCTCGACGAGGTTCTTCGGCTGACGGAGCATTATCGCCGTCGCCATGAAGGCTGGAGCGCGAAGCATTTTCATACCTGGTACAAGAAAGAAGGCGGCTCGCGCAGCTCCACGTGGGTGAAGAACTGTCTTCAGGAAGCGGGGCTCAGGCCGAAGGGCCGGGGGCGGGGCGTGCATCGCAAGCGGCGTGAGCGCTCGCCCCTTCCGGGGCTGATGATCCATCAGGATGGCAATATCCACGAATGGGTGCCGGGGCAGAAATGTGACCTGATCGTGACGATGGACGATGCGACCAACGCGCATTACGCGCTGTTCTTCGTGGATGAAGAGGGCACCGCAAGCCGTCTGCGTGGCGTCCGGGAAGTGATCGAATCCCGTGGTCTTTTCTCCCGTTTCTACTCCGACCGTGGGAGCCATTACTGGCACACGCCCGAGGCAGGGGGCAAGGTAGACAAGAAGAATCTGACCCAATTCGGTCAGGCCCTGCATCGTCTGGGGATCGAGAGGATACCGGCCTGCTCACCGGAAGCGCGAGGACGTTCGGAGCGCATGTTCCGCCCCCATCAGGAGCGCTTGCCCCGGGAACTGGTGCTCTATGGCATCACCGACATGGAATCGGCCAACCGCACCCTGTCCCAGAGCTACCGGCCGGCATTCAACGCCGAGTTCATGCAGCCCGCCATGGAAGAAGGCAGCGCCTTCGTCGAATGGATCGGCGGGCCGCTGGAAGACATCCTCTGCGAGCGTTTCGAGCGGCAGGTCGGGTCAGACAACTGCGTGAGCTTCGAGAACATGAAGCTGCAGATACCGTCAGACCGTCATCGTTGCCACTACGTCAAGGCAAAAGTCGCCGTGCTGCGCAGGATAGAGGGCACACTGGCCATTTACCACGGCCCGCGCAAGCTGGCCGAGTATGAAGCGGATGGCCGGATCCGCCCCCCTCGGTTGAAAGCGGTTGCTTAAGTCCGCCGCGACCACCTGGCTGGGAAACCTGGCTCCAGGCTACGCCCTCCGCCAGATTTCCCAGCCAGACAATGCGGACAATTCATTAGCTACAAATCCGGACAGGTCTATTTGTTGACAACACAAAGAAACGCTGAAAGATAATCATCGGCCAGCCACTTGCTCCGTCAGGATTTCGTTTTTTCGATCAACGCGTAAGCCGAATGGTTATGAATCGACTCAAAATTTTCGGACTCGACCACATAATGACAAATCCTCGGGTCGGCGTTAAGCCTTGCCGCGACATCGCGCACCATGTCCTCGACAAACTTTGGATTGTCATAAGCACGCTCGGTAACATATTTTTCGTCCGGGCGCTTGAGCAATCCGTAGAGTTCGCAGGAAGCTTCCGCTTCAACCAGCTCGACAATTTCCTCAATCCACAGATGTGCATTGATCTGCGCCGAGACCGTCACATGCGACCGCTGGTTATGCGCGCCGCGATCCGATATCTTTTTCGAACACGGGCACAGGCTGGTAACC
The DNA here is from genome assembly GCA_031280565.1 of Accumulibacter sp. Taxonomy (GTDB): domain Bacteria; phylum Pseudomonadota; class Gammaproteobacteria; order Burkholderiales; family Rhodocyclaceae; genus Propionivibrio. The sequence goes on along the minus strand of JAITGN010000035.1, from coordinate 7,857 downwards.
GGAACGACGACCTTGACCGTCGATGAAATCCCGTCCTGATCTATTTTGCCAATCAGCGTGACATCGTAATCCATCAGGCTGCTTACGCCCGAAAGCGGCGCTGTTTTATTGATGAAGTAAGGAAAACTCATCTCGATATGTCCGCTTTGCGCTCCCAGTTTAGCGATCATTTCCCGCAGCATGGCGGGAAAATTCTCAATCGAAATTTCACGTTCGTGGCCATTGAGTATTTCCACGAAGCGCGACATATGAGTCCCCTTGAAATTATGGGGCAGCCCGACATACATATTGAAAATCGCGATCGTACTCTGGATACCGCTGGATTTATCAAGCACCTTGACCGGATGACGTATGGACTTCACACCGACACGATTGATGGTAATCCTTCGCGTATCCTCCAGACTCTGGACGTCAGGCATCGCATTAGCGCTCATCTGGGCTGTTTTGGAAATATTCATTGTTTTCCTTGAAAATACGCCGGAAAGCGGCCGGGAAAGATTCAGCGGCCAATGCCCTGCCAGGTGCGTGCGGCCCGAAGTATGCCTTCTTTATCCAGGCCGATTTCCGCCAGCAGCAATGCCTGATCGCCCTGGCCGACGAAACGGTCGGGAATCCCCACGCGAACAAGTTGCGCCGGACTGAAATTTTCTTCAAGGACGCGGGCGACTTCGGAACCTGCGCCACCCAGCAGAGAATTTTCCTCAAGACTCATCAGAAGGGAATGGGTTCGCGCAAGTTCAAGAATCAGGCCGCGATCAATCGGCTTGACGAAACGCATATTGACGACCGTTGCGTTGAGTTCCTCTGCCGCTTCAAGCGCCTGGACAATCGGGCTACCGAAAACAAGCAAAGCGATTTCCCTGCCTTCGCGGCGGATTTCTCCTCTGCCGATGGGCATATCCATCAACGTCCCGCCGACAGGTCGTCCGATGCCTTTCCCACGCGGATAACGCACAGCGGAAGGCTTACCGCAGCGGTATGCCGTCGTCAGCATCGCGCGGCATTCCTCTTCGTCGCCCGGCGTCATGATGACCATATTCGGTATACACGTCAGATAGGAAAGATCGAAAGCGCCATGATGCGTCGGGCCGTCTGATCCGACCAAACCACCGCGGTCCAGCGCGAAAACAACAGGCAAATTCTGAAGCGCCACATCATGCAGCAGCTGATCGTACGCGCGTTGCATGAAAGTCGAATAGATCGCCACGACAGGACGCAATCCTTCGCAGGCAAGTCCCGCGGCAAACGTTACCGCGTGTTGTTCGGCGATGCCGACATCGAAATAACGGTCCGGGAAGCGTTTCGAAAACTCCGTCATTCCCGAGCCTTCGCACATAGCCGGAGTGATGGCAACCAGCGCCGGATCGGCTTCCGCCATATCACAAAGCCAATCCCCAAAAATCTGCGAATAGGTCAGCAAATCGCTGCCACCGTTTTTTATCCCGACATCCGGTTTGAATTTCGAGACGCCATGATAAAGAACAGGATCTGCCTCTGCGAGTTTATACCCCTGGCCTTTACAGGTAATGACATGCAGGAAACGCGGGCCGTCCAGTTTTCTGACATTCTCAAGCGTTGAAATCAGTGATTCGAGATCATGACCATCGACCGGGCCGATATAGTTGAAACCGAGTTCCTCGAACATCGTTCCCGGAGTCAAAAAGCCTTTGACATGCTCCTCCACGCGGCTGGCAAGCTCAAGCAGGGCGGGAGATCCTTCGAGGATTTTCCCGCCGACCCTGCGCGCCGCATTGAATGCGCTACCGGACAACAAGCGCACGAGATACCTGTTCAACGCGCCGACCGGACGCGAAATCGACATATCGTTGTCATTCAGGATGACAAGAAGGTTGGCGTCGGAAACGCCCGCGTTATTAAGCGCCTCAAAAGCCTCACCCGCCGACATCGCGCCATCGCCGATGACGGCGACGACATCGCGCGTCTCGTTTTTCAGTTTGGACGCCATCGCCATTCCCAGCGCCGCCGAAATCGAAGTCGAGGAATGGCCGACGCCAAAAGCATCGTATTCGCTCTCGTCACGCCGCGGAAAACCCGATATCCCCCCGTAGGAACGCAGCCTGTCCATTTCGGCGCGACGCCCCGTCAATATTTTATGGACATACGTCTGATGTCCCACATCCCAGACGATGCGATCCTCGGGCGTATTGAACACATAATGTAAAGCGATGCTCAATTCGACCGTGCCGAGATTCGACGAAAGATGTCCACCGGTCTTCGAAACCGACTCGACGAGAAAACGGCGAAGCTCGTCCGCAAGCGAAGGAAGTTCTGCGCGCGCCAAAGCGCGCAGGCCAGCGGGAGAATCGATAGTTTCCAGTAATGGATAAGTGCTCATCGAATCGAAAATCCGGAAAGGTCAAAAATTCCTGTTTGCGACAAAATCAGCGAGATCGGCCAATCTCCCGCCTCGCTCTCCGAACGGAGACAACATCTCGACGGTTTGCGAATATAGCGTGTCCGCAAAATCCCTGGCGTCCTTCAATCCAAGCAGACTGACGTAAGTAGGCTTGCTCGCCGCGGCGTCCTTGCCCGCCGTTTTCCCCAAAATTTCGGTGCTGGCGGTGCTGTCGAGAATATCGTCAACAACCTGGAACAACAGACCGAGACGCTGCGCGAAACAGCTTAGCGATCCAGCCTCCTCCAGCGTCAATGATTCGCCGCACAAAGCGCCGAGCAGAACGGCAGCCCGGATAAGCGCACCCGTTTTGAGCGTGTGCATCAATTCGAGTTTCTCCCGGTCAAGCGAATGGCCAACGGCTTCGAGATCAATTGCCTGACCGCCCGCCATTCCAAGCGACCCGCTCGCTCTGGAAAGCAAAGCGATCATTTCCAGCTGGCGAGCGCCCAGAACCTCGCACGACAACAAATCAAACGCCAAAGACTGCAACGCATCGCCAACCAGAAGAGCCGTTGCCTCATCGAACTCGACATGACAGGTTGGACGGCCGCGGCGAAGCGCGTCATCGTCCATACACGGCAGATCGTCGTGCACGAGAGAATAAGCATGTATCATTTCAACTGCGCAGGCGACGATCTCAAGCCGGCTGGAGGCCGCGCCGGAAAATTCTCCCGCAGCAAAGGCAAGCAATGGCCGCACACGCTTTCCACCGCCGAGGCAGGCATAACGCATGGCCCGATGCAGGCGCTTGGGCGCTGTTTCCTCCGGCGGCAAAAAACGCGACAGCGCTTCTTCCACTCGCGACCGGACGGCAGGCATCCAGTCTTCGAAACACAAATCTTCAAAATCGCCGCGAGCATTCATCGCGCGTCTTCCCGCGCGCAATCGCGCAATTCGCCGTCTTCAAAAACCCGCACCTTGCGCTCCGCATCGCTCAACTGGCACTGACAATGCCCAAGCAGCTCGCTGCCGCGCCGATACGCCGCAATCGACTCATCAAGCGGCAAATGCCCGTCTTCCATAACCCCCACGATACGCTCCAGCTCGGCCAGCGCCGTTTCGAATTTCATTCCGGCAATATCGGCAGGCGCGTCCACGCCTTTACCCGTGCTTTTACCCGTTCTGGAAGATTGAGTCATCCAAGAAATCCCCGATTGAAAAAAATCCTGCCCGGCGGCGAAAGTAACGCAGTTTCCTGCGTCCGGTCAAATAGTGGATTATAGCTTCATGCCATTCCAAGCGCCCAGCGCACATGTTCACGGACAAGCGCGGAAGGATCATTGAGGCGCGTCCGAAGCACGGCGCGGACTCCCGGCACGTCACCCGCGTTCCCGAGCGCTACGGCGATATTGCGAAGCCAGCGCTCATGACCGATACGGCGGATCGGGCTGCCCAACAAACGGTTTTCGAATTCATATGCATCCCACGAAAACAATTCGACGAGCGCCGCGCCATCCAGAGCGCCGCGCGCGGTAAAAGAGGAATCGCCAGATTTCGCAAAACGATTCCAGGGACAACAAAGTTGACAATCGTCACACCCGTAAATCCGGTTACCGATCAAACGGCGTAATCCGACGGGAATCGGCCCGTCCGACTCAATCGTCAGGCATGAAATGCACAGACGCGCGTCGACCTGACCAGAATCATCGATAGCCCTGGTCGGACAGGCATCCACACAACGCCTGCAACGTCCGCAAAGATTTTCCGCCGGACGGTCCGCGGGAAGCGGCAGTGAGGTATAAAGCTCCCCCAGGAAATGCCACGAGCCTTCGCGCGACAGCGAAAGCGAATGCCTGCCGCGCCACGCGATACCGGACAGGCGGGCAAACTCGACCTCCATGACCGGCGCGGAATCCGAAAAAGCGCGATACGCGAACGGAATCTCCGGGCTGACTGCGCCAATCTCGCGCCGCATTTCATCGGCCAAAGCCCGCAAGCGGCGGCGCACGACACGGTGATAATCGCGTCCCAGGGCATAGCGCGAAACATACGCAAGCCCGGCATGTGCGAGCACCCACTCTCCCGAAACAGCCGTTGCGGGCCAATACGGTAAACGCGCTGAAATAACCGAGCGCAGCTCCGGAAAAAGTTTTTTGGGATACGAGCGGAAATCGGCCCTTTTCGCCATATAATCCATCTGGTCATGGCAACCGCCCTCCAGCCACTGAAAAAGCCGCCCTGCCACTGTATCGGGCAATTCCGCGCCGGTGATGCCAACCGCCGAAAACCCCAGTTTCAGGCCGAAATTCTTGATTTTTTCAGCCAGTGCGGCATAGTCAACGGCACTTGGAATATCCGTTGTTTTCATGAAAGCGTCTTTTTCATCATCCGCATCATAATAACCCGTCTGAACGTTTAAACTTTTCCGCGCATGAACGATCGTCCGCTATCCCTGTTTTTACCCGACGAATCAGCGACACTCGCGCTTGGCCGGAAATTCGCGCCATTGATAACGCCGGGAATGACTCTCTGGCTGCGTGGCGAACTGGGCGCGGGAAAAACAGCGTTAGCGCGCGCCCTGTTACGCGCCCTCGGATACGCCGGCACAGTCAAAAGCCCGACTTACGCGCTGGTTGAAGTTTATGTAATTTCGAGCTTATACTTGTATCACTTTGATTTTTATCGACTCAATGTACCAGAAGAGTTTGAAGAGCGTGGGCTTGGCGAGTATTTTGAAAAAGAAGCCATCCGCCTCGTCGAATGGCCCGAAAAGGCTGCCGGCCACGTGCCGTCAGCCGATCTCGAATTCACGCTGCGCTTTGCGGATCAAGCGCGTGAAGCGCGAATCCGCGCGTGGAGCGAACGGGGGCATCAATGCCTGACAGCATTTACGGCTTGCGAATCGGCCGCCGGGAACTGATCCGCTTCGCGGGCGCTTCGTTGTTGCTGCTCGTAACCCCTCGTGGACACACTGCCGTCAAAAGCGAAATTGTCGCCGTCCGCGTCTGGCCCGCCGCCGATTACACGCGCGTCACCATTGAGCACAGCGCGCCCGTCAAATTTTCACATTTCACCATCGGGAGCCCGGATCGCCTCGTCGTCGACCTGGAAAATATCGATTTCAACAGCATACTCCAGGGAATGGGCAACAAAATATCCCCCAACGACCCCAATATCAAACTGCTGCGCGCAGGGCAGTTCAAACCCGGAATCGTGCGCTTGGTGATGGAACTCAAAAACCAGGTCAAACCACAGGTTTTCGTGCTCACGCCCATCGGACACTACGGCTATCGCCTCGTTCTCGACGTCTACCCTTTAGAGCCGCCCGACCCTTTGCTCCAACTGATCAAAAAAAACAACCTCCTGCTCGACGAAGACACTCTGCCCGAAGAAACAGTCCCACAAGAAAACGCCCCGCCGTCCCCCACCCAGCCTCAAGACCAAGTTCAGGCGCAGTCCCAGGTTCAAGCTCCCCCCCCTGCTCAGCCTCAAGCTCAAGTTCAGCAGGCCCAGGCTCAAGCCCGGCCCGAAACATCGGCGCGTCCAGTCATCAAGCGTCTCGTAACGATCATGCTCGACCCTGGACACGGCGGCGAAGACCCGGGAGCGGTTGGCCGGCGCGGGAGCTACGAAAAAAACATCACGCTGGCACTGGCAGCCCGCCTGAAAGCGAAAATAGACGCAGAACCCAACATGCGCGCCGTTCTGACGCGTGACTCCGACTATTTCGTCCCGCTCCAGATGCGCGTTCAAAAAGCGCGCCAAATACGCGCCGACCTGTTCATATCAATCCATGCCGATGCCTTCATCCGTCCAGAAGCCAAAGGATCGTCAGTATTCATACTTTCTGAAAAAGGCGCATCAAGTTCTGCCGCCCGCTACCTGGCGCAAAAGGAAAACGAAGCCGATCTGATCGGAGGCGTCAATCTGGGGGCAGCCGACCCCATGCTGGCGCGTACCCTGCTTGACTTGTCGCAAACCGTCACCATCAGCGACAGTCTCAAGGTTGGCAAAGCCGTACTCAGCGAAATCGGCAACATCAACCACCTGCACAAAGGGCACGTCGAACACGCCGGATTCGCCGTGCTCAAAGCGCCGGACATTCCCTCCATCCTTATCGAAACCGCCTTCATTTCCAATCCGGACGAAGAAAAGCGCCTGAACAACGCGGCCTACCGGAACGAAATGGCCACAGCCATCTTTTCCGGCATCCGGAAATATTTCATAAAAAATCCGCCCCAGCCCAAACCGAAACAGACCTGATGCCTGGTCAAGCGCATCAGCCAGCAACTCCCCGTCATTGTTGCAAGATTTTTCCCGCTGGGCGGTTGTGCCGTCCCGTTCATCGCTGTTAGAATGTAGAGCTTGTGTTTTCGCCGCGCTGGTGTAGCTCAGTTGGTAGAGCAACTGATTCGTAATCAGTAGGTCGGAGGTTCGATTCCTCTCGCCAGCACCATTCCTGTCATGCCCATGCGTCCAAACGCTTCGTGCCATCCTGAACGGGCCTGTCAAAGGAAACCGTTCCAGTCCGTTCGCCTGTCCTGTCTTTAGCTTGCCGAAAGAAACGTGTCGAAGGAGGTTTGTCTTTCCAATCCGTTCGCCCTGAGCCTGTCGAAGGGTAAGGATTGGAAAGGCAGAGCGTCCGTTCATACTTCGACAGGCTCAGTACGGACGACGAGAAGACACGCTTGCCATGAATGGTAGAAGATTTCGGTTTCAATTGGAGTCGGTTTTGCCATGAATCACAGGGCTGGGTTTATAGGCAGATGGTTTTTTGTTTGCTCCGCCTTTCAAATTCTGGAAAGCGGCTGCCTTGCCTGGCGAAACACGGGCGGCGGCTAGTTGCTCTCATACGCCGAAACCCTGTCGAGCCGTCTTGCCAGTTCGTTGGTGTATTTTTTCCCAGGGTGCCGGAGTGCGTCCTCGCCCACTCTGTAAACCGGGTCAGCGCTGTCGGCGGCGTGTCGACACACAGCAAGCCGGACATCAAGCCTTCGATTTCGGGCCGGGTGATTATCACGTCGTTCGTCAGCCAGCCAAGGCATCGTCCGGTCAGATAACCCAGATAGGGCGGGATCGAGATGATGGGGCGCGGTTTTCCGATGGTTCTGGCGATGGTTTCAACGAGTTCCCGGTAGGTGAAGGTTTCCGGCCCAACAGCGTTGATGATGGCATTTCCGCTCTTTCCTCCGTATTCGATGGCCAGCGCGGCGAGATCGTCAACGTAAATGGGCTGAATCCGGTAACGGCCGTCTCCGAAAACGCCGAACAACGGGAAATTCCGGAGCATCCAGGCGATGTTGTTAAACATAATGTTATAATTTGTCGGCCCTGAAATATCAATAACGCATTGATTTAATGAGATAATGTTGTTATTTCTGACTATCGGATATCCCAGGAACGCCCCTGGCACAGGGGATTTTCTGGGAGAAATGCCAAATACCCCATGAGCCAAATCGACGATTTCTTCCGCAGCCGCCTGGACCAGATGATTGATC
>JAITGN010000145.1 GCA_031280565.1 Accumulibacter sp. | reverse complement strand
TCCAGTCGCAGGCATGCGGTTCTCTGTGCTTCGGACCTGGGCAGCCAAATGGAATGTGCAAGCACCAAATCGAACTGTGAAGACAAATTCTGGAGGTTCAGATTTTCATCGGGCAGCAGATTCAGCCAAGGGAAATAGTCGTATGCGGATTGGAACAGGCTGGAGAAAAAGCTCACCCGCGCGCCTGCTTGCCGGAATATCCAGGCCAGACAGAGTCACGGCGGCATCGCCCAGCGCGGGATAGGGCACCACAGCCACGTTCAGGTCTTGAAACGACGAAGTTCCACTCATGTCCTGAATTCCACGTTTCCGGAGAGCGGCTGAAAAGGAATTTCCTCTTTTCGCAAGAGACATTCCAGCAATTCCACGTTCCGTTGCAGGCCCCGCGCACCCGATTCCAGATGAAAGCTGGCAAATGCGCGGCTTCTGGAAAGACTTTCGGCATAATCTTGCTGGATACGCAAGAACTCCCGTTCCAGCGTGTCCAAATCATGAATTTCCGCGCCCAAAAAACGGCTTTGCTGAAAAATATCGGCTTCCCCGGAAAGATTGACAACCAGAACCGGACGTTGTGCCAGCGTCGCCTCGATGACCGCATTGGACATGATATTGATGACAATACCGGACTGTTCCAGCGCTTGCGCCAATGTGGTCTCGCGCGGCAAGACCAAAAGGTTCTCCAGTGTCTTCGCCGCATCCGTCCAGAACGGAACGACGCTACGGGGATGCGCCTTGATGAGTGCCCGCCTTTCCGGATGCGCCGCCAACCAGTCGCGCAGGAGCTGGTAACTTCGCTGGTATCCAGTTTCTTTCTCCTTGTCCGGCCCTACGCCGAGAATCAGAACGACATCGCGCTGCGCTTCCGCGGGCGGCAAGTCGTATGCGTCATCAACCATATGCGATCCCGCCAGTATGGCCCGGGAATCGCCGAACAGGAGAGGACGCTGCCGCAAGGCATCGAGCGAGCTCTGCCCGAACAGGAAATAGTAGTCATAGTCATTCATGGAAAGCTTAAGTGAGTCCTCCAGGGTGGCGGCATGCGCCAATTGCACCAAAAGGCCTCCGCGCCGTTGCAGCGACAGGCGTAAAAACGGGCTGTACAGGCTGCCGTTGCGGTCGTTCAGCAGAATTCTGGGTCGATACCGCTCGGCCAGCCATTCTGCGTGTGCCGCAAACAGGAAATAGCGTAGAGGCAACGCCTGTGGGGGGCGTTGAAGCTGCCGGTGGCGCAGGATGTCGCGCGCTTCCGGCAGTGCGATTTCCGTCAGGCGATGACCGTGCTCGCGTAATGCCGCTTTCAGGCCTCGTTTGCGGTTAAGCGCGACGACCTTGGGGGCGGACTGTAATAGCAGAAAATCACATGGATCAACAGATATTTTCTGTATTAAACGAAAATGTGCACAAAGCCCGTACAGAGTATCGCGCCCTATGTCACGGACAAAACGTATAATACCACCCAGAGTTCCGTATTGTTGTTTTAAAAGATCCAGGCGGTAACAATCCAGTTCATATGTTTTTATTTTCCATGGATTGGTGTCCTTCATTTTTGTGGCTGAAAGCAAGAAGAATAACGGTGTCCAAAAGAAAAACATCTCCATGCAGCCAGGATGTGTTATCAAAATTTGCCCGTTTGAAAAAAGATACGATACTCCATACAGAAACCATAAAAAGAAAAACCTGTGCTCAACAGAAAAGAAATATTTGAGCGGCATGCGAAATATCATAAACATAAACAATCCGCTGCCGAGAAGTCCGCCCTGCCGCAGAATTTCAAGAAAGGAGTTATGCAATCTTCCTATAAAAATTCCTTCTCTCAAAACAATATTGGCTTTTGTGCCAAATCCGCTCCCGAATAACCAGTTTCTGAATTTTTCAAAGAAGAGCACCCACATCTCAAGACGATAAACATCTCTTGACACCCACAATTTCAGATTGTCCCAATGTAAAACAACGGCACAACTGAACAAAAAGACAAAGAGCAAAATATTCATTTTGTGCCTTTTGAAAAAGAGCACATCGAGAGTAATGACGCAAAATAAGCTGATGATTGCCCCCCTTGTGTATGTTTCAAGCATGACTGCGAAACAGATCGTCATGATAAAAAGCAGGAGAAGTTGACACAATCTTCCTTTATTTGGAAATATACACCATGCGGCAATGATGGATAATCCAAGAAAATTAGCACTGTCAATGGGATTTGGAGTGCTCCAAGGCACAAAACTCTGGAAAGAGAAACGACACTTTTCAACGCAATCCATCATTCCCGGATAGCATTGCATCGCTTTATGAGCACATTGCGTTATTTCTGGAGAGGAATAGATTAATAACGCGCAGATTAATGCAACGCTGCCACCAACAACGGTCCAGAACACAGCCACGAAATCGTGAGATAATTTATAAATGTTCAATTCAATTATTAATGCCAGCGAGAAAATGGCAAGAGAGTCTCTGATGATGTTAAACCATTCGCCATTACCCCATGATGCACTGATAGTAAAATAAAATGAGAAAAGAAAAAATGCCGGGAACGGAAAACGTATTTTTGACAACAGATGAGGCAAGCTAGGCAGTAGAGAAGGGATTGATGAAAGAAATAATACAAAAAATACAGTTCTGCGTTTCCCGTTGTCCAGAAAATAAGAACTAGACAAATAAGCAAGAAACAGCAGGAATAAAATATTCTGCCATGCGGTTTTTAAAATATCAGGAATTTTATTTGTCATTTTCAGGAAGTTTGTGTTATTGAGACATCGGCATAATTCCATCCATGCTGACCCTTTAAATGGTTTGTGTTTATTTTGAACCGTTGAGGTTCAAAAATCCAGTATTTGCAGGTAAATTTGCAGGGTGTCAGCCCTTTAAGGGTCTTGAGTCTTCAGGCGGAGTTATAAGCGGCGATGAAGTCGGACAGATGTTGCCGAAGCTGGGCATGATCATCGTAATGAAAGCGTTTAACGGTGGTCTCCTTGATGGTTCGGTTCATGCGTTCGACCTGAGCCTTTGTCCATGGATGTTTCACTTGAATTAGGGAAACGCTGATTTATTCGAAACGAGGATTTGCATGGATTTTTAATCAATAAGTTACGAATATATTGATGGGAGAAAAATCGATTTAATCAGTGTTTCCTTAGGCGATGTTCGATGGCATGTTCAGCGCGGCCCCGTCCGAAGATATGTGCGAACGCATGCCGATCCGAGGTTCGGTTTGTGAACTGGATACCGTTGTCAGTGAGCAGCGTATGGATAGTGTATGGCACAGTCTGAATCAGATTTCGCAGGAACGGTGCGGCCACCATTTTGTTGGCTTTGGGGTACAACTCGGCAAAAGCGAATTTGCGGGTTCGGTCAATCGCGACAATTTGGAGATACCGTGACGCCGAAAACAGCGATGCAGCGAAGATCGCGTCAGGTATGGAATCGTCGACTGCAACGCATGGAGAAGTCGTCCAGTGGTGGCCGGCCGCGTGTGTTTGCGAAAAGCGACGATTACGGTTTCATCTTCGATCGATAAAACGGTGGAGCGAGACTGTTTCAGTCTAGTTGGCAAATCATCCACTGACGTCTGTTTCTTCCACTTCGCTACCGTCTTCCCGGGATTGATTCCGTAACAGACAGCCAGCACCTTCAGGCTTTCTTGACTATCTTGTATTGCGCAACGCATTGTCGCTGTCGTTGTGGCACGCCCGTGTAAAACTTGTCCCATAATGCTTCCTTATGTTCTGGTGAAAAAATTACACCATTAATCAGCGGGACTATCCAATTACCAGACAACAGCAGAACTCTTTTCATCGTGAGACTTTCCAATTTCTGGATTACGCGACTATTTTTTCTGAAATCGCGGGCATTTATCCATGAGACGGCGGCCTGTCCGGAAAAACGGAGCGCCGCGCGCGCTCCCGAGGCGGCATTTCCCCCGCCCGCTCTGTCTCTACCCGGAAACGGATTTCCGGCCCGAATCGAAAGCCAGCATCAGGTTATAAAGAAAATCCTTGAGCTTGACCCTATGCATTTTCATGCTCTCGAAAGTGTAATCGTCGATGGGCATATTCCTGTTCTCAATATCCTCAATCGTATCGGTGACCTGGTTATATGAAGAATACAATCGGGCAAACAGCGGGTTGTCCCTGGACAAAACATCGATAGCCCCGCTCAGTGCCGGGAACTCCTTGCCCAGATCGTGATGATCGACATCCATACCGACTCCTCCTTCGCTTTCAATAAATTCAGGAAATTCCAGGCGACGAACAACAAACATCGGCGCATTGCGCGCGATGGCGCAATGCGTGATCAATCAGCGTCAACGCCAGCATTGCCTCGGCGACCGGAACCGCGCGAATGCCGACGCAGGGATCGTGACGCCCGCGCGTCTCAACGACGACCGGCCGGCCCGTTGAATCGACGGAGCGCCGAGGCAGACGAATACTCGGCGTCGGCTTGACAGCCAGGCTCACGCGAATTTCCTGGCCGGTCGAAATGCCGCCGAGAGTGCCGCCCGCGTGATTGGAAAGAAATCCCTCCGGCGTCATCTCATCGCCGTGTTCGCTCCCCTTCTGTCCGGCGCACGAAAACCCCGCGCCGATCTCCACGCCCTTGACGGCGTTGACTCCCATCATCGCATACGCGATACAGGCATCGAGCCGGTCATATACCGGATTGCCCCATCCGGCCGGAACGCCGCGCGCGATAACGCAAAGTCGCGCGCCCGCCGAATCACCCGCCTCGCGCAATTCATCGATGTACGTCTCGATCCGAGCGACAGCCCGCGCGTCCGGAACAAAAAAAGGATTTTCCGCTATCGCGCCCTCATCGGAAAAAGGAATCCGGATCGGGCCGATCTGAGCGATCCAGCCAAAAATTGTGACGCCAAAACGCTCCCTGAGCCATTTCCGGGCAATCGCGCCAGCCGCGACGCGCACAGCGGTTTCCCGGGCCGACGCCCGTCCACCGCCGCGATGATCCCGAAAACCGTATTTCCGCGTATAAGCGTAATCCGCATGGCCGGGCCGAAAGACATCCGCCAGTCCGGCATAATCACCGCTGCGTTGGTCCTGGTTCCGGATCAGAAAACCGATAGGCGCGCCGGTTGTCTTTCCCTCGAAAACTCCCGAAAGAATCTCAACGGCATCGGATTCCCGGCGCGGCGAAACATGACGCGAAGCGCCCGGACGCCGCCGGTCGAGATCGGCCTGGATATCCCGCGCGTCAAGCGCCAATCCCGGAGGACAGCCATCGACGACGCCGCCGATTGCCGGGCCGTGCGACTCGCCAAATGACGTCACACAAAACAGACGGCCAAACGTATTTCCGGACATAATCCCCCAGCGGCGTTATGCGCCATCGGTAACAGGTCAATGTTTCAATCCACGCCCGTGACCGGGCGACAACAACGTTTGGAAGAGGTTACGCCCCTCCCAAACGGGATTATCCCCCTGAAGGGGAAGGTTTCCAACCGGAGTTAGTTTCTGATGAAAAACGGCATTATAAACATCCCTTCCGGGTTATGCATTCCACAGCGCTTCGTTTTATCCCTGACCTTGCCATGCATCATCCCGTCCTGCCTGTCCTGAACCTGCCGAAGGAATCTTGTCGAAGGGTAAGGATTGAAAAACGATTCGAAGAATCAAGGTTGGAAAAAGTATTTAACGAGCCGGAAAGGCTGCAGCGTCCGTTCATACTTCGACAGGCTCAGTACGAACGGAAATAGGTATTGCCAGTGATTTGGCAGACTTGGCGCGGATGGGTTTTTAACACGCTTACCACGAATGGAAAAAACAGAGCAGAAGATATAAAATTACGTTTTCAAGCAATTTTTAATCTTTTTGAGTTTCAGGATGCCTCTTTTGCAATCCGTTCGCCCTGCTCCGTCCTGAGCCTGCCGAAGGAAGCTTGTCGAAGGGTAAGGATTAAAGAACGATTCGAAGAATCAAGGTTGGAAAAAGTATTTAACGAGCCGGAAAGGCCGAAGCGTCCGTTCGTACTGAGCCTGTCGAAGTAGGAACGGACGCTCCGAGGTCTTCCCAACGCCTCTTGAATCAGGGGTGTTCAAGGTAAAGGCATTCCTGGCCTTTCCAGTCCGCTCGCCCGTCCAGAAGTCTGTTTTTCAATCCACTCGCCCTGCTCCGTCCTGCCCCGTCCTGAGCCCGTCGAAGGAAGCCTGTCGAAGGAAGCTTGTCGAAGGGTAAGGATTGAAAAACGATTCGAAGAATCAAGGTTGGAAAAAGTATTTAACGAGCCGGAAAGGCTGCAGCGTCCGTTCATACTGAGCCTGTCGAAGTATGAACGGACGCTCCGAGGTCTTCCCAACGCCTCTTGAATCAGGGGTGTTCAAGGTAAAGGCGTTCCTAGCCTTTCCAGTCCGCTCGCCCGTCCAGAAGTCTGTTTTTCAATCCACTCGCCCTGCCCCGTCCTGCCCCGTCCTGAGTCCGTCGAAGGAAGCCCGTCGAAGGAAGCTTGTCGAAAGGTAAGGATTGAAAGGTAAATTTGAAATGCCGCTGGAGCATCCGTTCATAGGGTTCGACCCGCTCACAACCAACGGCGCGGAGAATAGATCGGCGCTCCTTCAAGCGATGAAATCATAAATCATCATTTTCAAGCATTTTTTATGGAAATTATACATAAAATAGCTTGAAAACGTCATCACATTTCTCAAAAATATGATTAAAAACGCTATTTCATCGAATAAAATGGTTTGAAAACGCAAGTCCATTTTATGCGATCAGCAATTTTTATGAGAAAATATTTTTAAATTCTATCAATGAGGCGCTGTTTATTGTAACGATTCTGGAATATTTTCCTGCTTTCAGAATTTTTGTCCTAAAAAAAGCCTGCGGCCGGCGCGGCGCGTTTTACCGGCCAGCGCCGGAGTCAGGTGAATGAGCCGGTTTCCGGAGTCGCCGCGCCTATTCGCCGAAAAGGCCTTCCCGCCAGCGCCTGCTCTTTTCTTCAAACGCCAGGGTATACGCCGGGCTGGTCGATGGAAGAACGCGGGTGATATAACCGTTTTCCGAAAACAACCGCTCGAATTTTCCCGATGTCTTTCCGTTGAAACAGACGCGCTTCAAACGCGGCGTCCGTTCGCGCAGAATGGAAAAATCGTTCGATTCCGCCAAGCTAATGGCGGAATCCAGCGCGCCCTCGCGCCTGCAACGGCGGTAGACGTCCCACACACCGATTCGGCGGCGCAGAAGACACGCCTGTTTTTCCGCGTAGTCCATGCCAGTCAGCGGCTCGTCCAGAAGGACGCTCAAAATCCGCCAGAACTGGTTTTGCCGATGCGCGTAATAATGCTGCGCGGCCAGCGACGCGGGCGACGGAAAACTGCCGAGAATCAGCGTT
This sequence comes from Accumulibacter sp., assembly GCA_031280565.1. GTDB lineage: Bacteria > Pseudomonadota > Gammaproteobacteria > Burkholderiales > Rhodocyclaceae > Propionivibrio. Next base: position 26,240 of record JAITGN010000145.1, on the reverse strand, counting down.
TCCGTCCACGCGCCGATGATCGGCGGCAGTCCGTAAAGCAGGCCGAACGATTCAGCGGGTCGCATCCCGCCAGCCTTCCATGAAGACGAAACGCTCTCAGCGCCCGCCCGCCATTTCCAGCATCAGCGCGTTGATCCGCTTGACAAATCCGGCCGGGTCGTCGAGCGCGCCGCCTTCGGCAAGCGTCGCCTGCTCAAGCAAAAGATTCGCCCAGTCGCCGAACCGGGATTCCGCACCGCTTTTTTCATATTTCAACCGTTGAACGACCGGGTGTTTCGGATTGATTTCGAGAACAGGTTTTGTTTCCGGAGCCGCCTGCCCCGCCGACTTAAGGATGCGCGCCAGATTTTCGCCCATGTCGTGTTCATCCGCGACGATGCACGAGGGAGAATCCGTCAGGCGATGTGTGACGCGGACATCCTTGATTTTTCCATCAAGCGCTTTTTTGATTTCCTCAATCAATTCCTTATATTCGTCCGCCGCGGCCTCGGCTTCCTTTTTCTCGCTCTCGTCTTCCAGTTTGCCAAGATCAAGGCCGCCCTTGGCGACCGATTGCAGCGGTTTTCCGTCAAATTCGGTCAGATAACCGACAACCCATTCGTCCACGCGCTCGGAAAGCAGGAGCACTTCGATTCCTTTTTTCCTGAAAATTTCAAGATGCGGGCTGTTTTTCGCCGCCGTAAAGGATTCCGCCGTCACGAAATAGATTTTTTCCTGCCCTTCTTTCATGCGTGAAACATAATCCGCCAGCGAGACGGTCTCGTCGGGCGTGTCCGCGCGTGTCGAGGCGAAACGCAGCAATTTCGAGATGCGATCCTTGTTGGCGAAATCCTCGCCAACGCCCTCCTTGAGCACACGGCCGAATTCTTTCCAAAAAGAGGCGTATTTTTCCTTTTCCGCGGCGTCTTCGCTGTCAGCCAGACTTTCGAGCAACGAAAGCACGCGCTTGACGCATCCTCCCCGGATCGTTTCAATGTCTTTCGACTCCTGGAGGATTTCCCGCGATATGTTGAGCGGCAAATCGTTCGAGTCGACAACGCCGCGGACGAAGCGCAGATAAAGCGGCATCAGGCGTTCGGCATCGTCCATGATAAAAACACGCCGCACATAGAGCTTTATGCCATGACGGGCGTGACGATCCCAGAGATCGAAAGGCGCGCGCTGTGGAATATATAAAAGCTGCGTGTATTCCTGCTTGCCTTCGACCTTGGCGTGCGTATAGGCAAGAGGCTCCTCGAAATCATGCGCGACATGCTTATAGAATTCCTTGTACTGCTCGTCGCTGATTTCGGTCTTTGGGCGCGTCCACAGCGCGGACGCCTGATTTACCGTTTCGTCTTCGTCTGTCAGTATCTGGACTTTCTTTTCCTCGTCCCACTTTTCCTTTTTCATCAGGATCGGCAGCGTAATGTGATCGGAATACCGGCGAATGATCTGATGCAATTTCCAGCCCGAAAGAAACTCGTCTTCACCCTCGCGCAAATGCAAAATCACGTCCGTTCCGCGTTCCGCCTTTTCGACGGTCTCCACCGAAAATTCGCCTTCGCCCGCGGACTCCCACCTGACCGCCTGCCCGGATTCGCATCCGGCGCGGCGCGAAACGACGCTTACACGGTCAGCGACGATGTAAGAGGAATAAAAACCAACGCCGAATTGTCCGATCAGATGGGCGTCCCTGGCCTGGTCGCCCGTCAGCGACGAGAAAAACTCCCGCGTACCGGATTTCGCAATCGTTCCAAGATGTTCAATGGTTTCGTCGCGCGTCAGTCCGATTCCGTTATCGGAAACCGTAACCGTCCGGGCATCCTTGTCGAAAGAAACCCGAATCTTCAGCTCGGCGTCGCCGCCGTAAAGCCCTGGATCGTTCAATGCCTCAAAGCGCAGTTTGTCGCATGCGTCGGACGCGTTGGAAATCAGTTCGCGCAGAAAAATTTCTTTGTTGCTGTACAAAGAATGGACCATCAGGTTGAGCAATTGCTTGACTTCAGCCTGAAATCCCCGTGTTTCTTTGTTGTCACCCATGTAAGACTCCATAAAAACGAATTGAGAATAATGTGGTCGGTTGAAATGCTGCTTGTCCAGCAACGCGTCGGTAAATGGGGATAGCGCGGTCTTTTTTCAAGCCAGTCGCGTTCCAGCGCAAAAACCGCTCATTTTTTCCCTCAGCCGATCACCCATGATTTTCCAATCCGCTCACCCTGCCCCGTCCTGAACCTGTCGAAGAGTGCCTTTCCAGTCCGTTTGCCCTGAGCTTGACGAAGGAGGAACGTCAGAGGCTCGTTTTTCAATCCATTCGCCCGTCCAGTTTGTCAGAAGCCTGTTTTTCAATCCGTTCGCCCTGCCTGTCCTGAGCCTGTCGAAGGAAGCTTGTCGAAGGGTTAGGATTGAAAAACGATTCGAAGAAAGAATCAGGATTGGAAAAACCTTTCATGATCTGGAACGTCCGTTCATACTTCGACAAGCTCAGCACGAACGGAAATAGACGTCGCCGATGTATTCCGATAAAACCACCACGAATGAAGATATGTCTCGTCGATGCTCCACCAGGTTCAGCGCAATGGAAAAGTCCAGCAGGCTTGGCGCGAACGGTTTTTTAACACACTCACCACAAACAGCAAAAAACAGGGAAGAAGACAAAAATAACGTCCTTAAGCCATTTTTAATCTCTCAGGATTTCCGGAAACTTCCTTTCCAATCTCGCCGTCTGTCCTGTCCTGAGCTTGACGAAGGAGGAACATCAGAGGCTCGTTTTTCAATCCGTTCGCCCTGCTCCGTCCTGAGCTTGTCGAAGGAAGCCTGTCGAAGGGTAAGGATTGAAAAACTGTTCGAAGAAAGAATCAGGACTGGAAAGGCCAAGATTGATTAAAAGGGAATACCCGTTCAAGTCACTGACCAGGAAGATATTTGAAAAGCCGCCAGAGCGTCCGTTCATACTTCGACAGGCTCAGCACGAACGGAGATAGGCATCGTCGATGTGTTCCGATAAAACCAAATAGGCGTTGTCAATGATTCGGTAAACTCGGCGCGGACGGGTTTTTAACACGCTTACCACGAAAATCAAGAAATAGAACCGAAAACAAAAATAACGTTTTTAAGCCGTTTTTAATTTCTGAATGTATTAAAGAAGCCCTTTCCAATCCATTCACCTTGCCTGTCCTGAACCTGATGAAGGAAGTTTGTCGAAATACCACGCGCGTATTTCGTTCCCGGCGACCGGGTGATAACTCACGTCGAATCCCATAAATTATCCGAATCAAAACACAAATTAATCATGCCGGTTATCCAACCCATTTACGCGCCGAGCGGAACATGCGCATCCACGGAGAATCCTCGCCCCAACTATCCGGATGCCATGACATTTGCACTGTCCGGAAAACCCGTTCCGGATGCGGCATCAAAATCGTAAAGCGTCCATCGGGCGTCGTCACGCCTGTAATGCCCCCTGGGGAACCGTTCGGATTGTGCGGATAAATTTCGGTTGGCCGCCCGGCGTTATCAATGTAACGCATCGACACAAACGCCTTTTGCCGCTGCTCTTCCGAATCGAATTCGGCGCGCCCCTCGCCGTGCGAGACAACCAGCGGCAGACGGCTGCCCGCCATGCCGTCAAAAAACAGTGAGGGCGACGCCAGCAGTTCGACCATTACGAAACGCGCCTCGAACTGTTCCACCCTGTTGCGTTCGAAACGCGGCCACGCTTCCGCGCCAGGAATCAGGGATTTCAAGGCGCTCATCATCTGGCAGCCATTGCATACACCCAGCGCGAAGGTTTCGCCGCGTCCAAAGAAAGCGGAAAACTCGTCCCGCGCGCGCGAATTGAAAAGAATCGTCCGTGCCCAGCCTTTTCCCGCGCCAAGAACATCGCCATACGAAAAACCGCCGCAGGCGACAGCGCCGTCAAAACCGGAAAGCGATACGCGGCCCGAAAGAATGTCGCTCATATGCACATCGACGGCGGAAAAACCGGCCCGGTCGAATGCCGCCGCCATCTCCACCTGTCCGTTGACGCCTTGTTCGCGCAAAATGGCGACTTTCGGACGCGCGCCGCTCCTGACGAATGGCGCGGCAATATCTTCGGCCGGGTCGAACGTCAACGCCGCCGACAGGCCACAGTCCGGCGTGTTAAGAATACGGTCATATTCCTGCTGCGCGCATTCCGGGTTGTCACGCAGCGTCCGCATGTGAAAAGAAGTTTCCGACCAGCCGCGCTGAAGCGTGACGCGCTTTTCGGCGAAAATCGCGCTGCCACGGAAAAAAACGCGAAATTCATCGGAAACGTCGGGCGCGCCGATCAAGAAAACATCAAGCCGCGCATCGCGCAGGCAGGCCATGACCCGCTCCCGGTCCGCGTTGCGGATTTGCAGCGCCGCGCCCAGCTCCTCGTTGAAGAGAAGACGCAACAGGGTTTCCCGCGAGGAAATATCGCGGCCAAAATTATCAAGCTCAAGCCTGAGGCCGCAGTGCGACGCGAAAGCCATTTCAGCCAGGGTGACAAAGAGTCCGCCATCCGAGCGGTCGTGATAGGCCAATAAAAGACCGTCGTCTGCCAGCTTCTGGATCGCGTGGAAAAAGGCAACAAGTCGTTCAGGGTTGTCGACGTCCGGAGTATCAAGACCCGTCGCGTTGAAAACCTGGGCCAGCGCCGACGCGCCGATACGGTCACGCCCTCCGCCGAGATCGACCAGAAGGAGTTCGGTCGGCCCGGCGTCGAGCCGCAGACACGGCGTCAGGGTACGGCGCGCGTCCGAAACCCTCGAGAACGCGCTTACAATCAACGAAATCGGCGAAACGACCTGCTTTTGTCCGCCGCCGCCATTCCATTCCGTTCGCATCGAAAGCGAATCCTTGCCCACAGGAATCGAAATGCCGACGGCTTTGCAAAGGCCGGAAACGGCGCGAACCGTATCGAACAGGCGAGCATCCTCGCCCGGAAATCCGGCCGCGGCCATCCAGTTGGCCGAAAGTTTTACGTCGCCGATTTTTTCGATCCGCGCCGCCGCGATATTGGTCAGCGCTTCGCCTACCGCCATACGCCCCGACGCAGGCGCATCGAGAACCGCCAGCGGCGTCCGTTCGCCCAGCGCAAACGCCTCGCCGGCAAGCGTCCGGAAACCGAGCGTCGTCACCGCGACATCGGCGACCGGCGTCTGCCAGGGGCCGACCATCTGATCACGCGCCGTCAGGCCGCCGACGCTCCTGTCGCCGATCGTTATCAGAAAGGTTTTATCCGCCACCGCGGGCAAACGCAATATACGGCGCACGGCTTCCTCCAGATTGATCGCCGCGAAATCCAGAGACGTTGAGGCGCAAGGCAAATGAAGCGCTTCACGCGTCATGCGCGGCGGCTTGCCAAGCAGCGATTCCATATCCATATCGACCGGAATGTTGCCGTAATGCCGGTCCGCGAGACGTAAACGGCCATCGCCGGACGCTGCGCCGACGACGGAGAACGGACAGCGCTCGCGCGCGCAGATCTCGCGGAACTCCGGCAGACGCGAAGGCGGAATGGCGAGCACATAACGCTCCTGGGCTTCGTTGCACCAAATTTCGAGCGGCGACATGCCGGGTTCCTCGATGTTTATTTCACGCAATTCAAAACACGCGCCGCTGCCCGCGCCGTGCGCCAGTTCCGGCAAGGCATTCGAAAGCCCGCCCGCGCCCACATCGTGAACCGAAAGAATCGGATTTCCCTTGCCCGGTTCCGAAGCGTCGCCATTGGGCGCGCCCATCTGCCAGCAACGGTCGAGTACCTCCTGCGCGCGCCGCTGGATTTCCGGATTGCCACGCTGAACGGAGGCAAAATCGAGGTCTTCATCATTGCTGCCGGTCGCCATCGAACTCGCCGCGCCGCCGCCCAGACCGATCAGCATTCCGGGGCCGCCCAGCTGGATCAGCAGAGTGCCCGGTGGAAAAGACACCGCCTTGCAGGATTGACAGTCCGGAATGGCGCCAATGCCGCCCGCGACCATGACCGGTTTGTGATAACCACGCACGGGCGCATCATCGCCTTCGCCAACGCGCTGTTCATAGGTACGGAAGTATCCCGCCAGATTCGGGCGTCCGAATTCGTTGTTGAACGCCGCCGCGCCGATCGGCCCTTCAAGCATGATATTGAGCGCCGGCGCGATGCGCGGCGGACGGCCATACGCGGCCATCGAACGCTCCCAGGGCCGTTCCGCGCCGGGCAGATAAAGATTGGAAACCGAAAAGCCACAGAGTCCAGCCTTCGGTTTCGCGCCGCGCCCCGTCGCCCCTTCATCACGGATTTCGCCGCCCGAACCGGTCGCCGCGCCGGGGAAAGGCGAAATCGCCGTTGGATGGTTATGCGTTTCGACTTTCGCCAGAATATGCGTCAGTTCCGCGCTCCACCCGTAAACGCCGTCCTTGCGCGGATAGAAACGTTCCGCCACGGCGCCCTCGAAAACCGAGGAGTTGTCAGAATAAACAACGATGTTACCCTCGGGATGCGCCGCGTGCGTTTCGCGGATCATGCCAAAAAGCGTTTCTTCACGCGGCTCGCCGTCGATAATCCACGACGCATTGAAAATCTTGTGCCGGCAGTGCTCGGAATTGGCCTGCGCGAACATCATCAGCTCAACATCGGTCGGATCGCGTTTTTCGCGTCCGGCAAACACATCGACCAGGTAATCAATCTCCTCCTCCGACAAGGCAAGCCCCAAACGCGCGTTCGCCTCGACAAGCGTTTTTCGCCCGCCGGAAAGCAACGGGATGGAGGTCATCGGTTTTGGCCGGAAATGACGAAAAAGTGCCTCCGCCTCCTCAAAACGCTCAAGAACGGTTTCTGTCATCCGGTCGTGCAGGAAGGCGGAAATCCTTGATCTCAACCCATCCGAAGCGCCCTCAATCCGGTAGGCGATGCCGCGCTCGACGCGCTCGACAGCGTCAAGCCCGCAATTCCAGGCGATTTCGGTCGCCTTGGACGACCAGGGAGAAATCGTCCCGGCGCGCGGCACGGCAAAAAACAGAGCGCCTGTTTCCATATCACGCGCATCCCGTTCTTCGAACAGAACCGACAAACGCTCCCGCTGTTCCATATCCAGCGGAGATTTCAGTTTTATCACATGCCAGTAATCGGCGCTCTTGATGAACGCCCCCGGCAAAGCCGCTTGAAGACGGTACCGCAGCTCCTGGAAACGAAAAGTGGAGAAAGCGGGAGCGCCGCGAAGAAAAAGGAAATCGCTCATGGTCGAAAAAAGGGAAAAGAGGAGACTTCTGTTATTATAACCGCATGCCGCCATACACGCCGCGGTCACTATTCCGGGTTAGCGCCCTGCCATGGAGAAAAAAATGGAAACGGAAAGCCGCGAGCGTTATACCAAAGAAGAATTCCACTGTCTCGAAAAACATATTGAGAAACACTTCGGCAAAATCGGCACCGTTCTTCATGAAATCGCTTCGCCGGATATTCACGTTGACATTGCCGTCATCGAACCAGCGAAAAAACGTCTGTTCTTTTTCAACCCCCGCCCGTATTACACGCTTCTCACGATGGGCATGGGCGCGCGCCGGATGGCTGTGCCGGAAACGTTTCGCGAAAAGAAGCTGGAACGCGCCGAATTGCTCATCACCTTACCGCCCGGCTGGAAAATCGGCGACGCGGACGAACAATGGCATTGGCCTGTCCGGTGGCTGAAATTCCTTGCGCGATTTCCGCTGAACGAAAATACCTGGCTTGGCTGGGGGCATACCGTTCCAAACGGTGAACCGTTTGCGGACAACACAAAACTCTCCGGCATGCTTCTCGAAATGCCTTGGTTCTTCGGCGCGGACAGCCAGAGATGCCATCTGCCCGGTGGCGGAGAAGTCAATTTTTACCAGCTAGTCCCGCTCTATGACGAAGAGATGGAATTTAAAGTCCGGAACGGCCTGGACGCGCTCGCCGAACGTTTTCCCGATACATTTGACATGGTCGTAAACATCACGCGCGAAAATGTCTGCGCCCTCCGGCCGGATCATGGTCAAGGGCCGTAAAGTGAGCTAAGTGAGCTGCATGTATCGCGAAGCGCCGGATTTTCCTGAAGACAGCGGCTGGCGTTTTACCGCCAGGAACGGCCAGGCATCCCCGAAATTCCGGACTGCATGAACCAAACACCTTCTGCGGCTATGGCCCGGACATCATCGTCCGGTTTGACGCGCCAGTGGGTATGGCCTTTATCCGGAACGCATCCGGAAACCTCGTCGAAACGCCCCTGGTCGTAGACGGCAAAGACAACTGAACCACGCAGATTCTTCGCGCTGCCGTCCGGATTCAAGCCAGCCGCCAATCCCTGCCAGCCTGCGGATCACCGTCCGCCGCATTCTTCGCCGCGCGACCAGAGCAGCCGTATTATTTTCGTTATGACAGCCCCTGAGAGGATTGGAAACACAGGGTGTCTATAGAGAAATTACTGAAATAAAAAAGGCTTTAAAAGAATAAAAATACGTTTTTAAGCAATTTTTTTATTATTTCAGATAGCCTTGAATGAGATTTCGTTCAAAAAACTCAAAATCTATAACGTTTTAAAGCAGTTTTGTTTAAATTATAATAAACATTGGCTCTAGAATGTCTATTTTTTCTTCAGGCTTTCTGCTGCGCGCCTGCGCCAGCTTGATGAACATTCACCTGAACGCGCTAACACAGCCGGGGCGCGAAATGCCCTGCGCCATAATTCCCCCGGAAGGAAAATACAAGGATGAGTTTTTTACCCGGAAAATCGCCGAGTCAGGCGGTTTCTGTTTCGCCGCGGGTATCACGCAAAACGCTGTTGTATTCTTTCAAAATACTTTCGACATTTCCCGTCCGGCGTATCCGCCCTTTCTCCAGCCAGACCAATTCATCACATCTTTCCAGCGTATGCAACCGGTGCGCGATAACAAGCATGGTCACATCGCCGCGCAAGGAAAAAATCGTCTCATGGATGGATTTTTCATTCTTCATATCCAGAGAACTGGTGGCCTCATCGAAAATTATCAGGTCCGGATCGCTGTACAACGCTCTCGCAATGGCCACTCGCTGAGCCTGACCACCTGAAAGACGAACGCCCTTGTCTCCAAGAACGGTATCAATATCCTTGTCAAGCTCGTCCAGAAATTCCATGGCGGCCATACGGCAACAAGTCCGGACGCGCTCCCTGTCTATCTCTTCCCCCCAGCGGGAGAGAGCCACATTCTCCGCCAGGCTGGCATCCAGGATATACGGCGCCTGAGCCACATAACCGATACGACGAAGCCATGAAACAGTGTTGTCCTTGTTTAACGGCGTGTCGTCTATCAACACACGCCCGGAATCCGGCGGCATAAGCCCTGTGAGAATATTGACCAGCGTGCTTTTGCCCGCGCCGGAAAAACCAATGATCCCCACTACGCTGCCCGCCTTGATGTTTATGGAAATATCCTGAAGCGCCGCCATTCCCGCGTCAGGGTAACGGAACGACACATCCTCAAGGCATATTCGGTGCTTGAAAGAAGGTAAAATCTGAGGAACCGTTTCGAAAACCGGCAGCAATTTTGAATTCAATGAGCGCTCCAGGCCCATCAACTCGACAACTTTATACAGATAAGGCAACAGGCTGCGCAAAAACGCAAACGATTCCACCAAACGATTGCCCGCCGGCAAACCCCGCCACGCGGCGGCAGCCATGAACCCCATAATGCCTGAAATACGCGCGATTCCGGCATTCTGTCCATACACCAGAAAAATCATAACCGCCGCCAGGGCAAAGAAACACAAAATTTCCAGACTGGCTACAGGCAAACGCCCGACAGCCTGCCGCCGCATTTTCGCGATTACGCTTTTGTCGAGCTGCGCGGAATATTCAGAGAACAACATTTTTTCCCTGCAGTACAAACGCATCTCCATAAGGGCGTGCAGGGCCAGATGCAAAATCTTATTGGTAGCGTAATCGACCGTATAAACAGTGCGGGAACAGCGATCCAGATACTTTCGTATTCCTCTGGAAACAAACGTCCAGATCACCCCAAAAACGAACAGGAATATCAGGGACGTAAAAGGCAAAGCGGATATCAATCCGACAAACAATGTAATGAGCATTAACCCGCTGGTAAAAATTTGCAGAATGGTAGCCAGGGTAATAGCCAGCATTGTCGACGCATTCAAGCCGAAATTCAGATCCGCCACGCCGGTATGAATAATCCATAGAAAGGGGGCGCGCTGATAAAAGCGGAAAATATGAACTCTCGCCGCCGCGCCAATCGATTCGGAAAAAGCAGTCAAATGCCATTGCAACACGACATTCAGCACATTTTTCACGATGACGGAAAACAGGATCGCGCACAAGATCATCAAGGCCAGCCGCCGGGGATCGCTGCTGAAATCCATATGAGAGAAGTCGCGCAGCCAGAGAAACAAACGGGTATTCAACACCGTATCATGCGAACCGAATACCGCTGCAAACAAAGCGACCAGGCCGGCAAGCGCCAATTCACTGCAAGCCATCAATAGAGACAACGCCAGGAGACTGCTGAAACGCCATCTTTCCCTGCGCGGAACCAAAGGCAGCAAAGCGCGCAGCGAAAAGAGAATCGAAGGAGAATCTGTCACTTGACACTTCCCGTATGCCTGCCGGCAAGATACGTAAAGTCTGCCTGCGTTGTTACGAAAAAACGGATTTCCACTGCGGGGCGCATTATCTTGTGGAATCCAGCACACAAGCCCGGATTAAAGGGATTCAACTTGCAGACTCGACGCCCGCGGTCCAAGCATAAACACTTTCATGACCCGCGCGCCGAATGATAAAGGCAGGGCGCGAATGAAAGATTGTTTTCCGCATGTTTTTGAAAAATTCTGGCTCCCCGACCTGGGCTCGAACCAGGGACCTACGGATTAACAGTCCGGCGCTCTACCGACTGAGCTATCGGGGAACAGGAAAACGCGTATTCTAGGCTACTTACAAACTTTTCGTCAACAAATCCGGACTTTTTCCGTTATCATCGGAAGTCTTCGCTATTTTGACGCGCCTGAACGGCGCGAAATTCATCAAGCCCCGTTAAACTCATCCATTTATAACATCATCATGATACTAGGCACAACAGCTTCAAGAAAGCTCATGAAAAAAAACCCCGCCCCGCCCCGCACCGCCCCAAGAAAATCCAGGAATACCCCGATGCCCTGGTCTATAAAGATTCTGTTTTTTCTTGTCGTGGCGGCTGGAGCAATCATTCTGACAGCCATTTTCTTTCCGTTCGATAACTACATTCCCGAGGCCGAATCTTTTCTCTCGAAACTTTCGGGCGCGCCGGTAAAAATCGGGCAGGTACGCGTAGAAACCCGTCCGAAAATTTCTCTCGCGCTTAACGATGTGCGTATCGGAGACGAAAAAAATGGCATCCGTTTCAATGAAATCCGGATCATCCCGGAAATCACCTCGGTCTTTTCCAGCCGAACGATTCTCCGTGATGTCGTTCTGAAAGGCGTCGACTTGACGCCCGAAAAATTCGCTTTTCTTTCCTCGGCCCTTACGATAACCAATTCGCAAAACTCCCAAATCCTGATAAAACGCCTGAGGCTCGAAGAAACGAACATCGTATACGCGGAACTGGCATTTCCCGGCATGCTCGGCGAAGTCAATCTTGGGACAAACCGCGCCCTCGAATCGTTCTCGATGAAAACCCCCGAAAGCAATCTGCTTATCGACATAAAACCGGAGCGGCAAGGCGGGTTTCAGGTCAGTTTCGAACGTTACGGATGGGCGTTTTCCAAAGACATTACTTTCCGGGCAATCAGCGCAAAAGGCTCTTTCCTGAATGGTGTCTTCAACATTGGCGCGCTGGAGCTTCTTGTATTTAACGGCGTGGTTCGCGGAAATGCCGTTATGCAGGCGCCCAACGGTCAATACCATTTGCGGGGAAATGTGGATTTCGAACGCATCAACGCGACTGATCTTGGAACCCTGCTCGGTATCGGCCAGAAAATCTCTGGAGAACTCTCCGGAAAAACAGCGTTTTCGGCGACATCGACTTCCTGGGCGAGGTTGTTTCTTGAACACCCCAGTCTTGATGGCGAATTCCAAATTCACCGCGGCAGTTTCCAGGGAATCGACCTTGCCGGAGCCGTTCGCCAAACATCAGGCGCGCCATTTCGCGGAGGTGAAACGATTTTTGAACAGTTGTCCGGAAAAATCCAGACAGTGCCGTCAGGCTACCGCCTTTCAGAACTCAATCTGACATCGGGACTTCTGCGGTCTTCCGGCGCGCTTGTCATCGGAAAAGACAAAACCCTGAACGGCGTCATGGAACTGCAATTGCGCGGCTCGGTAACGCGCGCGCAGACCCCGATTCAGATCAGCGGCGCACTGGATTCCATTACAGCGCAGGCCAGCGCCCGCGATTAAAGCTTTCGCGCCCCATTCCGCCGCGGATCGGGGCACAAAAGCCAAGCAAGGTGTATCCCAGATGCTTTTTCTTTAACAATCCAGGCGTAAACAGCGCGCTTACGGCGATCAAGACAACCGGTCGAATGCTGGCCAACACTTGGATACGCTGGCGAAAATCTCTTTCGAAAAATGAGAGCGGCGTTTTACCTGTTTTTCTTTTTTCGCGCGGAAGGCTTTTTCTTCGTCTGCGGCGCGGATTCCAGAAGCGCTGTTTTTTCGGAATCAGGTAAAACTTTGCAATCCACCGCGGGGCCGGCCAGAACGAAATCAATCTTTCCGGTTTCCAGGTCGGCCTGGACCAGCCTGACCCGGAGGCGGTCGCCAAGCCGGAAACACTGTCCGCTGCGCTCGCCGAGCATCCTGTGTCTGGCGGCGTCGAAACGGAAATAGTCTTCGCCAAGATCGGAAACATGCACCAATCCTTCGACATAAACGCCATCCAGCGCCACAAAAATGCCGAATGGAACGACACTGGAAATGACGCCATCGAATTCCTCTCCAATGCGTTCGCGCATGTAATGACATTTGAGCCAGTTTTCCACATCCCGCGAAGCCTCGTCACCGCGCCGCTCTGTCATCGAACAATGCGCCCCGGCTTCATCCAGTTTTCCCGGCACGCAATGCTTTCCGCTGATCGCCGCCTTGATCGAACGATGCACCAGCAAATCCGGGTAACGCCGGATCGGCGAGGTGAAATGCGTATAACGCGCGTACGACAACCCGAAATGACCCGCGTTATCCGGGCTATAGACCGCCTGCCGTAACGACCGCAACATAACCGTCTGGAGCAGCCCCGCATCGGGACGCGTCTTGATTTTTTCGAGTAATTTCCCATAGTCTTTTGCCGTCGGCGCATCACCGCCCGGCAGCCCCAGACCGAATTCCTTGAGAAAACTCCGCAAGCCTTCGAGCTTTTCCGGCGTCGGCCCTTCATGAACGCGGTACAGACAGGGACAGGCATGCTTTTCGAGAAACGCTGACGCGCAAACGTTCGCGGCCAGCATACATTCTTCGATCAGCCGATGCGCGTCATTCCTGGAAACAGGAACGATTTCTTTGATTTTGCCCTGATCGTCAAACGTCATCTGTGTTTCAAGAGTCTCAAAATCGATCGCGCCGCGCTTGTGGCGCGCTTTCAGCAGCGCCTTGAAAACGTCATGCAATGAGAGCAGCGAGGGCCGCACATCGTCATGAATCGCTTTTTCCGCCCGGGGAACGCCGGACAACCAGTCCCAGACCTGCTTGTAGGTCAATCTCGCTCTGGAGCGGAAAACAGCGGGATAAAAACTGCACGCGCCAATTTTTCCACTGCCGCTGACAGTCATGTCACATACGACGGCCAACCGGTCAACACCGGGATTCAATGAACACAGTCCGTTGGAGAGTTTTTCGGGCAGCATCGGAATCACGCGGCGTGGAAAATAAACAGAATTCCCCCGATTCAATGCCTCGCGGTCCAGAGCGCTCCCTGGACGGACATAATGAGCGACGTCGGCAATCGCTACAACCAGCCGCCAGCCGCGTCCTTTTTTCTCGGCAAAAACAGCGTCGTCGAAATCACGCGCCGATTCTCCATCTATGGTCGATAACGGCAGATCACGCAAATCCTTCCGTCCGTCCTGGCCGATTTCTCCTCCGATTTCATCGGAGAGCGCTTTCGCTTCTTCCATCGCCTCTTCCGGAAAAAGGAAAGGCAGTCCATGCTTGCGCAACGCGATTTCGATTTCCATGCCAGGATCGGCGTAATCGCCCAGTATTTCGACAATTTTCCCGATCGGCTGCGAATGCCGGGAAGGCTGCTCGATAATTTCGGCGACCGCGACCTGGCCGTTTTTGAAACGTTTTTTTCTGTCCGGCAAAATCAGGACATCCTGACTGATACGCCTGTTTTCGGGAACAACGACCGTAATACCGTGTTCAAACCGGACACGGCCAACCAGCTGTTTATTGAATCGCTCAAGAATCTCGACAATCGCGCCCTCCTGCCGTCCACGGCGATCCGGCCCGGCCGGTCTCACCAGTACCCGGTCTCCATGCAGAACCGTCGACATCTGTCTGGCATTGAGAAAAAGATCGCCGCTGCCGTTATCCGGAACAAAAAAACCGTAACCGTCGGCATGGCCCTGCACACGTCCCGCCAGAAGGCTCGCGCGTTCCGGCAGAATGTACGCTCCCCTGCGGTTGCGCATCAACTGCGCCTCGCGTTCCATCGCCGAAAGACGCCGCTGGAAGATTTCGTGCTCCGTCTTTTTTATATCGAGCAAAACACACAGCTGATCAAAACCAACCGGTTTCCCCTGCGCGGTCAAAACATGAATGACATATTCACGCGACGGCAGCGGATGATCGTAACGCTCCTTTTCACGCTGAAAAAAGGGATCTTTTCTGCGAACGGCGGAGAGCTTTTTTATTGACATTTTCCTGTGTTCCTTTAGAATGCGCCTTCCCGGTAAAGCCCAGGTGGCGAAATTGGTAGACGCGCCAGGTTCAGGTCCTGGTGGTGGCAACACTGTGGGGGTTCGAGTCCCTTCCTGGGCACCACGTAACATCGCGCCGCGAGACCGGCCTCACTCGAAAAGGCCGCGTTTCAAGGCAATTAAAGCATCTTCCGTATAAACGAATACACACGCACACACGCCAAAACGACCTGCAGAAAACCTGTATCATTTATGCCAGAGTCACGCCCTGGAGAAACAATGACAACACTACGAAAACGCGGCGCGGCTTTGACGGATAGAAACAGCCATCTATCCAGAAATCCCGGAGCGGCGTCCGAAAATCACGGACACTTGACACAGCCGCGCGTCCAGCCGCTGGTCACAGCCGGGATTATACCCGGAGATGTCATTCTTTTCCGCGGAAAAATCCGGAATCCGCCATTCCGCGACATACTCCGTTTTTTACACTAACCACGCCAGTCAAACGAATTATCATGAATGCCGACTTTTCTCATCTGGCTCTGTTTGCCGCAGCCCTGATCGTCACCGGCGGCATGTCGGGTTTTCTTGCCGGGCTGCTCGGCGTTGGCGGCGGAATCATTGTCGTTCCGATTCTTTACCTGCTTTTTCCCATGCTCGATGTCGCTGAGGAAATCCGCATGCACCTTGCGGTCGGCACTTCGCTGGCAACCATCATTCCCAACGCGATTACCTCGGCACGCTCTCATCTGAAGCTAAATTCGCTCGACGCCGGGCTTTTTCGCAAGCTGGCGACGCCGCTTCTGTTTGGCGTTATCGCCGGCAGCATTTTCGGCGGCAAATCCTCGGGACGTATCCTGATGTTCACTTTCGCCGTTATCGCGCTTCTGGTCGCTTTCTACATGTTTTTCCGGCGCGATACCTGGATCATCCGCAAGGATCTGACGACATCTGGCGCCTGGCGCATACCGATCTCGCTTTTTGTCGGATGGTTCTCGGTACTCATGGGGATTGGCGGCGGCACACTGCTGGTTCCGATTCTCAGCCTGTTCAACCTTGACATGCGGCGCGCCATCGGCACAGGCGCGGCGGCAGGCATTATCATCGGCGTTCCGGGGCTGTTGGGCTTTATCGCGACCGGATGGAGCAATCCCCTGCTGCCGCCATTCAGTCTTGGCTACTGCAGCCTGATCGGTTTCGCTCTGATCGTCCCAAGCTCAATGATGACAGTAAAATACGGCGTCCGAATCGCGCATTCGATCGGGCCGGCGCCGCTTCGCAAAATCTTCGGCTGTTTCCTGCTGGCCACGTCAACAAAAATGTTCTTCAGCGCTTTTGGAATTTGATTCAAACATAATTTTTCGCGGAACCGGCCCGCTCCATCGCCTTTACGCGCCGGTTCCGCGCAGGCGCATTGCCGCTCATGCGCCGGACAAAAAAGAGAAACGTCTTCGAGCGATTTTCTCTTGTTTTTCTAAATAAAACCCCTTAAAAACGTCCTTTTATTCTGAATTTTTCTATTTTTCCGGTTAGGATAAATTAGAAGAATCTTTTGAAAACGTCTATTTTTTTCGAATATCAACAATTTTTATCAAAAAAACAAACAAAAAAATTCGGAATTACATGGATTCTAAAGAAATTAAACTGTAATAAATTGATTTTTCATTGAGTCAAAACGAAGAATCACGTCCATCCGGACCCAGCCTGGAATCCCGGCCACGCCGCCTTTTTGGAATACCTTTCTCGCAAGGCACGCCGACCTGACAAAGACCGCAGCCATAGCCATCCAGCCCGAAATGTTCTCCAACATAAGCCGTCGCTTCACCGCGCAGAAAAGCGCGGCATTTTACCTTGTCATGCCCCTTCTCCGGATCGAGCGCTCCAATGGAACATCGCTCGACGCAGCGGCTGCAGGCGCCATTTCCATCATGCAGGCAATAGTCATAGATACCCTGGTAAGGTCTTTCATCCGGCGCGATTTTCAGTCCGGCAATGACCGAGCCCAAACGCACAGCCTTGCCAGCAGACGTAATGAGCGCATCACAAAAACCAAACGTGCCATGTCCGGCGGCGTAGGCGACATGGCGTTCCGACCATTTGGAAGAATAAACCCGTTGAACGCCTTCCAGCCGCGTCCATTCCGGATGGAGAACCGGGGCGCACGCCTTGTAGCCTGCGTCTCCAAGGGCATTCACCAGATAGATACGCAATTCATCGTTGATTTTCTCGCCAAGTATCCTGGCCCGCGCCCAGCG
Organism: Accumulibacter sp.; assembly: GCA_031280565.1. GTDB lineage: Bacteria > Pseudomonadota > Gammaproteobacteria > Burkholderiales > Rhodocyclaceae > Propionivibrio. The sequence continues at coordinate 9,176 of JAITGN010000145.1, read as the reverse complement.
TTCGGAAGGATAGAAAGTTTCCTTGCACAGTGACTCCCGCGTCAGCCGCGTTTGCGGCAACACCCAGCTGATCAGGGTCAACGCGCCGCCAGGGGCTTTTTCTTCTGGATAGAACTTTGCGAAAACCTCTTCGGGCAACCAGTGTTCTTCACCACATGCTTCAGGCATTTTATACCGTTTGAAAAGCCCATCCGCGCCGGAAGCGAAACGCACAAGCGGCGTATCCCACATCCTCTCTTCGCCAAAAGCCTCGCCCATGCGGTTGACGGGGCTGGTCTGTATAAAGCCAGTCACCAGGGAGACAATCCATTCTCTCATCTCTTGCCTCTTTTCTTCCTTTCCATTTCCGGACGGCATCTGACGATCAGAAAACGGAAAAACCGCCTTCTTAAGCGATTCTTTCAGATGCGGCGCCAGGTTGTGCCCTGCGGACCATCCTCCAGAACGATTCCCTCCGAACGAAGCGTTTCACGAATACGATCCGCTTCGGCGAATTTTTTGTTTTTCTTCGCCAAAACGCGCTCCGCAATCAGGGTTTCGATTTTTTCCGGCGAATAGCCATCCGTTCCTTCAGTCTGCCCACCTTGAACCTGTTGTTGCAAAAATTCCCGTGGATCACGTTTCAAAAGCCCAAGAATTCCCGCCAGGGAACGCAATTGCCCGGACAGCGCGGCAGATCCGCTTCGATTGACTTCCGCCGCGAGATCGAAAAGCACGGCGCAGGCTTCTGGCGTATTGAAGTCGTCGTCAAGCGCCGCGCGAAAACGCGCGGCATGCGGCTCATCCCAGTCAGTCCGTGTTTCGACGGCGGCAGAATGCGCCCGGATCGCCGTATACAAGCGGGAAAGCGCCTGACGCGCGTCGTCCAGGTGTTTATCAGAATAATTGAGCGGACTGCGGTAATGCGCGCGCGCGATGAAAAAACGGACGACTTCCGCGTCATACTGTTCGAGAACGGCGCGGATGGTAAAAAAATTGCCAAGCGACTTCGACATTTTTTCGTCATCGACCCGCACAAAACCATTGTGCATCCAGTAGTTGACAAAAACGCCGCCATGCGCCCCCTCGGATTGCGCAATTTCGTTTTCATGGTGCGGAAACTGCAAATCCTGCCCGCCTCCGTGAATATCAAATCGTTTTCCAAGCAAATCCGAACTCATCGCGGAACACTCGATATGCCACCCGGGACGGCCGTCGCCCCAAGGCGAAGGCCAGGAAGGCTCGTCTTCCCGCGCGCGCTTCCACAGAACAAAATCAAGCGGATCCTGTTTGGAAGAATCAACCTCCACGCGCTCGCCCGCGCGCAGATCATCCAGCAATTTCCCGGAAAGCTTTCCATAGCCATGGAATTTGCGCACGGGGAAGTTCACATCCCCCCCGGGAGTTTTATACGCCAACCCGTTCTGTTCCAGTTTCCGGATCAGCTCCAGCATTTGCGGGACATAACCGGTCGCGCGCGGTTCGAAATCCGGGGCTTCGACCCCCAGCGCCGCCGAATCCTCATGCATGAAGCGGATAAAACGGTCCGTCAAATCCCGGATTGATTCGCCGTTTTCACGCGCGCGGCGAATGATTTTGTCATCAATATCGGTAATGTTGCGCACATAGGTCACATCAAACCCGCTGGTTCGCAGCCAACGCTGGACAATGTCGAAAACAACGAGCACGCGCGCGTGCCCAAGGTGACAGTAATCGTAAACAGTCATTCCGCAGACGTACATGCGGATTTTTCCCGGCGTTATCGGGATAAATTCCTGTTTTTCCCTGTAAAGGGAATTATAGATTTTCAGCATTTTTCTGGCCGGGAAAAGAGAGCGTCCAGTATATAATCCTTCAGCCAGAGATACGAGAATGTTGTTTTGGATTCAAAGCGCTTCTTGATAGAATGAAGCGATCTGTCGCCCTTTGCCAGCTGTTATGGCCGCGTTATAGCCATTGTGACTTCTATCGAATTTTATTCATATACAATCATACCGATGTGCCACTACATCCCCAAACCTTTACTGGCGTGCTTTATAGCCATTTTCCTGTCTTTCCCGAACACGGCGGTCAACGCACAGCCATCGAGCGCCTCCCGCGCCAGTATCCAGCCACAGCCGCGTGAAACACAGGAAATCCAGCGCCTGATGCGTCAAGGCCGGTTGCAGCAGGCACTTGAGAAAACCGAGTTGTTGATCGCCTCAAAACCCAGGGAAGCCCAGGGCCGCTTTCTCAAAGGGCTGATACTGACGGAGATGAACCGTCCCGCCGAAGCCATCGCCATTTTCATCCGGATGACAGAAGACTTTCCGGAGCTGCCCGAGCCCTATAACAATCTGGCTGTTCTCTATGCGCAGCAAAAGCAGTATGACCGCGCGCGTTCGGCGCTTGAAATGGCGATCCGCACCCATCCGAGCTATTCCGTCGCCCACGAAAATCTTGGCGATATTTACGCGGCACTGGCAAGTCAGGCCTACGGCAAGGCGCTTCAGCTTGATTCATCGAATACCACGACGCAAACCAAGCTTTCGATGATTCGGGAAATAATCAGCCCTTCCGCTTCATCGAAACCGAAAACACCGCCAACCGCGCTGGCGAAGGCAAATCCATCCGCCGCCATTCCTCCCGATCCGGAACCCTCCCGGCCCGAGGCTCCGGACACGCCTTCCCAGACATCTTCCATAAAACCGGCTGAGCCGTCCCAAAGCATTCGGCCTCCCGCAGCGCAGGAAACGGCGAAAAAGATTGAGCCATCACCATCGGTATCCGCCGCGTCTATCGAACAAGAAATCGTCAAAACCGTGCGTTCATGGGCAAGCGCGTGGTCAAGAAAAGACGTGAAAGCCTATCTTGCGTATTACGCCGGAAACTTCCAGCTTCCCAAAGACATGACGCGTAAAGCCTGGGAAGCGGAACGCGCGCAACGAATCGACAAACCAGGCAAACTTCAGGTCAGCGTCGAAAACATCCGCGTTTCGCTTTCGGACAAAAAAGCCGAAGTGAAATTTCGTCAGCATTATGTCTCAAATACCCTTAAAAGCTCGGCGAACAAAACCCTCGTTTTCACGCTGTCAGAAAACCGCTGGCTTATCCAGCAGGAACGCGTCAATTGATGCGCGGCATAGCCCTGTTACTTCTTCTGCCGGTTTTCAGTCTCGCCGCGCCATTGCTTGCCGCGGGCGCGGAAAACAGCGTGGCTCGTCCGGCGGCCAATTCCCCCGCTTCCGGTCCCGAACCCATGCTCTCGGAAATTTTTTCGGCAATCGGAGAAAACCGGCTTGATTCAGCGCTCAAAAAAACCGAAACCCTTCTCAAGCATTACCCCAATTTCCGTCTGGCCCATTTAATCAAGGGCGATCTCCTGCTCGCGCGGAGCATGCCGCTTTCGACTTTCGGCAATGCCCGCAACGCGCCACGGGAAAAACTCGATGACTTGCGCGAAGAAATCATCGCGCGTTTGAGGGCCTACCGCGACCGTCCGAATCTGGACAATTATGTTCCGCGGTATCTACTGCAAATGCGCTCCGACCAGAAATACGCGATCGTCGTCGACACCCAGAAAGCGCGTCTCTATCTTTACAAAAACCAGAAAGACGGAAGTCCGCGTTTCGTCGCCGACTACTACATCTCATATGGCAAGCTTGGCGCGGGGAAAATGCTCGAAGGCGACAAGAAAACGCCCACTGGCGTTTATCACATCACATCGAGCCTGCCCGCCCAAAAAATCGGAGACCTTTATGGCGCCGGCGCGTTTCCGATCAACTACCCCAATGAATGGGACAAACGCAATGGACGCAAAGGACACGGCATCTGGCTGCACGGGACGCCTTCCGATACCTATTCGCGTCCCCCCAAAGCTTCTGATGGCTGCGTCGTGCTTGCCAATGTCGATCTCAACGCGCTGGCAAAAAACGTCCAGATTGGCCTGACTCCCGTAATCATCAGCAATTCGATTGAGTGGCTATCGTTCGACGACTGGGAAAACGAGCGCTCCGCGCTCAAAAAGAAAATCGACGAATGGCGCCACGACTGGGAAAGCCGGGACATCGGCCGTTATATGCGGCATTATTCGAAACGCTTTCAGACCAGCGATCAAACGCGCGAACAATTCGCCGAGCAAAAACGCCGGGTCAACACGGCAAAAGAATGGATCAAAATCAGGCTTTCCAATCTCTCGATGTTCCGCAACCCCGGCAATGAGGAACTTGTTCTCGTGGCTTTCGAGCAGGACTACCGGAGCAACAATCTGGACAATCTGATGCTGAAACGTCAATACTGGGTTCGTGAGGACGGCGCATGGAAAATTATTTTCGAAGGAGCCTATAAATGACAAAGTATTTAAAACTTCCGTTCTTCGCGGCAGGACTGTTCGCCGCGTCTCTCTCGCTGGCCGCGCCCACAGTTGAAATGCAAACCAGCCAGGGGAAAATCGTGGTCGAACTCAATTCGGTCAAATCACCCAAAACCGTTGAAAACTTCGTGCGTTACGCGCAAAAAGGCTTTTACGATGGAACGATTTTCCATCGCGTAATCGCCGGTTTCATGATCCAGGGCGGCGGATTCACGAAAGACATGACGGAAAAACCGGCCAGCGGCACAATTCCAAACGAAGGGAAAAACGGTCTGAAAAACCTGCGTGGTACCATCGCCATGGCGCGCCGTTCCGACCCGCATTCGGCATCCGCCCAGTTTTTCATCAATCACAAGGACAATAGCGGACTGGATTATCCCGCGCCGGATGGATGGGGATACGCCGTCTTCGGGAAAGTCGTCCGGGGGATGGATGTTGTCGATAAAATCGCCCAGCTTCCGACAGGCAGCCGTTTCCCTCACCAGAACGTGCCGCTGGAACCGGTCGTCATTCAATCTGTGAAAATCATCGAGAAAAAATAAGGTGCCACAATGGTCAGACTGCATACATCTCTTGGGATAATCGACATTGAGCTTTACGCCGACAAAGCCCCCGAAACCGTAAAAAACTTTCTTGCGTACGTTGAGTCCGGTCACTACGACAAGACGATTTTTCACCGCGTCATCGATGGTTTCATGATCCAGGGCGGCGGATTCGAATCCGGAATGAAGCAAAAACCCTGCAACGATCCGATAAAAAACGAAGCCGACAACGGCCTGAGAAACGAAACCTATACGATTGCCATGGCACGGACGAAAGCGCCTCACTCGGCGACCGCGCAGTTTTTCATCAATGTCGCCGACAACGCTTTTCTGAACTACAGGGCGCCCGACCCCTCGAACTGGGGTTACTGCGTCTTCGGGAAAGTCATCGATGGCCATGATGTCGTGGATAAAATCAGGAACGTTCCGACAGGTAACGCGAACCTTCATCAGGATGTTCCAAAAGAGGATGTCGTCATCGAACGGGCCGAAATTCTCTAGACACCGCGTAAACGCCTTGTTCCGGCAATGATTCATTTCGTCTCGGATATCCATCTTTCCTCGCATGCACCCGCCATTGCGAACCGTTTTCTTGGTTATCTGAATGGTCCCGCGCGCCAGACCGGGAACCTTTTCATTCTCGGCGACCTTTTCGAAGTCTGGATAGGTGACGACAGCATTCGGGTTTCCGAAAATGCCTTTCTTCAAAAGATTCTTGAAGCCTTCTCCGATCTGACGGCCAGTGGCATCGAAGTATCCATCATGCACGGCAACCGTGATTTTCTGCTGGGCCGCGAATTTTGCAGCCGAACCGGCGCACGGCTTATTTCCGATCCTTACATTCTTTCGGTACCGCCGCGATGCTTCGCGCTTTCGCACGGCGATGCGCTTTGCGTCAATGACGCGGACTATCAGGCTTTTCGCGCGGCCGTCCGTTCTGAAAAATGGCGCGACGACTTTCTTTCAAAATCCCTGCAAGAACGCGACGCTCTGGCAGTCGCGCTCCGCAACCAGAGCATCGCCGCGAACAAAGAAAGAGGCGACGGCCGCTATGCCGACCTTGATATCCGCGCCATCGAGGATTTTCTACGCCGGCAGGAATATCCCACATTCATTCACGGACACACTCACCGTCCCGCGACGCATGAACATATCATCGATGGAATCCGTGTCGAACGCTGGGTGCTGGCCGACTGGAACGAAAACGGCGGCGAATACCTCTGCTGGAACGGCGAACGCCTGACCCGGCATACGGCCTGAAATTTCAATTCCAAAAGAATGCCTTTATGACCGGTTCGCTCCTCTATTCTCCATCTCCGGAAGAAATCGCGCGCAATGTCGCGGCCGCGCTCCTGGAAGACATCGGCGACGGCGATCTCAGCGCACAGCTGATAACGGAAAAAGCCATCGTGCAGGCCCGCGTGACTTCGCGCGAAAACGCTGTTTTATGCGGAACTGACTGGTTCAAGTGCTGCTTTTTACAGCTTGATCCCTCCATCACGATTGTCTGGAACGCGCGCGACGGCGAACGCGTCGTTCCAAACGCGACGCTTTGCGAAATCAGAGGGCCAGCCGCGCCACTATTGACCGGCGAGCGCGCCGCGCTCAATTTCTTGCAACTGCTTTCGGGCGTCGCCACAAAAACCCGCCAATTCGTCGATGCGATCGCCGGTACGCGCGCGCGCATCGTCGACACACGAAAAACCCTGCCGGGATTGCGCCATGCCCAGAAATTCGCCGTCCAATGCGGCGGCGGACTGAATCACCGCCATGGACTCTATGACGCGGTTCTTATCAAGGAAAATCACATCCTCGCCGCCGGAGGCATACGCACGGCAATCGAAAGCGCCCGAAAAATCGCTGAAAAAGCGAGCGGACGCGGCTGCCGCTTCATTCAGGTTGAAGTGGAAACTCTCGACGAATTGCAGGATGCGCTTGACGCTGGAATAACGATGATCCTGCTCGACAACATGACTCCCGGCGAAATGCTCAAAGCTGTCGACATGGCGGCGGGGCGCGCCTCGCTGGAAGCGTCGGGGAACGTCACTCTGGACAATGTGCGCCAGATTGCCGAAACCGGGGTCAATCGCATATCGATCGGAGGCCTGACCAAAGATGTCAGGGCAATCGATCTGTCGATGCGCTTTTTTTCGGACGGCGAACATCTTCCACAGGAAACGCTATAGCCGACGCTTATCCTGTGCCCGGTATTCAGCCCATATCAGGAAAGAAGATCAAAAGTGCCATTCGCGCTGTTTTACGTTTTTGCCATAACGGTCGTCGTTACGCACTTTACGGGTTTTCTCAGGCAGCACAATAGGAATGGATACTCCCTCGTTCCAGTCGCCACGGTCTCTCCCGCCGCCTTTGAATTGACCCCGGCGTTTTTTCCACGCCCTTTCAATCGACGGCATGCCGCTCAATAAAACATTTGACCGCCTGCACATCCGCGTCGAGAACCTCGACTCGCTGCGGTAAACGCTCAATGCCGCGCATCGCCCGCGGACGCTCCGGCAGTTTTCCGATCGCCTCGACAACCGTTTCCTCAAACTTGGCTGGTAAAGCCGTTTCCAGCGTCAACACAGGCATTTCCGGCGTTCGTCTCTCAAGCGCAACTTTGAATCCGTCCGCCGTATGTGTATCGATCATCAGGCCATATTTTTCATAAACATGCCGGATCGTTGAAAGACGGTCCGCATGCAGGCTCCTTCCCGAAGCAAAAGCAAAACGCGGCAGACGCGCGAAATACGGTGTCCCGGACAGATCGAAACTGCCCCCCCTGTTAATTTCCGCCCACAAGCGGCAAATAACCGCCGGATCGCGTCCTGCAAGATCGAAAACAAAACGTTCAAAATTCGACGCTTTGGAAATATCCATTGAAGGACTGGATGTCGTAAACGTTTCCGACGTTCCGCGCGGGCGGTAAATGCCTGTCCGGAAAAACTCGTCGAGCACATCATTTTCATTCGTCGCCAGGATGAGCTGACCAATCGGCAGCCCCATCATGCGCGCAACGTGTCCCGCGCAAATATTGCCGAAATTTCCGGAGGGCACAGCAAACGCGATCTGTTCATCGCTTGATCGCGTCGCGGCAAGATAGGCCTTGACATAATAAATCACTTGCGCCGCGACACGCGCCCAGTTGATCGAGTTCACCGCCCCGATTCTGTGCCTGGACTTGAACGCACAATCGTTCGAAACTGCCTTGACGATATCCTGCGCGTCGTCAAACATGCCGCGCACAGCAATATTGAAAATGTTGTTGTCTTGAAGCGAATACATCTGTGCGCGCTGAAAAGCGCTCATCCGACCATACGGCGAAAGCATAAAAACGCGGATTCCGCGCTTGCCGCGCATCGCGTACTCAGCCGCCGGCCCCGTATCGCCCGACGTAGCGCCGAGAATGTTGAGCGTCTCGCCCCGCTTTGCCAGTGCGTATTCGAACAGATGTCCGAGCAACTGCATCGCCATATCCTTGAATGCGAGCGTTGGCCCGTTGGAAAGTTCCAGCAGCCCCAGACCGGGTTCGAGCCAGCGCACCGGCGTAATTTCAGCCGCCCTGTCCGGGTCACGTCCATTGCAATACACCGCGGACGTATACGTCTTGCGGGTTAACGCCCTCAAATCCTCTGCCGGAATATCATCAATGAATTTTGAGAGCAGCTCGAAGGCCAGATCGGCGTAAGAGAGAGAGCGCCACCGGTTCAATTCGTCCGGCGACAGCCGCGGATACGATTCCGGGAGATACAGGCCGCCGTCCGGTGCAAGCCCGCCGAGCAGAATTTCGGTAAACGTTTTTTTCGATGGCTTCGAGGAAGCGTCGCGGGTTGAAATATAACGCATTGTCATCAGTGGAAATATCTTCTCGACTGGAGAGTCTACCAGATTCCACCAAAGTTCTTCGTCTCAAACCGCCGCCACGGCTTCCCTCCCCCCTTCCCAACTCACTCGCCCTCTCCCATCCTGAGCTTGTCGAAGAGCACGGATTGGAAAATATGCTCAAAATCCATTCATCCTGGCATTGTCGAAAGATGCTGACCAAACAGGTCATTGAACACCGTTCATGTGGTTCGACACGCTCATCACAGATTTCGACAAGCTCAGTACGAACGGAAGGTATACGTTGTTGATAAGTCACTACGTATTTACAGGTGACATTTCCCCGAGTTTCGGGTTGCGTTCCAAGGCTTCCCGGCGCTTCTTCCGCCGTCTATACACAAATACACACCCCCAGAAAATCAAAGTCCATGCAACGCCATGATAAAAAAACGCTCCATCCCATTTCGTCGCCAGCCGAACCACTT